>VBOY01000127.1:6166-7322 GCA_005893295.1 Candidatus Eiseniibacteriota bacterium | reverse complement strand
ACTCTAGACAGTGTGGGCTACGCAGGGATAGTTGGAACCCTTATATCGTGTTATTACGTCCGCCGCTCGAGACTTGTAACTTGCCTTTGGATTGCCTGTATGGCCTACGCCGTCCCTGTTCTCCTTGCGCACGCCGCCTTCGAAAGGTACCTGGTGCCGATCGTGCCATTGCTGGCAATGCTGGGAAGTACCGGTGTGATCTGGGCTGTTGCAAAGATCCCCAGGGCGCAGCGTCCGATATCGACTGCTATCGCGTGTGGGATTCTTCTGGTGCCGCCGTCGATCAGTGCAATGAGGGCCGTCGCGCAGGCCAGGACGTCGACGCAGGTGCTGGCACGGCAATGGATGGAGAATCACGTAGCGGAGAGCAACCTGCTCATGCAGGAGAGATATGGGGCTGAGGTTCTGACAGCAACGGAGCGCGGCGAGGTAGTGGGGAGCGCATTGTTTCATGACGCGACCGGGATCGCTCAGAAGGCATTCGAAGCAAGGCTCTGGTATCACTCCGTTCCTCTGGGTCTCGTGGTGGGCGGACCACTCGCCGGGGATGAAGTTGGATCTCGCCACACGGAGGGGATGTCCGTGGTTGATCTGAACGGCGTCTATTATCACCTCGGGCTACTCTGGGGCGTGGACTACGTGGCAACCAGTGCCGCGGTGCGGGGGCGATTTGAGGCAGAGCGGGATCGTTTCCGGGCGCAGGGGAGATTCTATGACTTCCTTGACCGAAACGCGGAATTGCTGGCTTCGTTTGCGTCGAATCAACGCGTGGAAGGGCCCGAGGTCCGTATATATCACCTGGGTCCCTTGGCCCAAGCGAGGCTGGGAGGTCTTGGCCTTGATCGGTCGTGGTGGCGGGCTGGGTTGGCTGAATCGAGAGTGGGAGGCGGCGAGGCAATCGCCACGACGGCGGATAGCGTGGAGAGGCGGGCCACCGAGGATGCTATTTACGAGCGGTGGTACGCACCGTTTGTACGGGATCTGATAGCGAATCACCGGGGGCTTGGCCATTGCGAAAGGGTGCGGACCCTTGCTTTGTCGCACTTGGAAGTAATGCCGGGGGACGTGCCTGTGTTTCTTGCGTACTCGAGCGCGATCTACTGAGGAATCCACCCTTCCTGCTTCGGGACAACTCGCAGCACACGCTCTGACAGGT
>VBOY01000127.1:5581-6144 GCA_005893295.1 Candidatus Eiseniibacteriota bacterium | reverse complement strand
CGGGAGAGGTGGAGCGCGCAAAGAGATGGCTACAGCGAGTCCACGCGACGGCGACGAAAAACATCGCAGAGGAGGCCCGAAGGCGGCTTTCCGTGATTGAGAGGACACGTTTCCTGACTTGTGAGGTGCGCGGGTTTACTTTGCTCGTCTTGACGTCAGGATAGCCGCTCGCGCGGCCGTCGATCGGCGCGGGCGGCCGTTCTCAGTCCGCGAAATCGGGGCAACTCCAAGCGGCGACCTTCACACGATTCTCTTTTCAACCTTCCAATACGACCGCGTCGGCTTCGATCTCGACCAGCATCGCGGGATCGATCAGCTTCGATACCTCCACCATGCTGGTGGCGGGCCGGATCGCGCCGAAGGCTTCCCCGTGCGCGCGGCCGATCTCCTCCCAGCGGGCGATGTCGGTCACGAACATGCGCGTGCGCACCACGTGCTCGAGTCGGGCGCCGAGCGAGGCGAGCGCTCGCTCCACGTTGCGCAGCGTCTGCACGGTCTGCGCGTAGGCGTCGCCCTTGCCCACGACCTGGCCGTGCTCGTCGATCGCGGTCGATCCCGAGACG
>VBOY01000127.1:0-5525 GCA_005893295.1 Candidatus Eiseniibacteriota bacterium | reverse complement strand
GCTCCCACGGGGCGCCGGATGCGTAGTTCTGCCGCTTCATGGGTTCTCCAGGGTCCGCTTCGGGTGGCGGCGCCATGGTAGCACGGCCTTAGAATCCAGGATCGAACGGCGCTTGACAGCCATGCGCCCGGGGTTCATTCCTTGCCTGTCCGTGCGCCTTACACCCGCCCTGGGCTCGAGTGTCCACCGCTCGCCGAGCCCGTGAGGTGTCTCGTCGAGCGCCGCCTCGGAACGAGGAGAAGCCATGCGCCGGGAGCTGCTCCAAGGGAGCCTGATCGTGACGGTGGCGCTCACCGCGGCCCGAGCATGGACGTATCCCGACTATGCCCGTACCACCAAGGTGGCGTGCGCCGGCTGCCATGTGAATCCCGCGGGAGGCGCCGACCTGACCGACGCGGGCAAGCTCTTCAAGACCGACCACGCGAAAGTGCCCAAGGCGGTGCCGGGCGCCGCATATGCCGGCATCGGCCGATGCAAGCTGTGCCATGCGAGGCAGTACACCTCGTGGCAGAAGACCAAGCACGCCCAGGCGCTGGCCAACTTGAAGAGCGCCGACCCGAAGGCGGTGGAAGCCATGGCGCATGCGCTCCAGGTCGAGCTCGAGGGTCCGCCCGCCGAGGCTGCGCAGTGCGTGAAGTGCCACGTCACGGGGTTTGAGCTGGAGGGTGGGTATCCAGCCGCGGACAGCCTCAGGAACGCCGCGCTCGAGAACGTCACCTGCGAGGCCTGCCATGGCCCGGGTAGCAAGCACGCCTCTGCCCCCTTGGCCGAGAAGAAGAAGCTCATCCACCGCGGTGTGACGGCGAACACCTGCATGCAATGTCACACTAGGCAGACGAGCCCGAAGTTCAAGTTCGAGGAGTACAAGAAGCTCGGCGTGCACGCTCTCAGGCCCTGAGGCAGGCCCGGGGGGGCGATCGCGCGCCCCGGCAGAATGGTGACGCGTTTCCGTCGGCCCCGAGCTTCCCGCCGAGACCAGGAGATCGACCATGAGACGCTTGCTTGCCGTCTTGGCCCTGACGACGGTGCTTTCCACGCCGTCCCATGCGGCCGCTCCTCCCCCCGCCGATCCGTACCTGTGGCTCGAGAACGTGACCGGCGCCAAGGCTCTCGAGTGGGTTCGCGCGCGCAACGCCGAGAGCACCAGGGAGCTGGCCGAGTCCGAGGCCTTCAAGAAGATGGACGCGCGGTTTCTCGAGATCCTGAACTCCGACGCGCGCATTCCCTACGTCAAGAAGATCGGGGATTCCTACTACAATTTCTGGCGCGACAAGGACCACGAGCGCGGCCTGTGGCGCCGCACCACGCTGGCGGAGTACCGCAAGGACCATCCGGCGTGGGAGACGGTGCTCGATCTGGACGCGCTCGCCAAGACCGAGAACGAAAACTGGGTATGGCACGGCGCGGACGCGCTGCCGCCGGACTACACGCGTTGCTTGGTGTCGCTGTCGCGAGGTGGTGCGGACGCGGACGTGGCGCGCGAGTTCGATCTCACCACCAAGGCGTTCGTGAAGGGTGGCTTCACGCTGCCCGAGGCGAAGAGCACGATCGCGTGGGCGAGCATGGACACGGTTTTCGTCGGCACGGATTTCGGGCCCGGATCGCTGACCACCTCGGGCTATCCGCGGATCATCAAGGCATGGGCCCGGGGCACGCCGCTGTCCGCCGCGCGCACGGTCTACGAGGGGAAGCCCGGCGACGTGTCGGTTAACGCCTACCGCGACCACACGCCCGGCTTCGAGCGCGACTTCGTGGCGCGCAACGTCACCTTCTACACCGACCAGCTGTTCCTGCGCTGCGGCGCCCAACTGGTCAAGATCGAGAAGCCTGACGACGCCACCGCGGACGTGTGGCGGGAATGGCTCCTGCTTCGGTTGAGGACTCCGTGGAGCGCTGGGGGCAGAACGTGGCCCGCAGGCGCGCTGCTGGCGACCAAGCTCGACGACTTCCTGGCGGGTGGCCGCTCGTTCGACATGCTGTTCGAGCCTGGCGAGCGCACCTCGCTCGACAGCTACGCCACCACCCGCAGCGCGATTCTGGTGAACGAGCTCGACAACGTGAAGAGCCGGGTCTACCTGGTCCGCCGAGAGGGCGATCGGTGGTCACGCACGCCGCTTCCGGGAATGCCCGAGTTTGGCTCCATCGACGCCTCGGCCGTGGATCCGCTCACCTCCGACGACTACACGCTCACCATCACCGATTTCCTGACGCCCACGAGCTACCACTTAGGCACCGCCGGGGGCGGACCGCCCGAGAAGCTCAAGCAGACCCCCGCGTTCTTCGACGCAACCAACCTGACGGTGAGCCAGCACGAGGCCGTCTCCAAGGACGGCACGCGAGTGCCCTACTTCGAGGTGGCGCCCAAGGCTCTCGAGCCCGACAGCGCGGCGCCGACGCTGCTCTACGGCTATGGCGGCTTCGAGATCTCCGAGGTGCCGACCTACAGCGGCCTGCGCGGCGCCGGCTGGCTCGAGAAGGGCGGCGTGCTGGTGATCGCGAACATCCGCGGCGGCGGCGAGTTCGGCCCCACCTGGCACGAAGCGGCCATCAAAGCCAACCGGCCACGAGCGTACGAGGATTTCATCGCCGTCGCCGAAGACTTGATCCGGCGCCAGATCACGAGCCCCAAGCACCTCGGCATCAACGGCGGGTCGAACGGCGGCCTGCTGATGGGAAACATGCTCACCATGCGGCCCGATCTGTTCGGAGCGATCGTCTGTCAGGTGCCGCTGCTCGACATGCGGCGCTACCACAAACTGCTGGCCGGCGCCTCGTGGATGGCGGAATACGGGAATCCCGACGATCCGAAAGAATGGCAGTTCATTCGCACCTTCTCCCCGTACCAGAACGTGAAGAAGGACGTGAAGTACCCGCCGGTGCTGTTCACGACCTCGACGCGGGACGACCGCGTGCACCCCGGCCACGCGCGCAAGATGGTGGCCAAGATGAAAGCCCAGGGGCACGACGTGCGCTACTACGAGAATCTCGAGGGTGGGCACGCGGGGGCGGCAAACAACGCGCAGCAAGCCTACATGTGGGCAATGGCCTACACGTTCCTGTGGAAGGAGCTGAAGGAGGGAGCGGGAGGGGCGGGAACGCCGGTGTCCGGCCCTTAGCGTTTCGGCGCCCGACCGGGCACGCGCGGCACGCAGAGCAGCTCGATCGACTCGCCGGGCTCTGGCACGTAGGTGCTGTCTGAGCCGTCGCCGCCGTCCCATGACCCCTGGACCACGCATAACGCCTCGCGGCACACGTACGCGAACACCGTCCCGTCGGGCCCGTCGGCCGAGTAGGCGGCATCCTCGGCCCATCCCGCGGCCTCGAGCGGGGCGCGGATCGATGCGACGTCCGAAGCCTCGACGGTGCGAGTCGTGAGGCTCATCCTGAGCCCGGACACGCGCGAGGGCTTCTCCCGATCGTTCACGACCCAGTAGGGGTCTCCCTGGATCGAGCGGCGGAGCTCCACCTGGTCGCGATAGAGGAAGCTGGTGTCGGCCCGCTGCCACGCCCCCGAGTCCGCGTAGGCGCCCAGGGCCCGACGCACCAGCGTCCGGAGCCCAGCGCCGGCGCGTCCGAACGAACCGTAGGTCGCGCGCGGATGGGGCCGCTCGACCACCCAGGGCGTGTCGACCACCGCCTGTGCCCCGAGCGGTTGCGCGCCGCGCCCGGGCACGATGGCAGCTCCGGTCGCGCGCGGCGGCGACGCGGAATCCGGCGCCGCGCCCGCGACGACGGTGGAGAACGCCACGGCACCGAAAACGGCGAGCACGAGTGGGCTTTGATGTGTTGCCACGGTGGCCTTGGCCCCCTTCGTGACCGCGTCTGGTGCCAGCGAATTCCAGCCCATGCCGCTGCCCTGCTGGCGTTATCGGCAGGTTTGCCGTCCTCCTCTCGTTGGCGTACACCTACCGAACTCAAATCGAGTCGTTCGAGCGAGTCGAGGGCTGTCACGCGCGGGAGCATGTCGATGGCTTCTCAAGGAACGATGGATTCGGACGACCTCGGCAATGCTGCCAACACCGCCCTGTGTCACTACTTGAAGGGCCGCGCGCGCGAGGCCCTTCTCGCCGGTGCCAAGCGCGCGAAGACGTGCCCGCTCCATCCGCACCTCGCCCTCGAGATCATCGGCCCCGACTGGCTGTTCTGCGAGTGGTTGGAGGGCGAGAAGCGGTGGTGTGTCTCGGCGTACAAGTTCGCGGCACCGGTTCACCCCTTGGAGAGCGCGACGTGAAACGAGGCATGGCGCGTGGGTTCGCTCTCATGCGCCAGGCCGTGGCGCGCCCGTGACGCTCGCCGCGGTCGCGACGCTGCCGCTGGTCTCGGGCGCGGCGCAGGCGGCTTCCACCCTGGCATCGCACGCGCCCGACATGCTCCCCATCCTGGCCGCGCTGGTGTTGATCCTGGTCGGCGCCAGGCTAGGCGGCCACCTGCTCGAACGCCTCGGCCAGCCGGCGGTGCTCGGAGAGCTGGTGGTCGGGATCCTGCTCGGCAACCTGGGTCTGGTCGGCTACCACGGGCTCGACGCCCTGCGCACGCTGCCCGGGATCGACATCCTGGCGCAGGTCGGCGTGCTCCTTCTCCTGTTCGGCGTCGGGCTCGAGACGAGCCTACAGAAGATGATGGCCGTGGGCCTCTCGTCGCTGCTGGTTGCGGCGCTGGGCGTGGTCGCCCCCATGGTGCTGGGCTTCTTCGTGTCGGCGTGGTTCTTCCCCACCCACAACCCGCTCACCCACTGGTTCGTGGGGGCCACGTTGTGCGCGACCAGCGTGGGGATCACCGCCCGCGTGCTCGCCGACTTAGGCCGCACGGGGAGCCAGGAAGGGCGCATCATCCTCGGTGCGGCGGTGATCGACGACGTGCTGGGGCTGATCGTGCTCGCGGTCGTCGCCGGAATCATCCGGGCCACCGACCGCGGCGTCGCTTTCGATCCGGTTTCCGTGCTTAGGATCGTCGGTAAGTCGCTGGTGTTCTTGGCGGGCGCCGTGATCCTGGGGCAGTGGCTCGCGCCCGGCGCCTTTCGCGTGGCGAGCCGGATGCGCGGCGAAGGGCTGCTGCTCTCGGTGGCGCTGGCGTTCTGCTTCGGGCTCGCCTTGTTGGCCGGCGCGGCGGGGCTGGCGCCGATCGTGGGCGCGTTCGCGGCCGGCTTGATCCTCGATCGGGCGCAGTACCGCGAGCTCGAGGCGCGCGACGCGCGCAGCCGGACGATCGAGGAGCTGCTCCAGCCGATCGCGACCTTCCTGGTGCCGGTCTTCTTCGTGCTGATGGGGATGCGCGTGGACTTGTCGGTGTTCGCCACCCGCGGCGTGCTGGGGTTCGCCGCGCTGTTGACGCTCGCCGCCGTGATCGGCAAGCAAGCCTGCGCGCTCGGCGTGCTCGAGCGCGGGACCGATCGCCTGGCGGTCGGCCTCGGCATGATCCCGCGGGGCGAGGTCGGGCTGATCTTCGCGGGGATCGGCGCCACCCTGGCCGTGCGGGGCGAGCGGGTGGTGAACGACGTCGTGTACTCCGCGGCGGTGGTGATGGTG
>VBOY01000069.1:37442-40280 GCA_005893295.1 Candidatus Eiseniibacteriota bacterium | reverse complement strand
CCCCGGGGGGTGTTGAAGCATCTTCACAGCGGCCGAGGGTTATTTCGCTGTCTCCCCAGTACTTCGGCCTCCAGCTCACCAGGAGCTAAAGCACACACGGCAAGCTTTCCGAGATGCCGCGGTGAGACCACGTGAAGGCCCCCACAACATATATCTAGCGAGCCACAAATCCGCCGCTTCCGCGTGATTCTAAGCCCGCGCGATCGGTCACGACGACCTCGTAGCGATGCGCGCCGCGGGGCGGCGGGTGCAGGGGTCGCCAGCGCAGGACGCCGCGCTCCGCGTTCCATTCCGAAGGCACCTGACGTCCATCGACCATCAAGTGGGTTCGGCTCGCGTCCACGCCGCTTCCGCGCTCGATCACCGCGCACTGGAGCGCCCAGCGATTCGGGGCGCCGGTGCGGAGGCGCACGACGCGAGCGATTCCGGCGCGCGGAGCCGCGACGTCATCGAATGCCGCGACTCGTCCCAGCACGACGGCGAGGCCTTCCACGCGCTCTCCCGAAGGTGCGCTCGTCACGCTCTCCCCGCGTGCCGGAATCCAGGCGCCGGAGCGCTGCACGAACAGTGCGGCGTGACCATGGTCGCGATCGTGCATCACGACCTCGACCTGGGCCGGCCGCCGCAAGGGCCAACCCGAAGGCTCGAGCTCCATCACCGAGCTCACGGGCTTAAGGCCCGGCGACGCGCGGCTCGGCGCGAGCGAGTCGTAGGTCAGGAACGTCGGCGCGAAGGCCGCGTTCCGCGGGAACGACCAGCGATAGGATGCCCCGGCCTCCGTCGCGGTCACGACGCACGTCGACTCGGGAGACAGCGCCAGCAGCCGCACGGGCCGGCGCACCTCCCAGCGGTCGTCTGCGCGCGATCCGGCGGCGAGGATCGCGGTGACCGCCGGCGGCACGCGCACCACCGCGGACCAGCGGCCCGAGGCGAAGTCGGCAGGTCTCGTCGTCAGGCTCTCGCCGGCGAAGCCGAGCGCCAGGTCTCGGCTGCCGCGAGTGATCCCCGAGTAGCGAATGCGGACGAATGGGCCCTGGACGGGGATCAGCTCGAACCCGGGCCGGGCCGCCGCGCGCCGCGTCCGGCCGGCCGAGCCAGCCCGTGCCCTCGCCGCCATTCGTTCGCGCTCGTCGGCTCGCGGCGGGCGAAGGATGACACGCCGTACGGTCCGATTGTCGGCAGCGTCGCGCACCGCAAGAGTCAAGGCTTGGGGCGGATCTCCGACCTCGACCGCGATGACTCCGGCTCCCGCCTTGTCTCCGGACGCAGCAAGCATGCTGGGCCGGAACTCGGGCGCGCTCCACAGCGCCAGCGGATGTCGTGGAGACACCGAGCCTCGGGCGTCGTAGACCCATTCGACGGCCGACATGTCGTCGTCCCACGCGATGCGGTCGAAGCGGCACTCCACCGACACGCCACGCCACTCCATCGATGCGGCGTACGGGGCGGCTCGCGGCCAGCGGTCGGTCACGCCGTCGGCCGCCTCGATCCAAACCCGGACACGCCCTTCGACCACGACGGTATCGGCCGGCAGGGCGATGCTGCGCGGCGCGCTGCTCCCCTGAACGTAGGAAACGTCGTCGACCGGCTCGAGGATGACTCGCCGGAGCACGGGTGGGAAGACGTCCGCGACCGCGAGGCCGTGACGGAGCGGGTTGTAGGCCAGGGCCCCGAAGCGAACCTCCATGTGGAGGTGCGGTGGCCCGGCCCCGCTGTCACCGCTCCAGGCGATGCGCTGCCCGGCGCGCACGGGCAAGGCGTTGGGCGGTGGGGTCAACTCCTGCTCATACTCACCGCTCGAATCCTGCACCGCGGCGACGAACGAAGCGATCGGCTCGTCGAAAGCGTCCAGGTGGGCGAGAAGGATGGTGCGGCCGTCCGGCGTGCGTAGCATCAGCGACCGGCCGAAGCCGGCTCCCGAAGTGCGCACGCGCTCGACGTACCCGTTCACCGGAGCATAGACCGGGCGGCCGACCCTGTGCTCGGTCGAGAAGTCGACGCCGGCGTGAAAATGGCCGCGCCGATATTCCCCGAACGTGGCGGTGATCCGAATCGGCGGATCGAGCGGCGGGCGTTCCAGCGGCGGCAGGTTTTCTGGAGGGCCTTGGGTCGCCTGGGGGGTGACGTCGCTGCTCGTGCCGGCCCCACAGGAACTGAGGACAACGGCGCCGACCAGAGCGGCGACGATCAGGTGACGTGCCAAGGGTGGCTCACGTTCGCTTCGATGCCCTCTTCGGCCCCGTGCGACCCCCGCCGACGTACAGCTCGAGACTAGCATCGAACGCGGGGACGCCGCCGCTTTTGTGAGCGTGTGTGACGATCCGCCGGGTGATAGCATCTGGCGTGCCGTGGAAAGCCGAAGTTCCCATATGGCTCCGTCACGCCTGGCCTGCGCTTCGAAGCGCAACCTCGCCCACGACGGTTCGGTGCTCCCACGCACGAACGCCGCCCTGGGCGTCACTCTCGCGTTGGTGGCGCTGGCGAGCGTGGCCAGCTCCGCGCCGTCGCGACCGGCGTCGGCCACGCTGCCGGCATCGCCCAAGCGTCCGGTGCACGATCGCTATTTCGACCAGACCGTCACCGACGACTATCGGTGGCTCGAGAACTGGGACGATCCCGCGGTGCGGCGCTGGAGCGCCGCCGAGAACGCCGTCACGCGTGGCTATCTCGATCGCCTCCCGGATCACGGCGCGATCCTCAAGCGTCTCGACACCCTCACCCGAGACATCGCTCCCGCGTATTCCGATCTCCAGTTCCGCAGCGGCATCTACTTCGCGCTCAAGGACGAGCCGCCGAAGCAGCAGCCGATGATCGTGCGTCTCCCCTCGATCGATCGCG
>VBOY01000069.1:24845-37394 GCA_005893295.1 Candidatus Eiseniibacteriota bacterium | reverse complement strand
GCGGTGTCGCTCTCGCGCGGCGGCAGCGAGTCGGGGACGGTGTACGTGTACGATACGCGCACCGGGGCCCGGCTCTCGGACTTCGTGCCACGCGTGAACGGGGGAACCGCGGGAGGGAGCGTCGCCTGGGACGAGGACGGGAGCGGCTTTTACCACACCCGATACCCCACCCCGGGTGAGCGCCCGAGGGAAGATCTTCCGTTCTGGCAGCAGCTCTATTTCCATCGGCTCGGCACCCCCGCGAGCGCCGACCGCTACGTGCTCGGCAAGGAGCTGCCCAAGATCGCCGAGATCGTGGTCACCGCCTCGGAAGACGGCCAACGTGTGCTTGCCGACGTGCGAAACGGCGACGGGGGCGAGCACGCCTTCTACGTGAAGCATCCCGGCCAGGAGTTCCAGCAGATCTCTCGGTTCGGCGATCGCGTCGTGGCCGCCGCCTTCGGCCCCCGTGCGCTCTACCTCCTCTCACGCCAGCGAGCCCCGAACGGCCAGATCTTGCAGTTGGAGTTTGGTCGTGCGCGCCTGGCGGAAGCGCGCGTCGTGGTGCCTGCGAGCGTCACGCCGATCCAGGGGATCGTACCGGCCAAGAGTCGGCTGTACGCGCTTGACATCCTCGGCGGACCCTCGCAGGTGCGCGTGTTCGATCTCGCGGGGAGCCGGAGCGGCGCCGTGCCCTTGCCTTCCCTGAGCTCGGTCTCGAACCTGGTGCATCTGGACGGTGACCGGGTGGGGCTCGAAATTGAAAGTTATACGCGTCCTCCGTACTGGGCGCGGTTCGACGCCGGGACCGGCCGGCTCGTCCCCACGGCGCTCGCGATGCGCTCTCCTGCCGATTTCTCCGACGTCCAGGTGTTGCGCGAGCTGGCGGTTTCCAAGGATGGCACGCGCGTTCCGATCAACATTCTGATGAAGCGTGGAACCAAACGCGACGGCAAGGCGCCGTTGTTGCTCACCGGCTATGGCGGATATGGCATCAGCATGAGCCCGAGCTTCTCGCCGACGCGCCGACTGTGGCTCGATCAGGGAGGCATCATCGCGATCGCGAATCTGCGCGGCGGGGGCGAGTTCGGTGACGCCTGGCATCTCGCCGGGAACCTGACGCACAAGCAGAACGTCTTCGACGACTTCGCCGCCGCCACCCAGCACTTGATCGATCATCGGTACACCTCGTCCGCGCATCTCGCGATGCAAGGAGGCAGCAACGGGGGCCTGCTGATGGGCGCGATGATCACGCAGCATCCCGACCTCGCGCGGGTCGTGATCTCGAACGTCGGGATCTACGACATGCTGCGCGTCGAGCTGACGCCCAACGGGCTCTTCAACACCACCGAGTTCGGATCGGTGAAGAATCCCGAGCAGTTTCGGGCGCTCTACGCCTACTCTCCCTACCACCACGTCGTGAACGGAACCAAGTACCCCGCGATTCTGTTCACCACCGGGGCCAACGATCCGCGCGTCGATCCGATGCACTCGCGCAAGATGACCGCGCGGCTGCAAGGGGCAAACGCCTCGGGCTTGCCGATCTTGCTTCGCACCAGCGGAAAGGTGGGGCATGGAGTGGGGAGCCCACGTTCCGAGCGCAACGCTCAGTCGGCGGATGTCTACTCGTTCATGCTGAAGCAGCTCGGCATGAAGTTCCGAGAGCCGGTCCAGATGCCGGCCCCCTGAGCGGCGGAGCGTTCGGCCGCAGCTTGCCACTCGTCGATCGATCGCCAGATCTCGCCCTGCGCTAGCCTCCGCGCAAAAGCCTGTGGTAACGTGCTCGACCGCACTCGAGCCAAATGGCTGCGCTTCCGGGCCGGTCTCGCGATCAAGCTTTCGATCCCGGGCCGCACCATCCTCATCTCGAGCCAGGCCGTCGGCCCCAGGCGCGCGCGCGTCTCACGGCGAGCGACCGCCGGAACGGGAGCTGGTGTAGCTCAGCTGGTAGAGCACTTCACTCGTAATGAAGGGGTCACCGGTTCGCTCCAGATTTAGCATCGGGTTAGGTCGGCTCCCCTTCACCGGCCTTCTTCCGTGTGTCGGTCTGTGTGTCGGTTGGGGTCGCCAGACGGCGCATGCCCTCGCGAAGATCCTGGGCCGAGGTGATGTCGTAGCGCGCCAGCATCGCCCGTGTGCGATGCCCTACGAGGGCCACGGTCACGCCCTCCGAAACCCCGCGGCGGATCGCCTCTCGAACGAAACTCCGGCGCAGGTCGTGGGGGCGAAGTGCCGGCAGGCCAGCCGCCTTGACCGCACGGAGCCACCAGCGTTTGAACGTCACCGGAGCCACCTCGGGAAAGACCTGGACGATCACACGCGACTCTCTCCGCTCCAGCGCCTTGATGCTCTCCCGCTGCCGGGTGAGCAGCTCGGCCAACGGCGTGCCGGACTCGAACGGAATCGCCCGCGCCTTGCCGGTCTTGGTGTCGCGCGCCCGTAGCGCGATCTCCTGGGCCTGAAAGTCGATACGCGACCATTCGAGATTCAAGGCTTCGCCAGTCCGCATTCCGGTCAGGTATAGCAACCGCACCAGCGGCGCGACGTGCTCGGGGAGATGCCTCTACCCGCTGGTCGAGGTCGAGGACGGCGAGCGCTGGCGTTTCTCGGTCGATCACCCCGGCGATCCGGTGGGGCCCTACCTGAAGGCCCAGGGCCGATTCCGGCGCCTCACGGCGCCCCAGATCCAGGAGGTCCAGGCCGCAGTCGACGCCCGCTGGGCCGCTCTCGTGCGCCGCGTCGAGTCCGGCGCGCCGTATCGGCCCGCCAACACGCCGACGTAATCGCTCCCCGGCGATTCGGCCCCGCTGAACCATTCCGGCGTCTCGCGCACACGCGTCGCACGTCGAGCACGTCGACCGGGTTTCGGTGCCGATTCGGGCTGGCGCGGTATTCCATTCCAGGTGTAGCTTTTGGCCCGCACGCACGGGAGCAGGGATGCGTCCACAGCGTCGTCTCGCTTTTCATCGGCTCGTGCTTGACCCCATGGCGGGCGAGCCTGGCGCCCAGAGTTCTCGAGAAGCACACGGAGCCGATGCATCGCTATCATCGCCGGCGGAAAGGCTGATGAGCGTGGCCATTGCATTTCTGACCATCTCCAGGGTCGCCGGGTAGGAGCAGGGGTGTGAAGCCGGTGGCTCGGGTCGGGATGCAGACCCCGTTCGCGATCTTCCTTCTGGCCCTGCTCGTGAGGCTTCTCTGGATCGCGGTCGTCCACAACGACAGCCTGATCGGCGACGCCGGTTGGTACCACGCTCGCGCCGTGAGTCTCATCTCCGGACAGGGCTACTCCATCCAGGGAACGCCGACCGCCTACTTCCCCCCCGGCTATGCGTTCTTCCTCGCGCTTCTCTACGCGCTCGCGGGGCCGACGGTGTTCGTGGCCAAGCTCTCCAATGCCCTTCTCGGCGCATGTACCGCGTGGCTGGTGTTCGTCTTCGCGGAGCGCACCTACGGGCGCCCCGTCGCGGTAGTCGCAGCCACGCTCTGCGCGATTCATCCGAACCAGGTCTTTTACAGCAGCGTGCTCATGTCGGAGACGTTGCTCGCCTTCCTCCTGATGGCGGTGTTGTGCCTGGTGGTCGCCCCCCCGCAGCACCCCGTCTCGAGTCGCGCGATGCTTGTCGGGGGACTCGTGCTTGGAGCCGGCTGCCTCGTGAAGCCGGCCTCAATCGCCGTGGCCGTCGGCGTGGCGGCCTACTGGCTGCTGTGGGAACGCACGCCCGTGATGCAGGTGGGACGCCGCCTCGCGATTCTGCTGGCGGGATGCGCGCTGGTTCTCGCCCCGTGGGCGGTGCGCAACCAAACGGTGATGCATCACGGCGTGCTCATCTCCACCAATGGCGGCGTCAACTTCTGGATGGCGCAGCTCGAAGGGACCTACCGGGAGCCGCCCCCCGAGATCGCCGCCGGATGGGGCAGGACCAATGCGACGCCCGAGCTGGAGGTGCGGGCGGAGAGACGCGCTTACCGGGAGGGCATCGATTTCCTGCGGCGTGAGCCGCTCACGCCGGTGCGCAGCCTGCCGAAGAAGCTCGTGCGCTTCTTCTACGCGGACATCGACGGCCTGCTCGCGAACGCCGCCCTGCCCAACGTCCGTGGGCCCCGTGATATCCTTGCGGTCGCGGACCATCTGCCAATCGCTGCCCCGACCCCCATCAAGACCGGCCTGTTCCTGCTTGCCCAGTTCTTCTACATGGGCGTCCTGCTCGCCGCGGCCTATGGCGCCTTCCGGGCCGTGCGCCGGGGGCACGGCCCCGCGATTGCCCTGCAGTTCGTCCTCGTGGCGTGGATCCTGTTCCACACGTTGGTGTTCTTTCCCCTCGGAAGGTACCGGCTGCCGGTCATGCCCATGATCTTCGTGCTCGCGGCGGGTGGAATCGTGTCGATCCGCGGCCCGCGGCCCAAGCAGGGGCCGGCGGCGTGACCCGCACTCCCGGCGTACTTCACGCCCAATGATTGGGCCGCCGGGGCCGAGGTGGTCCGCCTACCGCACCTCGGCCGTGCCGAACAGCGCCAGCATCTCGTCCTCCGACGGGGGGGGCTGGACCGCGTGTGCCGCTTGGTTCGCTTCCGGGTACGGAGTTGTCTGGATCCGCTCGGCCGCCCGCGCGAAATCGAAGGTCGTGCGACGCAGCTCGACATCAGGCCCTGAACCCCGGCACGGATGAGGTTGCGCACGGCGGTGCGCCGGAAGTCGTGGACCAGCGTCCCGGCAGGCCCGCTGCGCGACACGCGGTTTGCCAGGATCGGCGCAGCTTGCGGATGGGCCGCCCTTTCCAGTGAAAGACTGCGAAGCAGATCATTGAGCGCTCGTGCTCCCGGTGGGGGACCTGGCCCCGCTGGGGCACCAGAACTTCCTCCAGTCGTGGGTGGTACTTGAACGGAGAGATCCGTGGCTCCCGATTCTTCGAATCGCGCAGCAGCACCACTCGCCGCTTCCAGTCGATGTCGGCCCATTTGAGTCGAAGGGGCTCGCTCACGCGCCAGCCCGTGAGGTAGAGAAACTCGACGAGGTTCCGGGCGTTCTCCGGGAGGTTGGGCAGGAGGGCCTGGACGTCCTCCTCTTCGAAGAACCCTTGCCGCGCGTTATCGACACGAGGCATATCCACCAGCGGGACTCGAGGGAGCCGCGGTGAGGCGAGTCGCAGCATGCGCTTGAGTACCGCAAGCTCGCGCCGCAGAGTCCCCGGTGTCATTCCCTCGGTCTCCAGGCGTCGTCGCGAGTACTCTCGGATTCGCTCTTCTGTGATCTCGTCAGCGTTCAGGTGGCCGAAGGACTCGGCGAGCCGGTGCACGTGGTGGCGGGGGTCGGTCCGATTCCTCTTGAACCTGTAGTTCTCGAGGAGAAGCTGGCGCATCTCATCGAACGTGATGCGCCGGTCGACCGGTACGAAGCGTTCGGTCCGCGCCTCGTCGACCCGGCGCTCGAGATAGGCGAGCGCCTGCTCCCGGTCGTCGATCCCGGTGGATTCGCGCCGGACCTTGCCATCGACGTGAAACTTGATGGACCAGTTCTTCGTGCCCTTTTGTCGATAGATGCAGCCCGCGCTCACGGAAGGCATCGTGGATCCCGGCGGGGGCGGATGGTACGGGGATGCGGAAGCGGCCGCGGATACGGCTCCCACGGCGCATATGGCAGTGTAACGCTCGGGCCGTCCGCACCGGAGATAAATCTCTGTCCACTCCAGCCCTTTTCCTTTGGGCGCGGCCTCGCGTATCGTGCCTCGCCGATGACGGCTCCCCTCATGATCAGCGTCGCCGGCGTCCGTGGCATCGTCGGTGAATCGCTGACGCCACCGCTGCTCACCGCCTTCGCCGCGGCGTTCGGCCGTTCGTTGGGACCGGGCGCAATCGTGGTGGGTCGCGACGCGCGCCGCTCGGGGCCGATGGTGTACCGCGCCGTGGCGGCGGGGCTCCTGGCCGCCGGTCGCGACGTGATCGATCTAGGGCTGGCCACCACGCCGGCGACCCAGGTGGCGGTCGAGGAGCTGGGTGCCGCGGGGGGCGTGATCCTGACCGCCAGCCACAACCCCGCGGAATGGAACGCCCTCAAGTTTCTCTCGGCACGGGGGGAATTCCTGGATGCCGTGAGCGGCCAGAGAGTGCGCGAGCGCTACGAATCCGGGGACGAGCTGTGGGTCGGGTTCGAGTCGCTGGGAGCCGAGCGCCACGAGAGCCGGGCCGACGAATGGCACATCGCTCGCGTGCTCGGCCTCGAGTACCTGGACCTGGAGGCGATCCGCGGACGCGGCCTCACGGTCGCGGTCGATGGGTGTGCCAGCGTGGGTGGGGTGGCGGTGCCGCGGTTGCTGCGCGCACTGGGTACCAACGTGGTCGAGGTGGATTGCGTGCCGGACGGACGCTTCACCCGCGAGCTGGAACCTTTGCCCGAGCACTTGGGGAGGCTCTCGAGCGCGGTGCGCGAGGCGCGGGCCGACTTCGGCGTGGCGGTGGACCCCGACGCCGACCGAGCCGCCCTGGTGGACGAGCAGGGCGCGCCGCTCGGCGAGGAGTACACGCTGGCCCTGGCGACCCGCGTCGTGCTCGAGCGGCACCGCGGGCCGGTCGTGACAAACCTTTCGACGTCACGTATGATGGATAGCGTGTGTGCCCAGGCTCACGTGGCTCTCCACCGTACCCCGGTGGGCGAGGCCCACGTGGTCCACGGCATGCGGGCGTGTGGTGCGATCGTGGGTGGGGAAGGCAACGGGGGCGTGATCGTGCCCGCGGCCCACTATGGCCGGGACGCATTGGTCGCGGTCGCGCTGGTGTGCCAGGGGCTGATCTCACGACACAAGTCCTTGCGCGCGCTGGTCCAGGACCTGCCGCGCTACGTCATGCTCAAGGCAAAGGCCGGGCGTCCGGCCGTGCCCTGGGAACGCACGGAAGCGAAGCTGCGCGGGTTGTTCCCGGGTTACCTGGCCGAGGTCGCGGATGGGCTGAGGCTTTCCCACGGCGATGAATGGCTGCACGTGAGGCCTTCGGGAACCGAGCCGATCGTGCGTATCATCGTCGAGTCACCAAACGAAGAACGTACCGGGGCGCTGGTCGCGATGGCGCGCAGCGCCCTGGAGGGCTAGGCTGTGCATTCATTCAGCGTGGGCTGCGCAAGGAGGGCCGCATGTGCGGAATCGTAGGCTACGTCGGGCGCCGTGATTGCCTGACGATCCTCGTCGAGGGGCTCAAGCGGCTCGAATACCGAGGCTACGACTCGGCCGGCGTGGCGATCCAGATGAACGGGAGCATCGACATCACCAAGAGCGCCGGCAAGATTCGCGTGCTCGAGGAACGGCTCTCGAACGGCGCCGGGCCGCCCGGGACCACCGGGATCGCCCACACGCGCTGGGCGACGCACGGCGAGCCCAACGACGTGAACGCGCACCCACACACCGATTGTTCGGGCCGGCTGGCGCTCGCCCACAACGGGATCATCGAGAATCACTCCGCCTTGAAGAACGCGCTCAAGGCCGAGGGCCACACGTTCACCACCGAAACCGACACCGAGGTGCTGGCCCACCTGATCGAGAAGCATCTGAAGCGCGGGCTCAAGCTCGAGCAAGCGGTCGGGGCCGCGCTGCGCGCGGTGGAAGGCACCTACGGAATCGCGGTGGTCTCGGCCGACGAGCCGGGAGTGCTGGTGGGCGCTCGCCGTGGCAGTCCGCTGGTGGTGGGCGTGGCCGACGGCGAGTACTTCCTGGCCTCGGACGTGGCGCCGATCGTCGAGCACACGCGTCAGGTGGTGTACCTGGACGACGGCGAGATGGCGGTGCTGACCCCGGAGGGCTTCCACACCGCCACGATCGAGCATCAGCGCGTGGACAAGGCGGTGCAGGAGGTCGATTGGGACCTGGGTCAGATCGAGAAGGGCGGCTTCGAGCATTTCATGCTCAAGGAGATTCACGAGCAGCCCGACTCGGTCCGCAACTCGATGCGCGGGCGCTTGAACCCGGCCGAAGGGCTGGGACGCCTGGGCGGCCTCAACATGACGCCGGAGGAGATGCACGAGATCCGCCGCATCATCATCCTGGCCTGCGGAACCTCGTGGCACGCGGGGCTGATCGGCGAGTACATGCTCGAGGAGCACGCCCGCATCCCGGTCGAGGTCGAGTACGCCTCGGAGTTCCGCTACCGGAACCCGATCGTCGACCAGGGCACCGTGGTGCTCGTGATCTCGCAATCGGGCGAGACGGCCGACACGCTGGCGGCGATGCGCGAGGCGCAGCGCAAGGGAGCGCGGGCGTTGGGGATCGTCAACGTCGTGGGCTCCACGATCGCGCGTGAATCGGACGGTGGCGTGTACATTCACGCCGGGCCCGAGATCGGGGTCGCTTCGACCAAGGCGTTCACCAGCCAGGTCACCGTGCTCTCGCTGTTCACCCTTGCGCTCGGGCGTCAGCGCCAGATGTCGGTCGAGACCGGCGTCGAGCTGGCCCGTGGCCTGGACGCCATCCCGGCCAAGATCGAGAGCATCCTCGAACGGTCGGCCGTGGTGGAACGCATTGCCCAGGAATACGGGCGCCACAACAACTTCATCTACCTCGGGCGGGGCTACAACTTCCCCGTCGCCTTGGAAGGAGCACTCAAGCTCAAGGAGATCTCCTACATCCACGCCGAGGGCTACCCGGCGGCCGAGATGAAGCACGGACCGATCGCCTTGATCGACGAGAACATGCCGGTGGTCTTCGTCTGCACTCGCGACGCCGCCTACGACAAGGTGATGAGCAACATGATGGAGGTGAAGGCGCGCAAGGGTCGCATCATCGCCATCGCCTCGGATCACGACGAAGTGGTGCAAGGGCTCGCCGACCACGTGATCTACGTCCCCGAGACCGTCGCGTGCCTCCAGCCGATCCTCTCGGTGATCCCGCTCCAGCTGCTCGCCTACCACATTGCGGTGCAGCGCGGCTGCGACGTCGATCAGCCTCGCAACCTGGCCAAGAGCGTGACCGTCGAATGACGATCGAGGGGCCGCGGAGCATCCTGGTGTCGGGCGCGCCCCGTCCGATCGGCGCCTACAGCCAGGCGGTCGTGACCGCGCCGGGTGCGCGTCTCGTGTTCACCGCCGGGCAGATCGGGCTCGATCCCAAGACCGGGGAGGTCGTCCCGGGCGGGGTCGGCGAAGAGACCGGCCAGGCGCTGCGCAACGTCGCCGCGGTGCTCGCCGGGGCCTCCCTCTCGCTGGCCGACGTGGTGAAGGCCACGGTGTTCCTCGCCGACATGGGCGACTTCCAGGCGATGAACGAGGTCTACGGGCGCCACTTTCCCGAGTCGCCCCCGGCGCGCTCCACGATCGCCGCGGCCGGGCTGCCGCGCGGGGCGCGCGTGGAGATCGAAGTGGTGGCGGCCGCCCCGGGCGCCTGAGCTTCGAGAGAATCGCGGGGACCCGGTGCCCAAGCTCCCGAAGCCGGACCAGCGGCGACGCATCGAGATCCGTCTCACCGCCGAGGTCGCCTGCGCCGGTTGAGCCTCGAAACTGGGTCCGGGGGACCTGCGCGCAGCCATCCAGGGACTCGCGAGCCCGCGGCGCGACCGGCGGGTGCTGGTGGACTACACCACCCTGGACGATGCAGGAGTGTTCCTGCACGGCAAGGGCGAAGCCTTGATCCAGACGGCGGATTTTTTCGCGCCGATGGTCGACGACCCCTACGACTTCGGACAGATCGCGGCGGCGAACGCGGTGTCCGACGTCTACGCGATGGGGGGAGAGCCGCTCACGGCCCTGGCGCTGCTGTGCTTCCCGGAGGAGCGCCTGCCTGCCGAAGCGGTGCGCGAGATCCTGCGCGGCGGCCAGGACAAGATGACCGAAGCCGGCGTGAGCATCCTCGGCGGCCACTCGGTGCGCGACCCCGAGCTCAAGTTCGGCTACAGCGTGACCGGAGTCGTCCAGCGCCGCCGCTTGCTCACCAACGCCGCGGCGCGCGCGGGCGACCGGCTGCTCTTAACCAAGCCGCTCGGCACCGGCATCCTCGCCACCGCCCTGAAGCATGGACGCCTCGAGCCGCGGCTCACCGCACGCATGACGCGCCAGATGGCGGGATTGAACCGGCGTGCCGCGGAGGTCGCGGTGGAGTTCGGGGCGCGTGCCGCCACCGACGTGACCGGCTTCGGCCTGCTGGGGCACGCGTCCCAGATGGCGGACGCGAGCGGGGTGTCGATGAGGCTCACGCCGTCCAAGTCCTGGTTCCTGCCTCGGGTCCTGGAGCTGGCGACAGCGGGCGAGCTGGCGGCAGGCCTGAAGAAGAACCGCGACTTCTTCCGCGCCCGGGTCGAAGAGGGCGCGGCCGTCGAGGCGGTGCGGCTGGCCCTCTACGATCCGCAGACCTCGGGAGGATTGCTGCTCTCGGTGCCCAAGCGGCGCTACTCCGGATTGATGGCGGCGCTCAAGCGGCGGCGGGTGTGGGTGGCCGAGGTGGGAGAGGTGGTGCGGAGGTGCGAGCACGCGATCGAATTGATCTAGGCTTTGATCGGGCTCTCGATCGAAGCCTGGCAGCCTAGCGAGGAGTGGCGGCCAGTCGCTCGCGCAGCAGCGCGACGCGGCCATCGGCGCTCTGCGGGAGGCTCGCCGCGCGCGCCAGCGCGCGATCCCGCGCCTCGAGATCGCCGGCCAGGTGGCACGCCGTGGCGAGCTTGAGCCATCCGTCGTAGAAGGTGGAATCGATCTCGACCGAGCGCTGGAACGCCGCACGAGCTTGTGGAACGCGGTCGAGCTGGGCATTGGCGACGCCGCGCGCCCATTCCAGGTCGACGTCCCGCGACTGCCACGGGGCGGCGCGGTCGAGGTAGGAGAGCCCCTCTTCGAGTCGGCCGCGCATCACCAGCAGCTCTCCCCACAGTGCCCAGGCGGGAACGTAGTTCGGATTCTGCGCGAGCAGCCGGGCGAGATAGGGCTCGGCCTCGGCGACGCGTCCGAGGTGGAGCAACGCGGATCCTTTGATGAGGGCTGGGGGCAGCGGTAGTGAGTCGAGCGCGAGCGAGCGCTCGGCGTCGGCCAAGGCCGCGCCGAAGTCGCGGCGACCGAAGGCCAGCGAGGCACGCGCGGTCAAGACCTCCGGATGATCCTTGAACAAGGCGTCGGCGCGGCCGAGCACCTGCTCGGCTTCGGCCGCCCGCCCGTGCTGGATGAGCCACTTGCCGTAGAGGACGTGCCCCATGAAGTTGCCGGGGTGTCGCTCGACCATGGCGCGGAACTGGGCTTCGTCGCTCCTCCACGTGGCGAGGCCCTGCACCGTCGCGGCGGCGCTGCTCGTGATCAGCAGCGCACTTGCGGCCGCGACGCTGGTGCGCCAGGTAGGTCGAGTCACGAGCGCCGCGAGACCCGCCGCGAGCGCCCACGCAACGCCGGCCGACGGCAGGTAGAGGAAGCGCTCCGAGAAGAACAGATGCGAGCTGGTCAGCATCGCGAGGGTGGGTGGAAGCAACGCGAGCCAGAACAGGCCGAGCGGAAGCGCCGCCGCGGAGCGCCGCCACGCGAGCACGCCGAGAGCGACGACGAAGGCGGCCTGAAATGAGGCCGCGAGCAGCACGCTCGGTGACCAGGGCGAGAGAGGTAGCTTAAGGCCGGCCGCGGCGGAGTGCGGATAGAGCGGCCACAGGAACTGGAGATAGCCGGGGAACGCGAGCCACAGGGCCCAGCGTCCGCGCTCGAGCATCTCGCGCCCCAGCTCCATTCCCGGTGGCGCCGCGCGTACCAGCACGCGGTGAGCGACCAGGTAGATCGCCGTGACGAGCAGGTACGGCGCGAGCCAGCGCGCCCGCGCGAGCAGAGCCCGTTCCGATCGCGGTCGCTCGATCCACTCGGCCAGCGCCACCACGGCGACGAAGGGCACCGCAGCTTCCTTGGCGAGCAGCGCCAGGGCGAGGGCCGCGAGCGGCGCCACTCCGGGGAGCGAGCGCCCGTGGCGGCGGTCGCGGCGATCGAGCCACAACGCGAGCAGGAAGAAGAGCGCCGAGTCGACGTCGGTGCGGCCCGAGATCCAGGCCACCGATTCGAGATGCGCCGGTATCGCCGCGAACCACAGGCCGGCGGCGAGCGAGGTCCAGCGCGGGAATCCCGATTGCAGCGCCAACGCGACCACCAGCGCCGCAGCCGCGGCGTGACAGAGGGCGTTGTCGACTCGATAGAGCCAGGGCTGAAAGCCGGAAAGGACGCCGTCCAGCCAGTAGGAGAAGATGATCCACGGACGCCACATGCCCGAGCTCTCGAGTCCTCCGCGCTCCCAGAAGTCCGAGACCATCAAGTGCGCCATTCCCTTGATGCTGCGCAGCGCCGGGTTGACCTCGATCAGGCGGTGGTCGTCCCACACGAAGCCGTAGCCAAAGCTCGGCAGGTAGAGGACGAACGCCGCGAGCGCCGCCCAGAGGGCCGGATGGAGCCACCACGGGGACGATGCTCCATGAGGTGGCACGCCGGTCCGAATGGAGCCAATTGAGGGAGAGGCAGGCGGCGAGGCTTCGGCCCGCCCTGGAAAAGCGGCGCCGCGACCCGCGTCTGGCCGCCGCTTGCGCTTCATGAATCCATCCGCCGTGGGCCGCGCATCCGGTGAGGTTAGGCCACGCTGCGCGGTGCGG
>VBOY01000069.1:0-24769 GCA_005893295.1 Candidatus Eiseniibacteriota bacterium | reverse complement strand
GGAACTGGCGCCGCTCCGCAAGTGTCTGGTACTACTGGCATCCCATGAGCACGCGGGAGCGAATGGGGTCTGGTGGCCTCCAAGGACTTCAAATCCTCATGTCGGGCGCCTCTGGCGTCCGAGGTGGGTTCGATTCCCACGCGTTCCCGCCAACCCATTTCATGACCGCGGGCGCGATCCTGGCGCTGTTGCTCCTCGCCGCCCCCGTGCATGCACAGTCGCTCGCGCTCCCTCTCGCGGTCACAGCGCCACCGTGGATGCCGGTCCTTGCCGCCACCGACAGCGCGGCCCGTCCGCCTGCGAGCGTCGCTGGCGCCGACTCGAGCCAGGCCCAACGCGGGGCGGCCGCCGACTCGGCGTCCGCGGCGGCGATCGACAGCTCGGGGGTGATCGAGTGGCCGCGCAAGAAACCGGGCGAGGCGGGCGAACGGCGTCCGGCGGCACCGCTCACCGGCTTCGATCAGCCGCACTGGGTGATGCTCCGCTCGCTCGTCGTTCCGGGCTGGGGACAGCTCCACAACCATGCCTGGCTCAAAGCGATCGGGATCGCGGCGCTCGAAGGGTCGATGATCGCGGGGCTGGTGGGAGACGAACGCGAGCTGCCACGCCTTCATCGAAGGGTCGATGCCGCGACCGACGAGAACGTGTACTTCCAGGCCGTCGACGCCTATAACGCGCGCCTCGACCAATCGATCGCGCGACGCTGGTGGCTGGGTGCCGTCGTGGTCTACGCGGTGGCGGACGCGTACGTGGACGCCTACTTCGTACGCTTCAAGACCGAGTTCGAGCGCGACCCAGCGCTGCCGAGTGGGCACAGCTCGGGGCTCAAGCTCTCCCTGGGACGGACCTTTTGACCGATCCTCGGCTCCAGCGGATCCGCAACTTCTGCATCGTGGCGCACATCGATCACGGCAAAAGCACGCTCGCCGATCGGTTGCTCGAGATCACCAAGACGCTCCCGCCCCAGCAGATGAAGGCCCAGGTGCTGGACGACATGGATCTCGAGCGCGAAAAGGGCATCACGATCAAGTCGCACGCGATCGCGATGGACTATCGGGCGCGCAACGGCGAGGTGTATCAGCTCAACCTGATCGACACACCCGGCCACGTCGATTTCACCTACGAGGTGTCGCGCAGCCTCGCCGCCTGCGAGGGCGCAATCCTGGTGGTCGACGCTTCCCAGGGAATCGAAGCCCAGACCTTGTCGAACTACTTCCTGGCGCACGAGCAGGGGCTCGCGATCGTCGGCGCGATCAACAAGGTGGACCTGCCGGTGGCACGCCCGGACGACGTGGCGCTCGAGATCGAGCACGCGACCGGCGTGCCCGCCGAGCACGTGGCGCGCATCAGCGCCAAGACCGGGCTCGGAGTCGAAGACTTGCTCGAGCAGGTGGTGGCGGACATTCCGCCCCCCACGGGCGATCCGGACGCGCCGCTCCGTGCGCTCATCTTCGACTCCAAGTTCGATCAGTACCGCGGCGTGGTGGCGCTGGTGCGAGTCGTGGACGGCCAGATCCGGGCCGGCGACCCGATCCAGTTCCTCTCGACCGGAGAGCGCTACCAGGTCACCGAGGTGGGCCGGCTGCGGCTCAAGCTCGAACCGGTCGAGGTCCTCGGTGCCGGGCAGGTGGGTTACGTCGTGGCGGGAGTGAAGTCGGTCACCGAGGCGCGGGTCGGCGACACGATCGGCGCTGCCGAGACGCCGGGCCTCGAGCCGCTGACCGGATTCCGCGAGGTCAAGTCGATGGTGTTCTCGGGGCTCTATCCGATCGACGCCGAGCAGTACCAGGCTCTCAAGGAGGCGCTCGCCAAGCTGACGCTCAACGACGCGTCGCTGATCTGGGAGCCCGAGACTTCGGTGGCGCTGGGTTTCGGCTTCCGCTGCGGCTTCCTCGGGTTGCTCCACATGGAGATCGTCCAGGAGCGGCTGCGGCGCGAATACCAAATCGACCTGATCGCGACCACGCCCAGCGTCGAGTTCCACGTCCTGCTCGAGAACGGCGACCTGATGGTCGTCGACAACCCGAGCCAGATGCCGCCGACGCAGAGCATCGCCGCGATCGAGGAGCCATACGTCCTGGCCCACGTCCTCACCCCGGCCGAATACTTGGGCAACGTGCTCAAACTGTGCCAGGAGCGGCGCGGAATCTTCGTCAGCCTGGATTACCTGGAAGAGAAGCGCGCGCGGGTCGCCTATCGGCTGCCGCTGGCCGAGATCGTGCTCGACTTCTACGACCGGCTGAAGTCCGTCTCCCGCGGCTACGCCTCGCTCGACTACGAGTTCGATGGCTATCGCGAGGGGGAGATGGTCAAGCTCGACATCCTCTTGAACTCGGAGCCGGTCGACGCGCTGTCGGCGATCGTCCACCGCGACAAGGCCTACGATTGGGGGCGCGACCTGTGCGCCAAGCTCAAGGAGCTGATCCCGCGGCAGATGTTCCAGGTCGCGATCCAGGCGGCGCTGGGCGGCAAGGTGATCGCCCGCGAGACGCTCGGGGCGATACGGAAGAACGTCACCGCGAAATGTTACGGCGGTGACATCACGCGCAAGCGCAAGCTGCTCGAGAAACAGAAAGAGGGCAAGCGCCGTATGAAGCAGATCGGCACGGTCGAGATCCCCCAGGAGGCGTTCCTGGCGGTGCTCAAGGTGGAGCGGTAAGCTCCCGCGAGCCGATGGGTCGAGGGACCGCACACCAAGGAGTGTCATGTCGCACAAACCACGCTCCATCCTGAGAGAGTACGTCGAGGCCGCGCTGTGGGCCCTGGTGCTGACCTTGTTCCTGCGCGCCTTCGTGATCCAGGCGTTCCGGATCCCGAGCGAGTCGATGCGCGACACGTTGCTGGTCGGAGACTTCTTGTTCGTGAACAAGTTCGAATACGGGCCCAAGATCCCGTTCACGCATATCCGCCTGCCGGGTTTGAGGCCGCCGCGCCGCGGCGACGTGATCGTGTTCCAGTTCCCGCAAGACCCCAGCAAGGACTTCATCAAGCGCTGCATCGCCACCGGCGGGCAGACGGTCGAGGTCCACAACAAGCAGGTGTCGGTCGACGGCAAGTCGCTCACCGAGCCGTACACGATCCACACCGATCCCACCGTGCGGCCGGCGGGCTACGACTATCGCGATAACTTCGGGCCCCAAACCGTCGGGCCGGGCGAGCTGTTCATGATGGGGGACAACCGCGACAACTCGAACGACAGCCGCTATTGGGGCACGCTCGACATGGACCTCGTCAAGGGGCGCGCGATGTTCCTCTATTGGTCCTGGGACGGCGAGCACAATTGGCCCCGGTGGAACCGCATCTTCCACGTGATCCATTGAGCCGGCGCGCGGCCCCGCTGGCGCCACCGCGCGCGCCCACGCCCGTGGCCCTCGAGGGTCCGAGCGAAGCGGCGCGCGCCGAGGCGCGGCTCGGTCTCTACGTCCACGTGCCGTTCTGCGCAGTGCGCTGCTCGTACTGCGACTTCTCCTCGGGATCCCTTTCCGCGGCCAAGGTCGAGCGCTACCTGGAAGCGATGGCGCGCGAGGCGTCGCTGCGCGCGCCGCTCGCGGCCGCGCACGCCTTCAGCTCGGTGTTCTTCGGCGGCGGCACGCCCTCGGCTCTGTCCGCGCGCCACTTCGCCCGGCTCGACCGGCTGCTGCGCGACGCCTTCACGATCCTCCCCAACGCCGAGGTGACGTTGGAGGCGAACCCCGAAACGGTGCGCGAGCCCTTGCTCGAGGCGTGGGCCAACGCGGGAGTCAACCGCTTGTCGATGGGGGCCCAGAGCTTCGATCCGCGGGAGCTTGCGCGACTCGGCCGGCTGCACGATGCTGCGCGCCCCGCCGCCGCCGTCCAGCTGGCGCGCGCGCACGGCTTCGAGCGCCTGTCGCTCGACCTGATGTTCGGCTTCCCGGGACACTCCGCCGGCACCTGGAGCGCCACCCTGGATGCCGCGCTGGCGCTCGATCCTGGACACCTCTCCGCATACTGCTTCATTCCCGAGCCCGGCACGCCGCTCGGCGCCAAGGTGCGAAGCGGCGCCGCCCGGCTTCCCTCCGCCGAGCAGCAGGCGGACCTCTACGAGATGCTCGTGTCGCGGCTGGCCGCGGCGGGCTACGGGGCCTACGAGACCTCGAATTTCTGCCGGCCGGGCCGGGAGTGTCGTCACAACTTGGTCTACTGGCTGAGACGCGACTGCTTGGGCCTCGGGCCGTCGGCCCACGGCTTGTGGCGCGGCGTGCGCTACGGCAACCGCTACGGGCTCGACGAGTGGGCCGAGTGTCTCGCAGCAGGTCGCGAGTGCGCGGATCGAGAGACGGAAACCGAGCGCTCGCGCGCCGACGAGATCCTGATGCTCGGCTTGCGGCTCGGCGTCGGGCTCGCGGCGGACGACCACGCGCCGGAGGCGTGGGGCACGGTCGAGCGGCGCTACGCGGCCGCCTTCGAGCGCGCCCTGGCCGAGGGGAGGATCGAGGCCACCTCGTGGGGTGTTCGCGTCGCGTCACGGCATCGTTTCGTGGCCGACGACGTGATCGCCTGGCTGATGGCGGAGGCGGAGCGCGGTTCGGCGCGTTCCAAGCAGCGAGCCCCGGATGCGGATTTGACAGCCCTCGGAGTCGCTCCGTAACCTCTTCGCCATGTCCCATCCTGCGTTTCCGGGGGGCGTGAGCGGCGCGGACCCCGACTTGACCGAGCGCCAACGACGGGTGTTTCGCAGCCTGCTCGATCTGCACGGGCGCACCGGCCGCTCGATCAGCTCCGAGTCGATCGGGCGAATGCCCGGCATCCGCTGGTCGTCGGCGAGCATCCGCGGCGCGCTCGCCGAGCTGGAGGCGATGGGCCTGGTGGCGCGCGAGCACGTGTCTTCGGGACGCCGTCCGAACGCGGCCGGCTACGCCTTCTACGTGCGCAGCGAGCTGACCCCCGCCGAGATCCCGGACGCCGTGCGGCGCGAGATCGCCGAGCGTCTGCAGCGCTCGGCAGAGGACGTCGAGCAGCTGCTCGACGAGGCGTCGCGCCTGCTGTCGGAGCTGACGCGCCAGCTGGGGCTGGCGGTCACGGCCTCGCTCGACCGCGAGCGGTTGGCGAACGTCGACTTGGAGCCCCTGGGTCTCGATCGGGTGCTGCTGGTGCTGGGCCTCGAGGGCGGGGCCGGCCGTACCCTGGTGCTCGAGCTCGACAGCCACCTAGAGCGGGCCGAGCTCGAGGACGTGCGGGCGGTGTTGCGCGCTCGCTTGATCGGCTTGGAGCTATGGGAGGCGCGCGAGCGTCTCGATACCGATCCCGAGCTGGTGCGCGACACCGCGGTGCGGATCGTGGCGCGCGCGGCGCGAACGCGGTGGAACGGGCCTCAGGCCACGGCGCTGTTCAGCTCCGGGACCGGGAACATCGCCACGCTGCCCGAGTTCGCCGACGGCCGCAAGCTCGCCCCGCTGCTGCGGGTGGTCGAGTCGGGCCCGCCGCTCGATCGGCTCATGGTGCAGGGCGTGGAAGGGCAGCCCGCGGTGCGGGTCGCCCTCGACGAAGACCTGGCGCTCAGCGAGTGCAGCCTGGTGAGCTATCCGGTGCAGGGTAGACCCCGGGTCGCGGTGGGGGTGCTGGGACCGCTGCGCATGGACTACGCGCGGGTGGTGGCGGTGGTGGACGCGGTGGGTCGGTGCATCGGCGAGTGCCTGTGACGCGCATCCGCGACCCCGAGGGCGAGACCGAGCCCGACTCCGCGGGCGAAGCCGCCGACGGCCGAACGGAGAGCCTGCCGTCCCCAACCGAGCCGTCGGAAGGGCCGCCGGCCCCTGCCGAGCTGGCCGGCTGGGAGGGAGAGGGCGGTGCGGTGCCCGCGGCCGCTCCCGAGGCGGTGGAGAAGACCGAGGAGCTCCCGGACTACAAGGACCGGTGGCTCAGGGCCGAGGCGGAGCTACAGAACTACCGGCGTCGCGCGCAGCGTGAGCTCGAGCTCTCGGCCAGGGCCGCCGAAGAGTCCGTGCTGCTCGAGCTGATCGCCACCGTGGACGACCTCGAGCGGGCGCTCAACTCGGCCATCGAAGCCGGCGCCCCGGAATCCTGGTTCAAGGGGGTCTCGTTGGTGGTCCAGCGCGTGCTGGCGTACCTGGAGCGGCAGGGGGTATCGGCGGTGGACCCGATCGGGAAGCCGTTCGATCCCGCATACCACGATGCCATTCTGGAAATCGATTCTCCCGAGGGCGTGGCGCCAGGGACCGTGATGCAGGTCGCGCTCAAAGGCTACCGGCGCGGGGATCGGGCTCTGCGCGTGGCACGGGTCGTGGTTTCCCGCGCCCAGGACCGCGCCTGATGGCACAGCGTGACTACTACGAGATCTTGGGCGTGCCGCGCGAGGCCGCCGACGAAGAGATCAAGAAGGCCTACCGCAAGATCGCCTTCCAGAATCATCCCGATCGCAACCCGGACGACAAGGCAGCCGAGCAGCGCTTCAAGGAAGCCACCGAGGCCTACGAGGTGCTCCGCGATCCGCAGAAGCGGGCGCGCTACGACCAGTACGGGCACGCCGTGGCGGGGGGTGGCGCGGCCGGCGGCGGCTTCGACTTCAGCGGATTCGATCTGGCGGACGCGCTGCGCGCCTTCATGCGCGACTTCGGCGGAGACGTCGGCGGCTTCGAAGACCTGTTCGGCGGCGGGAGGCGCACTGGCGGCTCAAGCTGACCCTGGAAGAAGTGGCGAGCGGCGTTGAAAAGCGGATCCGGGTCAAGCACCTGCGCCCCTGTGCCACCTGCTCGGGGCGCGGAGGCACGGGCGAGACGAGGTGCCCCCAGTGCCAGGGACGCGGCCAGATCCGACGCGTGCAGCAGTCGTTCTTCGGCCAGTTCGTGAATGTCGGGCCATGCCCTCAGTGCGGTGGGGAAGGTCACGTGTTCCGCGAGACGTGTCGCACGTGCAACGGGGAAGGGCGCACCTCGGAGACCGAGACCATCGCGGTGCGGGTCCCGCGTGGCGTGACGACCGGGAATTTCATCCCGCTGCGCGGGCTGGGCGACATCGGCCGGCGCGGGGGTCCGAGCGGCGACCTGATCGTCCTGATCGAAGAGAAGCCACATCCCTTGTTCGAGCGCGACGGCAACGACCTGGTGCTCGACGTGCCCACCAGCTTCACCACCTTGGCGCTGGGAGGCAAGATCGAGGTGCCGACGCTCGATGGTGCTCCCGCCCACGTCGACGTTCCGGTGGGGACCCAGACCGGGCGCACGATCCGGCTGAAGGGCCGCGGCCTGCCGGGACTGAAAGGTGGAACCGGCGACCTGCGCGTCCGCTTGATGGTCTGGGTGCCGCCCCGGCTCGGCGCCGCCGAGCGCAAGCTGCTCGAGGAGCTGGGGAAGGCGGAATCCTTGAAGCCTCCGCGCCCGGGCCGCAGCCTGTTCGAGCGGGTCAAGGACGCCTTTGCCGGGTGACGCGCTACCCTCGTGGGTGTGGCTCGAGGAGCTTCCAGAGCCCGGCCATTCGGTAACGCTCGGCGACGAAGACGCTCACCATGTCACCCGCGTGTGCCGGGCGCGCGTCGGCGAGCCCTTGACGCTCACCGATGGCCGCGGAGCGGTGGCGCGCGCGCGGCTCATTCACGCGAGCCCGCGCGCGGTGGTCGAGGTCGAATCGCTGGCGCGCAACGCCCGCACAGCCGAAGCGACCGTGATGTGCGGGTCACCCGAGGGAGACCGCGGCGACTGGCTGGTGGAAAAGCTGGCCGAGCTCGGAATCGCCGCGTTCCAACCGGTGGACTGCGAGCGCGCGCCATGGAAGCGAAGCGCCACGCGAGTGGCTCGCTGGCGCCGGCTGGCGGTCGCGGCCCTGAGGCAATCGCGACGGAGTCATCTGCTCGAGGTGAGCGATCCGGAGCCGCTCGAGCAGGCGCTGGATCGTTTGGCGGGTGGCGAAGCGCGATGGGTGGCGGATCCACGCGGACCCGCCGCGGCCGAGGTACGGCCTCCGGCCGGAAGGTGTGTGGGGATGATCGGGCCCGGATCGGGGCTCTCGGACCGCGAGCAGACCGCCCTCGCCGATCTGGGATTCGGCCGGATGCACCTGGCGGACTGCGTGTTGCGGTCTGAAACAGCCGCCATGGCTTGGGCCGCGTGGTGGGCTGGGGGCGGGAGTAGGCCCAACCATGGGGGCTCGGCGGGGTCACCTAAGTCGGTGTCTTGACTCGTTCGTCGAGCGGCCATAGACTGCTGGTGCGATTTCGCGCCCAATTACCCCACGGCGCATCCAAGTAACGAATCGTTCACGAATATCCATCTCTTTGAAGAAGATGATTGGAGGGGGGGAAAGTTATTGCCGGGCATCAGGGTGAAGGAAGGAGAATCCTTCGAGAGCGCCCTGCGTCGTTTCAAGAAGAAGTGTGAGAAAGCAGGTATCCTAGCGGATCTGCGCCGTCATCAGCACTTCGAGAAGCCGAGCGAACGGCGCAAGCGCAAGCTGAACGCGGCCAAACGTAAGAACTTGGCGCGGCGTCAAGAGAACTAGGTCAGTCCACGAGCGAGCCAACCACATGACCTCGCTGCTGGGGGCCGCTGGAAAGAGCCGGATGGAGGCTTGAAAAGCGGTCCCTGGGCGGGCATGACCTGGCTGGACTGGGCGATCCTGGTTCTGGTTCTGTCATGTGCGGTACGCGGCTTCCTGCGCGGCACGGTCGCGCAGGTTTTTGTTGTGCTCGGACTCCTGACCGGTGCGGTGGGCGGGAGTTGGGTGTACGGGTGGGTGGCCGAGCAGTGGCGTGGAGCCGAGCCGGCGCTCGTTCTCTACTTCCTTCGCTGGGTCGTGGCGATCCTTTCCGGCCTGGCGATCGTGGCGCTGTTCCAGTGGTGGGGCCAGCGCCTGGGAGAGGCGGTGAAGTCGGGGCCACTCGCGTGGCTCGACCGCGGCGTGGGGCTCGCGGTGGGAGCGGTGGTTGGGATCGCGGTGAGCGCGCTCGCGATGATGGTGGCAATGACCGTGCACCCCTTGCACGCGGCCGGCGAAGCCGTGGCGCGCGCGAGGCTGGCGACACCGTTGATGCAGGGGGGCGCACAGGCGTGCTCGCGAAGCGGCCGATTGCTTCCCGGCGGCATGTGGTTGAAGCAGCGCTTCCTCAAGGCCGAGAAACGGGCACGCGCTGCGCGGATGGAGTCGATTCGCTGATCCGGGACATCGAAGTTGCAATTCCCGCGCGGAGCTGGCCAACCGGGGCACGTTTTGCGGGCGGGGGCAGCGTGGATCAGGGCTCCCTGGATCGGATCGAGTTCCAGCAGGTGGTGGCGGCGATCGCCGCGCACGCCCGCTCCGAGGCGGGGCGGATGCGTCTGCTCGCCTGGCGACCCTTCACGGAGCGCGGCGATCGCGATCGTGAGATCGAGCGGCTGCGCGAGGCGATCCGGCGCGCGGCGGAGCCCGGTGCATGGTGCTCGGTGGGTCTTACGGCGCTGTACCCGTTGATCGGCCCGACCGCGCGGGAGCGACTCGACGGGCCCGCGCTGGTGCACGTCCGTTCCTGGCTCGATGCGGCGGCCGCGACCCATGCCGCGTGGAACGAGGGGAGCCTCGCCGAGCGTTTTCCGGCTCTCGCCTCGCTGGTGGCGACGCTGCGCGTTCCGCCCGGCCTCGGCGAGCGGCTGGCGATGGCGTTCGATGCGGACGGACACGTGGTGGATGGCGCGTCGCCGGCCCTCAAACGCCTTCGCGCGGAGGGCGCCGAAAGCGCGCGGCGGCTGGAGCAGCAGCTCGAGCGCTGGGCGCGGGAGTTCGGTGCCGACGCCTACGTGACACGGCACGGGGAACGGTTCGTGGCGATGGTGCCCGCGGACGGGTTTCCCCGCCGGCGCGGAATCGTGCATGACTCCTCGCACAGTGGCCGCTCGCTCCTGGTCGAGCCGTTCGAGTCCTGCGTCGCGAACAATCGCCTGATCGAGGTGCGCGCCGCCGCGGCGGACGAGGAGCGGCGTATCGTGGCCGAGCTGGCAGCCGCAGTGCTCGCGGCCGCCGACGACTTGCTTGCGCTCGAGGCCACCCTGGTCCACCTCGACACGCTCTTCGCCCGAGCGGAATGGGCTCGCGAGGTGGACGGGCGAGCGCTCGCGCCTTCCGGCGAGAGGCTCAAGCTCGTCGAGGCTCGGCATCCGCTGCTGGCCTTGAAGCACCATCGCGACCCTGCGAAGGCCGTGGTGCCGCTCGACCTCGAGCTGGGTGGTCGATCGGGCGGGCGCGTGCTCCTGGTGAGCGGCCCCAACATGGGCGGCAAGACGGTGTTGCTCAAGACGGTCGGGTTGACGGTGGCGCTGAGTCACGCGGCACTTCCGGTGCCCGCCGCGGAGGGCAGCCTGGTCCCCGAGGTGGGCTCGCTCCTGGTGGACCTCGGGGATCCGCAATCCCTCGAGCAAGGCCTCTCCACCTTTGCCGCGCATCTGGCGGTGTTGGCCCGGATGGCCGAGATCGCAGCACCAGACGCCCTGCTGCTGTGCGACGAGCTGGGTGCGGGAACCGACCCCGAAGAGGGGGCAGCCCTGGCGCGGGCGTTGGTCGAGCACTTCGCGCGCCGTCAGGCTTTGGGAATCGTGACCACCCACCTGGGCATCTTGAAACGGATGAGCGGTGAGGTCGAGGGGGTGGTGAACGGGTCGCTCGAGTTCGACCCAGACACGTTGGAACCGCGCTACCGTTTCTTGGGCGGCGTGCCCGGGGCGAGCCATGCGTTGTCGGTGGCCGAGCGCCTGGGGTTTCCGGCTGCCCTGCTCGAGCGGGCACGAACGCTGACGCCGGAGTCGGCGCGGGCGCTCGAACGCCTCACCGCGGAGTTGGGCGATGCGGTGCGGCGCGCGCGCGCCGAAAGCGCATCGCTCGGGGAAGCGCGGCAGGCGGCGGCGGCCGAAGCCGAGCGACATGCGGCCGCGGTGGAGGAGTCGCGGCGCGAGCTGGCGGTGGAGCGGCGTCGTCTGACGCGCGAGAGCGAGGCGTTGCTGGCGCGCTGTCGCGAGCTATGGCAGGTGATCCAGCGCGAGGCGCGGCGCGACGCCCGCACGCGCGATCCGGGTAGCATGAAGGCGGAGCTCTCGGAGACGCAACGTGCCCTGGAGGCGCTCGCGGGTCCCGAGCCGGGCGGCTCGACGGCACCGCTCGCCTCAGACCAACTGATTCCGGGGCTTCGGGTGCGCGTGATGGACCTCGATCTCGAGGCCGACGTCGTGAGCGCGCCCGACGCCGAGGGCCGGGTGCGCTTGAAGCGTGGCGGCTGGAGCATCGAGAGTCGGGTCGGCCGGCTCGCGGCCGCCCGGGATTCCGCGGCGCCCGCCGCGCGCCCGATCCAGGGCAGCTGGGCGTTGTCCGAAGAGAGCGTCCCGCTCGAGGTGGACGTGCGCGGACTCGACGTCGGCGATGCGCTGGCCGCGCTCGACGGCGGCCTGGACCGTGTGGTGATGGCCGGAATGCGCGAGCTGCGCGTGATCCATGGCGTCGGACGCGGCGTGCTTCGGGCCGCCGTGGAGCGCCACTTGCGCCAGCATCCGCAGGTCGAGGAGCAGCGGCTCGCGCACGTCGGCGAAGGAGGGCGTGGGGTGACGGTGGTGAGGTTGCGCGCATGACGGTCAGCCCCAAGGGACGGCCGCGCGGCGCGGACGATTGGGTGGAGCGCGTACGCGCGGCCACCGATATCGTGGAGCTGGTGGGCCAGGCCGTGTCTCTCAAGCGCTCGGGGAAGAGCTGGATCGGTCTGTGTCCGTTCCACGGCGAGAAGACGCCGTCGTTTTCGGTGAGCCCGGAGCGACAGCTCTACCACTGCTATGGATGCAAGGCGGGAGGTGACGTCTTCAAGTTCGTGCAGGAGACGGAGAAGGTCGGATTCCTCGAGGCCGCCGAGCTGTTGAGCCGGCGAGCCGGGATTCCGGTGCCGGAACGTCGGCCCGGCGAGGGCGGACTGCGGGTAGCCTTGCTCGAGGTGCTGGAGCAGGCGGCCCAGGCGTACGCGCGCTGGCTCGAAGACCCGGAGCGCGGGCGGGCCGCGCGCGATCTGCTCGAAGCCCGTGGCGTGCACGCGGAGACGGTGCGCGAGTTCCGGCTCGGCCTCGCCCCGGAGGGCTGGGAGCACGTGTCGCGTCTCACGCCCCGTCTGTCGGAGGATCTGTTGGTATCCGCGGGGCTCGCCGTGCGCCGCGAGGCGGGGCGCAGCGGCGTCTACGACCGATTCCGCAATCGGCTCATCATCCCGCTCATCGCTCCCGGTGGCACCGTCGTGGGCTTCGGCGCGCGCGCCCTCGGCGACGAGACGCCGAAGTACTTGAATTCGCCGGAGACCGCCGTCTATCGAAAGAGCTCGTTCCTGTTCGGTCTCGAGCAGGCGCGCCGCGACGCCGGCTCGGACGGCGAGCTGGTCGTGGTGGAAGGCTACTTCGACGCGATCGCGCTCCATCAGGTGGGCCGCCGCAACACGGTTGCCACCTCCGGCACCGCGCTCACGACCGAGCACGCGAGAACGTTACGGCGGCTGGCGCCGCGGGTGGCGCTCACGTATGACGGCGACCAGGCCGGTCGCGAGGCGATGATGCGCTCGCTCGGCATCCTGCTTAAAGAAGGGCTCGACGTGGTGGTGGTGGATCTGCCGGAGGGAATCGACCCCGACGCGCTGGTGCGCGCGCGCGGTCTCGCCGGATGGAGCGAAGCACGCGCGGCGGCGTACGATCCGGTGGAGTTCGTGCAGCGCCATGCGCTGCGCGGCGGGCCCGGCGGTCGCGATCCGCGCGAGATGGCGCTCCAGGCCGTCGTCCGCCTGGCGTCTCAGGTGAGCGATCCGTTGCGGTCACGGCTGTTGCTCGAGCGGGCCGCGGAGGTGTTCGGGATCGGCGAAGGCGTGCTCGAGCGGGCGGTGCGTATGAAGCGCACGGGGGCCGGAATCGAAGGCCCGGTGGGAGCGGCGGTGCGCGAGCAGCGACGCAGCGAGCGAGGCCCCGAGCGGCTGCTCCTGCAGGGGCTGCTCCACGCCCCGGATGCGCTGGCGAGCGTGCGCGACAGCGTGGGCCCCGAGGACTTCCACGATGCGGCGGACCGCGCACTCGCGCTCTGGCTGTGGAACGCGCGACCAGGACTGCCCGACGATGAGCCGGCCGCCTCACTGGCTCGCGAGCTGGTCCTCGGAGGCTCGGGGCGACTCGATTGGGCGGCCGAGGTCGCGGGCGCGTGCCGCCGACTGAGGGCCAGAAGGTTGCGCGAGCAGCTGCGCGAGCGCCGCAACCAGCTGGGCAAGACAGGCGAAGACGAGGAAGCCGCACGTCTCATGCAGGAGATCGACGAGATCGCGAGGTCGCTCAGCGAGCTGAGCGCTTGACTCCATGAAAAAGGGAGCGGGATCCATGGCGCAGGCCACCACCAGGGAAAAGAAGAACACCCGGGAGACGCGTCAGAAGCAGAAAGAGGAGCAGCGCAAGCGACTCGACGAGATTCGCTCGCTGGCCTTGCGTCAGGGCTACGTGACCGAGGACCAGGTGGTGTGGCAGATCGGCGAGGACCTGGAACCCGAGGCACAGGTGGATCAGATGGAAGAGATCCACAGCATGCTGAGCCAGATGCGGATCGAGGTGTTCGTCTCCGAGGAGGAGGCGCAGGAGCACATCAAGAAGCTCCGCAAGCTGGAAGAACGCAGGCCCTCGGCCGCGGCGAAAGCGGCCCCGCAGCAGCCGGTGCGCTACGACGATCCGGTGCGCATGTACCTGCGCGAGATGGGGCGCGTGCCCCTGCTGACGCGCGAGGGCGAGGTGGAGATTGCGCGCCGCATCGAGGCCGGAGAACGCCAGGTGCTGTCGGCGCTGTTCAAGGCGGAGCCGGCGGTGCGCGAGATCCGTGGTCTGCTGAAGAAGCTCAAGGAGGGACTGCTGCGGATCGAGGACTTCATCAAGGTGGACGAGAACGCCGCCACCGAGATGGCCCTCAAGAAGGAACGCCAGCGGGCGGTCAAGATCCTCGAGCGAGTGTTCGTGCTGCAGAAGCGCTTCAACGACTTGGTGGTGCGCCAGAGCGCGCGCATGACGGAGCGAGAGCGCACGAATCTCCAGGCGAACTGGGCCAAGGTCGAGGCGGAGCTGATGCAGGAGATGCACAAGCTGTCGATGAACCCGCGCATGGTCGAGGGGCTGGCGGTTCCGGTCAAGGAGCTGGCCCAGCGGGCCCTGGCGATCGACGACCAGGTGACGGAGGTCGAGCGGCGCTACGGGCACAGCGCCGAAGAGATGGCCACCTTCGCGCGGCGGCTCAAGAAGGGCCCGAGCGAGCTGCGCGCGGTGCGACGGGACGCCGGGCTGCAACCGGCGCGGATCGCCGAGTTCCAGGAGGAGGTCAAGACCGTCAAGAAGGACGTGCGCAAGCTGGAAGACGACGCGCACATGTCGAAGGAGCACTTGCTCGAGCTCTACCGTCAGATCCGCGACGGCGAGCGCGCCACCGCGCAGGCCAAGAAGGAGATGATCGAGGCCAACGTGCGCTTGGTGATCTCGATCGCGAAGCGCTACACGAATCGTGGGCTCGAGTTCTTGGATCTGATCCAGGAGGGCAACTCGGGCCTGATGCGCGCCGTGGACAAGTTCGACTACACCAAGGGGTACAAGTTCTCGACCTACGCCACCTGGTGGATCCGGCAGGCGATCACGCGGGCGATCGCCGATCAGGCGCGCACCATCCGCGTGCCCGTCCACATGATCGAGCACATCAATCGGGTGGTGCGCGTGTCGCGGCGGCTGGTGCAGGAGCTGGGGCGCGAGCCCACGCCGGAGGAGATCGCGGAGCGGCTCGAGCTGCCGGTCGACAAGGTCAAGAGCATCATCAAGGCGGCCCAAGAGCCGATCTCGCTCGACCGGCCGATCGGCGAAGACGACGATTCGAATCTGGGCGACTTCATCGAGGACACCAGCGTCGTGAGTCCGGCGCATTCGGCCGCCTCGGCGATGTTGCGCGACGAGGTGAACGACGTCTTGAAGACGCTGACTCCGCGTGAAGCCAAGGTGATCCGGCTGCGGTTCGGGCTGACCGATGATGGAGCCCAGCGCACGCTCGAGGAGGTCGGAGCGTTCTTCAACGTGACCCGCGAGCGCATCCGCCAGATCGAGGCCAAGGCGCTGCGCAAGCTCCGGCATCCGACGCGGAGCCGGCGCCTCAAGGCCTACACGGAGCTGTTGTAGGGTTCGGCGTTCTTGACACCGCCGGAAACCGGGTGTTAGAAACACGCGGCTTTCCGAGCCGGTGGACGCGCATCACGTCGCTGGGCCCATAGCTCAGCGGTCCAGAGCGGCCGGCTCATAACCGGTAAGACCCTGGTTCGAATCCAGGTGGGCCCACACTCGATCCGGCGTCGCGGGAATCACCCGCGGCCGGTGGAGTCGATCGCGGGGGCGGATAGCTCAGCTGGCAGAGCACCTGGATCACAACCAGGGGGTCACAGGTTCAAGTCCTGTTCCGCCCACCATCCCTTGTCCGGTGCTCGGGAGGATCGACCCGTGCCGGACCGAGTCAGGATCGTACCGAGGAGATGAGCGAACGCGAGAGGACGACGGATTGGGCGCCGGCGAGCCGTGGGCCCGCCGAAGAGCGAGCGTTTCGCCGCGAGGCGAGTCGAAACGCCAAGCGAACCGGGGATGTCCGGCCAGGACATCCCCGGTTGTGTTGTAGGGGACAACGGTGACCGAAGAGTTGCAGACCCTGTGGACTCTGCGCGGTCTGGATGAGCGGCTGGTCCGTCTCACCCAGGAACTGGCGCGCCATCCGGGGCAACGCCGAGCGATCGAGATGGGGCGCGAGGCCGAGCGCGCGCGCCTCGAGGCCCTGAAGCGGCAGATCGCGGAGCTCCAGCTCAAGCACCGGCAGCTCGAGAAGGAGATCGAGTCGCTCACGGCCGAAGAGCGCAAGTACCAGGGGCAGCTGCCGCTGGTCAAGAAGAACGAGGAATACACGGCGCTGCTCCACGAAATCGCCGGAGCGCGCGGCCGGCGCTCGGAGCGTGAGACCGAGCTGTTGCTGCTGATGGAGGAGGAACAAGGCCTGCAACGGGAACGCCCGGAGATCGAGCGCACGCTCGACGCTCGGGAGCGCGAGGCCAAGGAGCGACTCTCCACCTTGGAGTCCGAGGAGCGGGCCGAGCGCCAGCAGGTGGAAGCAATCGAGGCCGAGCGGCGGGTCCACATGGAGCGGCTGCCGGCTTCGACGCGCGCTCGCTATGAGCGGATCCGCGGCTCGCGCGAGGGCCGCGCCGTGGTGCCGATTCTCAAGAAGAGCGCCTGCGGCGGCTGCTTCCGCGGCCAACCTCCCCAGGTGCTCCAGGCGGCGCGCCGCGCCGACCGGCTGCTCACCTGCGACGGATGCGGGCGGCTGCTGGTGTGGCCCCCGGAGGACGAAGTGCCGCTGCCCGGGTCGTGAGCACGGGCCGCCCCTCCTTGCGCCGCGACCTTCCGTTCCGGCGCATCGCCGTGGTGTTGACGGGGGGCGGGGCGATGGGTGCCTACGAGGTCGGGGTCTTGCAGGCGCTCGAGAACGCCGGGATCAAGCCCGCGATCGTAGCCGGCGTCTCGGTCGGGGCGATGAACGCCGTCCTTTGGGTGGCGCACCACTTTCGCACGGCGCCCCTGGCCTCGATCTGGAGCGGTCTCACGCCCGACAAGATCGGCATGCGGCGCGGCGCCCTGGCCATGCGCACGATCGGTGCCTTTCTCGTACTGGTCGCCTTGGCCCAGGCGCTGCTCGCGCTCGCCGGCTCGCACCAGACCAGCTTGGCGCGGTGGATCACGCGCCGCGCACCTGAGAGCGATCTTTGGTCGGAGCTGCTCGATGTCGTGGCGTGGTTGCTGGTGGCCGCCGTGGGGGTGGCGATGGGCAGGTTGGCCCCGTTCGCCGACGAATGGCTCGCGCGCAGGGGCACGCCGCCGAGTCCCGAACGGCTGCAACGCTGGTTCGGGATCGTCCTCTTGGTCTGGGCGCTGATCCATCTCGCAACCTGGGGGTTCGGCGTCCCATGGCCCCACCGATTCAGCGCGACGGTGCTGTTGCTGGCGAGCGTGGCCTGGTTGGCGCATCAACCGGATCGCGCCGGCCGATGGACGCGCGCGGTGCTCCAGCGTCTGCTTCCGGAGACCCGCGGCCGCGCGCTGTGGACGAACGAGACGCGTCGGCGTCTGCTCGGTCGGCTGTTGAGGATGGGTGATGTGCGGGCGATCACGAAGGGTGACCCGCATCTGCTGATCAGCGCCTGCGTCGTGGACACCGGGCACATGTGCTACTTCGTCAACTGGCCACATCCCACGGCGGACTTTCGCGAGCGGATCGGCGAGACGCTGGGCGAGGTCGCCGTGATGCGGTCGCCGCGCGAGATCGTCGAGGCGGCAATTGCTTCGTCGGCCGTGCCGGGAGTGTTCGAGCCGGTGCGCATCCTTGGGCGGGAGTTCGTGGATGGCGGCGTGTTCTCGAACCAGCCGCTGCGGGTGATGCTCGCGGACGGTGCGGATGCGATCCTCGCGGTGCTCGTCGCACCGAGCGCCGGTCCACCTCCGCTGCCTCGGGAGCTGGGAACGATCGGGCTCGGGGCGCGCCTGCTCGAGCTCGCGAACTGGCGTGATCTGCAAGCCGAGCTGCGCTCGCTGCCGCCCGAATGGACCCGCGAGCCGAAGGGCGCGGCGGCGGCGCGGGTATGCGTGGTCGAGCCGCGAGAAGCGCTCCCCGGTGGAATGTACGGATTCGATCCGAGCAGCGCGCGAGATCTCATGGAACGAGGCCTCGAAGACGCCTGGGAGGCGTTGGGCCGGGCGGGATGGCTCGAAGGCGGGGTCGAGCCAGCCGAGGCGGCCGAGCGGTCTTGAGGCGGCGCAGGCTCTCGGGTAGGGTGTGTGGATGAAGGAGTCCGCGAGCTGGACGCTGCGCTGCGACGGCGGATCGCGGGGGAATCCGGGGCCCGGAGCCTCGGGCTACGTCCTGATCGATCCGGCGGGAAAGGAGGTGGAGTCGCGGGGAGAGTTCCTCGGTCCCGTGACCAACAACGTCGCGGAGTATCGTGCCCTGCTGGCGGGCCTCGAGGCGGCCACGCGGCTGTCGGCGCGACCCTTGGAAATACGCATGGACTCCGAGCTCGTGGTGCGACAGATGACCGGCGAGTACCGGGTCAAGAACCAAGGGCTCAAAGCACTCCACGCCGCCGCCTGTCGAGCGGCGTCGGCGCTCGGGGCCGTCCGCTTCGTGGCCGTGCCGCGTGAGGAGAACGCGCAGGCGGATCGGCTGGTGAACGAGACGCTCGACCGGGTCCTGGGGTCCGAGTCTCCCAGGTGATCGCGGGCTACCTGCCGACGCTTCCGCATCGCGGTCGCCGAGGCGGTGGTCCGAGGAAAGTCCGAACTCCACAGGGCAAGGTGCTGGGTAACTCCCAGGGGGCGCGAGCCCACGGAAAGTGCAACAGAGAGCAGACCGCCAGCGGGCGATCGGGGCGTGAGCCTCGGGCGCAGCGGGCAAGGGTGAAACGGTGCGGTAAGAGCGCACCAGCGGCGCCGGTGACGGCGTCGGCTCGGTAAACCCCACCTGGAGCAAGACCGCATAGAGGGGAAGGAGTGTGTCCCGCTCCGCCATCACCCCGGGGTCGGTCGCATCGAGGCGTTTCGGTAACGGGCGCCCCAGACAAATGATCACCACGGAGCAATCCGACAGAATTCGGCTTATGGGAGGCTCGGCCTCGCGCGTCCGTCTGGGAATCCCGGGCGGACGCCGCGGCATCCGGTCATGACGACCAAGAGCGAGAATCCACGCTGGGTGCTGCACCCGAATCACGCGTCACCAAGGGCCCGCGAGCTGGCGGAGACACTCGGAGCCCCGCGGGCGTTCGGTCAGGTGTTGGTGAATCGTGGCCTCACCACGGCGGAGACGGCGCGACGCTTTCTCGAGCCCAGCCCCGACCACCTGCACGACCCCCGCTTGCTGCTCGATCTCGATCGCGCGACCGATCGCGTCCGCCGCGCAATCGCAAACCGCGAGCGCATCCTGGTGCAAGGGGACTACGATGTCGACGGCGTCACCTCCACCTTCGTTCTCACCACCGCGCTGCGCGAGCTGGGAGCGGACGTCCACTGGCGCATCCCGCATCGGACGCGCGAGGGGTACGGTCTTTCGCTGATGGCGGTCGAGGAGGCCGCGGCCCTGCAATGCACGCTGATCGTCACGGTCGACTGCGGAATCACCGCCATCGAGCCGGTCGAGCATGCGCGCGTCCGCGGCATCGACACGGTGGTCACCGACCACCACGAAGCCGGCGGGGAGTTGCCCGCCGCCGTGGCACTGGTGGATCCGAATCGACCGGGGTGTCCGTACCCGTTCCGCCCGCTGGCCGGTGTGGGGGTCACGTTCAAGCTGGTCGAGGCGCTGTTCGAAGGATGCGGGGGGCGGACGCGCGCGCTGGGATACCTGGATGTCGTGTCCCTGGGGACGATCGCCGATGTGGTCCCCCTGGTGGGCGAGAACCGCGTGCTGGCGTGGCTCGGTCTCGAAGCCCTTAACCACACCCAACGGCCCGGGCTCAAGGCGCTCCGCGAGGTCGCCGGGCTCGCGGACAAGACGATCACCGGGGGGCACGTGGCGTTCGTGCTCGCCCCACGGATCAACGCGGCCGGTCGGATGGGAGACGCCGACCAGGCGATGCGCCTGCTGCTCACGCACGACCGCCACGAGGCGGCGGCGTTGGCGGAGAGCCTGGAAGAGGACAATCGCAGGCGCCGCGCTCTGGACGAGGAGGTGGCGCTCGACGCCAGCGCGAGGGTGGAGTCCGAGCTCGGGTGGCCGGATTGCGCATCGATCCTGTTGTGGTCGGAGCGCTGGCATCCGGGCGTGCTGGGGATCGTGGCCTCGCGGCTGGTGGAACGTTTCCGTCGCCCGACGGTGTTGGTGGCCCTCGATCGGGAGCGCGGCCGAGGCTCGGGGCGGAGCGTTCCCGGCGTGGACCTGACGCGGGTGCTGGATGGCTGCGGCGACCTGCTCGAGAGCCATGGCGGACACGCGCACGCGGCGGGCCTCGCGGTGGCGCGCGCGCAGCTGCCGGCCCTGCGCGAGCGACTGGAACGCGTCGTGCGCGAGCACTTCGTGCCCGACGACCTGCCGCCACGGCTCGAGATCGATGCCGACCTGACGCTCGGAGAGTGTGATCTCGCCCTCGCCCGCTGGCTCGAGCGCCTGGCGCCCCACGGGCCGGGCAACCCCGAGCCGTTGTTCCGCAGCGAGGCAGTGACCGTGGAATCGGTGAGGCAGGTCGGAGAAGGCAGGCATCTTCGCCTGTTGCTGCGCGATGCAACCGGGGCGCTCGAGGCGATCGGATTCGGCCTCGGCGGGCAGGCGGACGAGGTGGCGCGTCGAGGCCGCTGCGCCGCCGCCTACTTGCCCCAGCGCAACGAGTGGATGGGCGAGATGCGCCTGCAGCTCAAGCTCAAGGAGATCCGAGTCGAATGAATCCCGGAGCGCACGCAGAGATGCGCGCGACGCTCCTGGCGGAGCTGGAGGAGCGCGCGCCACGAGCCGACCGGGACCGGGTCGCCGCGTGCTTCGATTTCGCCGCCGGGGCGCACGGCGAGCAGCGGCGTGAATCCGGGCATCCGTTCATCTCGCACGCGGTCGAGGTGTGTCGCATCCTACTCGAGCTGTTGGACGCGCGCCTCGACACCACGCTCGCCTGCTCGGCCCTGCTCCACGACGTCGTCGAGGACACGGCGATCACGATCGAGGACGTGGAGAAACGATTCGGCCGGGAGGTGGCGAGCCTGGTGGAAGGAGTGACCAAGCTCTCCGGGCTCCACTTCGACAGTCGCGAGGCGGAGCAGGCCGAGAACTTTCGCAAGATGCTGTTGTCGATGTCGCGCGACCTGCGGGTGATCTTCATCAAGCTCGCCGACCGACTGCACAACATGCGAACCCTGGAATACCTCCGCCCCGACAAGGCCCAGCGCATCGCGGCGGAGACCCGCGACATCTACGCCCCGCTCGCCCACCGGCTCGGCATGGCGACGATCAAGCGGGAGCTCGAAGACTTGAGCCTCAAGGTGCTCGAGCCCGAGATCTATCAATCGCTCACGGACCGCATTCAGGCGCGCCTCGAGGAGCGCGACGCGTTCCTTATGGAGGTGCGCGGCAAGCTGGTGGAGGCTCTCAAGGCGGCGGGGATCAAAGCCGAAGTGACCGGACGCCCGAAACACTTCTATTCGATCTACGCCAAGATGCGGGGCGGGCGCGATCTCGAGAGCATTTACGACCTGTTCGGGCTCCGCATTCTGACCGCGAGCCGCAACGACTGCTACCGGGCGCTCGGCGTGGTCCACGACGCCTTCACTCCGGTCGGCGAGCGGTTCAAGGACTACATCGCCACCCCCAAGAGCAACATGTACCAGTCCCTCCACACCACGGTGCTGACCGACAATGGGGAGATGGTCGAAGTGCAGATCCGCACCCGTGAGATGCACCGGACGGCCGAGACCGGGATCGCCGCGCACTACGTGTACAAGCAAGGCGGGCAGGTGGACGCGGAGTTGGACGCCAAGTTGGGGGGGCTGGTGGCGCAGAGCGCGGATTGGCCGAGCACCGCCAGCGCCGACGAGTATATGGAGTTCCTCCGCACCGCGCTGTACCAGGAAGAGGTGTTCGTCTACACCCCGCGCCGCGAGCTCAAACGCCTGCCCAAGGGGGCGACGGCGCTGGATTTCGCCTTCTTGATTCACACTCAGGTCGGCCAGCGCACGGTCGGGGCGCGGGTGAACGGCGAGCTGGTGCCGCTGCGCTACGAGCTGCGCAGCGGCGATACGGTCGAGATCGTGACGTCGCCGCACGCGCGTCCGCACGAGGACTGGCTCAAGATCCTGCGCACCGCCGCCGCGCGCAGCAAGGTGAGGTACTGGCTCCGCCAGCGCCGGCTCGCCGACAGCGTGACGCTCGGGCGCGAAATGGTCGAACGCGAGCTCAAGCGCATGCGGATCAAGGCGGGCGAGAGCGAGCTGTCCGAGGTGGCGCTCGGGCTGGGGTGCGCGGACTTGGACCAGATGTACGCGCGGCTCGCCGAGGGCCAGCTGTCCGTGACGCAGGTCGTGCGCAAGCTGGCGCCCGAGAAGGAGACTCTGGCAGAACGGCTGGCCAAGGGTCCGCTCGAAGCCATAGGGCTGGGGCGGCGGCTCCCCGGGGTGCGGATCCAGGGCATCGACAACGTGATGATGCACTTTGCCCGCTGCTGCCAGCCGGTGCCGGGGGACCGGGTCGTGGGAATCGTGACGCAGGGCCGCGGCGTCTCGGTGCATCGTCAGGACTGCCCGAACACCTTCGACGATCGCGTCTCCGCCGAGCGCCGGGTGAGCGTGGAATGGGACGCCCGGCGCGGCGAGACGTTCCCGGTTCGACTCGTGGTGTACGGGCAGGATCGCACCTCGCTGCTGGCGGACATCGCCAAGGTGATCGCTGCGGCGCACGTGAACGTCCGCACCGCCGGAATGGCGAGCGAGGACCGGACGGCCAAGGGCATGTTCGTGGTCGAGGTGCCGCACCTCTCAAAGCTCGACCAGCTGATCGCGACGATTCGCAAGGTGAAAGGGGTGACCCGCGTCGAGCGCCGGCAGCGCCTGCTGCGGCCGGGGGGCCCGACGCGCCGGGCGAGCGGCGAGTCGTGAGCCCGGCGCGGGCGTCGCGGCGGGCGCCCGGTGGCGCGCGCCATCGACCGGAACCCCGGTGAAGGCGTTGGTCCAACGGGTGTCCCGCGCGCGGGTCGCGGTCCACGACCGCGTGGTCGGCGAGATCGCCCGCGGATTGCTGGTGTTCGTGGCGGCGACGCACACCGACGACGAGGCCGCGGCGGACTGGCTCGCGGCCAAGGCTGCGGGGCTCCGCATCTTCCCGGACGCGGCCGGAAAGATGGCGCGCGACGTCCGGGACGCTCAGGGCGCAATGCTGATCGTGCCCCAGTTCACGCTCTACGGCGACACGCGGCGCGGACGGCGCCCGGAATTCATTCGTGCGGCGCCCCCGGAGCAAGCCGAGCGGCTGTTCGACCGCTTCTGCCGCACGGTCGAGGCGAGCGGGATCCCGGTGGCCCGCGGGGCGTTTCGGGAGTCGATGCGGGTGGAGCTCGTCAACGAAGGCCCGGTCACGCTGCTGCTCGAAAGCCCCGCTCCGGGCGAGACGTGATGAGCACGCCCGGGCGCCTGTTCTGGGCGGGGCGCGAGCCGCTGGTGCTCGCGTCGGCGTCGCCGCGTCGCGTCGCGCTCTTGCGGCAGATGGGGGTCGCCTTCACGGTGGTGGATCCGGGGCCCGATCGAGCGTGGCCGGGGGCCGCCGAGCCGCGACACGGGGTGCGGGCCCTGGCGCTCGACAAGGCACGCCGTGTGGCGTCGCGCCGGCCGGGCTCTATGGTCGTGGCCGCGGATACCGTGGTGATCGCCCGGGGCCGGCGGCTCGGCAAGCCGTCCGACCGCGCCGAAGCGCTCGAGATGCTGCAGTTGCTTCACGGTCGGACACACGAGGTATGGACGGGGCTCGCGGCGGTGCGCGACCGCGAGCAGCGCACCGCCTCGGAGTGCACCAAGGTGCGGTTCGCTCGCCTCGAGCTCGAGGAGCTCAAAGCCTATGTGGCGAGCGGCGAGCCGCTCGACAAGGCCGGCGCCTACGGGATCCAGGGAGTGGCCGCCCAATTCGTTCGCCACATCGATGGCGACTTCTTCAACGTCATCGGCCTGCCGCTCGCACGGCTTCGCATGGTGCTGCGCGAGTTCTCCTAGCGCGTGATGCGGTGTTCGCGGCCGTCCCGCGATCCCGGGTGGCGCGCCCGGCCCGAGCGCTCGAGGCTCTCCTCCATTCGCTGCCCCGTGTGCTTGACAGTTTCTCGCGCACCGTGCTAGCGTGCGCCGTTTCTTGGCATTGCGTGGGAAGGGCAGGCCACATCGTGGGCCGTCGTGTCGCGGGTAAGGGCCGATGGCGCATGGATGCGGCCCCTTGGAGGAGCGGATGAAGACGTACACGGCTCGGCCGGTCGACATCGAGCGGCGCTGGCTGCTGGTGGACGCGGCGGGGAAGACCTTGGGACGCCTGGCGACCCATGTCGCGAGCGCTCTCAAGGGCAAGCACAAGCCGATCTTCACGCCCCACATGGATACCGGGGATCACGTGATCGTCGTGAACGCGCGCGCGATCGCTCTCACCGGGACCAAGTTGCAGGACAAGCGGTACTTCCGCCACACGATGTACCCGGGTGGCGCGTATTGGAAATCGATCCGGGAATGGATGGAGAAGGACCCCGAGCGCGTGGTGACGCTGGCGGTCCGGGGAATGCTGCCCAAGACCAAGCTGGGGCGGGCGATGATCCACAAGCTCAAGGTATACGCCGGCGCGGAGCACCCGCACACGGCGCAGCAGCCGACGCCCTGGGATCCCGGGATCTAACGAGGAGACGGAAGAGGGCCCATGGCAGAAACGAATCCCAACGCGTTGCGGACCGGCCGGCGCAAGGAGTCAGTCGCGCGGATCCAGCTGGTGCCTGGCGCGGGCAAGCACTTGGTCAACCGGCGCACGCTGGCCGAGCACCTGAAGCGCGAATCGCTGGTGCGGCACGCCCTGCACGCGTTCGCCGTCACGAATACCGGTCACAAGTACGACATGGTGGCGCGGGTCCACGGTGGTGGTCTCACGGGCCAAGCGGGGGCGCTGCGCATGGCGATCGCCCGGGCCTTGGCGCGGGAAGACGAGTCGCTTCGGCCGTTGCTGAGCCGCGAGCGTCTGCTGACGCGCGACGCGCGCATGAAGGAACGCAAAAAGTACGGACAACCGGGAG
>VBOY01000011.1 GCA_005893295.1 Candidatus Eiseniibacteriota bacterium | reverse complement strand
AGCCATCCCGGATCAGGCCTTGGCTGAAGCCATCGCGCAGCGACACCGTCCAGGTCACCCCTCCGTCGCTCGAGACCAGCACTCCCCGGTCGGCCGCGCTGGTGGAGCCGTCGCCGTAGCTGGCCACGGCATAATGGGAGCCGTCGATGACGATGGCGTGTGGGCCCACCCAGCGGCGCTGCTTGAGCAGCGTGAGGCTGGTCGACGCCTCGGGCGGAAAGGTCGCGGACGCAATCCGGGTGAAGCTCGAGCCGCCGTCGACGCTCTTGAACAGCCCCGCTTCGCCCCCGGCCAGCACCAGCGATCCCGACACCGCCGCCACCTGGACCCCGCCGTCGCAGTCGCAAGCGAGGCCAAAGCTCTGCCCATCATCGCTGCTCCGGTAGAGCCGGCCTGCCGCCACGGCGTAGACCACGCGCGAGCCCGGGGCGCTCGAAGGATCGATTGCCAGCGCGGAGACGAAGGTGTCCGCAAAGGCAGTCGAGGCGCTGGAGGTCGCCTTGACCCACGACCCCGGTGCGCCCTCCGCCGTGGAGCGGATGACGTTGGTGGCCGTAGCCCGGGGGCCATTGGTGGCCCAGACGTGACCGTTGCCGCTGGGGTCCGCCACCAGCGCGTAGGCGTTGCCGCCGTGGCCATCCCATCCCACGCCGCCGAGGTTGGTCAGCGCACTGTCATTGCTGGACTCCCAGGACTGCCCACCGTCAGGGCTGCGCCACACCCCCAGGTCGGCCCAGCCGGCGAACAGCCATCCGCCGGCCTTCGCGATCGCCATCGGACTACTGTTGTCGATCCCACGCGACGACCATCGGGGGGGTGAGGTATTGGCGAGCCGCTGGGTGAAGGCGCTGGTCCAGGTGTCGCCGCCGTTGGTGGATTTCCAGACGAACGATGATGTCAGCCACAACCGGCCCCCGGCTCGGATGGTGTTGGCGATGTGATAGAGGTTCTTGCCGTAGGCCCAGCTCGACACCCCTGTCCAGCCGCGCTCCGATGCCTCGATACTCGAGCCATGCGACCAATCCAGGCCCGCGCTGGCGGTCGTCCACACGCCCGAGCTGTCGCCGCTCGCCTTCGCGTAGTCCTGTTTGACATCCCACACCGACAAGTGCGCGGGCGCGGTCACCACCAGGTTGCCGCCGAGCGGGAACACTTCGCCCCAGCTCTGGCCCTGATCGGTGCTGCGGTAGACGCGTCCATGTGGGCCGTCGTCCAGGTAGACCGACGCATAGATGTCCGCCGGCACCAGGCCGTTGCCATCATAGGCCGCGTCGGCAACCTCCCAGGCCCCGCCATCCACCACCGGCCCGATGTTCGTCCACGACAGCCCGCCATCCGCGCTGCGATAGAGCGACCACCAGAAGCTTCACTGCGCAGCCCGGGCTCGGCAGCCCCGTGGTCGAGAGCTGCGACCACGAGGCACCGCGATCGGTACTCTTCCAGAGCACGATCTGGGCGTCGCTGGTGTCACCGGCGACGTAGATGGTGCTGAGCCCCCAGGCGATGGAGCGCACGCGCGGCGGCGCCACTCCGAACGGCAGCTCTTGCTTGAGCCACCCGTACGGCACGGTGGTGCTGCGCCACAGGCCACCCTCACCACCCACGTAGGCGGTGTCATCGCTGAAGAACGCCGCCAGCTCCTGATGGCTGTTGGTGAACCCGTCATGGCCGCCCAGCAGTGACCACGACTCGCCGTCGTTGTCGCTGTAATAGATTCCTGCCATATCGGCGGCAACCAGCATGCGGCTGGTAGACGGAGCGCGATCGGCGTCGACGAACGCGCCGCCGCCGCCGGGGTTGATCGCCTGCCAGGGCTTGGAACGGGCAGGCTGTGCCACGAACAGGGCTAGGCACAGCCAAACGCTTGCCTTCAAGGAGGGACTTCTCCGAGTCGGCCTTCTCCAGTGTCGCCGGCGCCGGCCACCTTCTCGAGCGTCGGCTTGCGAGCCACTTCTCGAGCATCGGCCGGCTGTTCGCGCCGCACGCTCCGTCCCGGTGGACGTGCCCGGGGAGCCCACCAGATGATTCGGGAGCCAACACCTATCGGGCGACATGAGATCACAGACGGCGCCCCCGGGGGCATTGGGAAGACGCCCTATTGATGGGGGGGAGAACCCCCCAGACGCCCGGGGACATCCCCGAGCCGTGGAGGCGTGACGCGTCGGCGCGCCGACGTAGTCAGAGTGACGCGCCGCCAAGTGGCGCCGTTCGCTCGGCGCAGGACTCTCGACCGCAGGTGCCGCGCGGCCCGCTGACGGACCACTTGATCGTCCACCTCATCGAGGGTGAGCGCACGTATCCCCGCCTGCGCCGCGTCTTGGAGGCGGGCGGATACACGGAATTCGAAATCGTGGGGGAGTCGAAATTCTAGGCGCCCGGTCGTCGGCTCAGGATTGTGACCGTAGGTCGAGATTCCCGTCCCCGCCGCCGAGCGATGGAGCCCGGTATCGGCGGCGGGAAGGGATGCAGTGCTTCGTTCAGGATGAGCAAATCAGCCTTCCAGAACCAGCCTCGAGAAGATCGACGGCGGCAAGGCTCTCTTTCATTCGGAGACGAAGGTGTGCGCAGGGTAGATGTCGGGCTCGCCTTCGACTCCCACGGCCTTGAGGACTGGCATCAGCTTCTCGCCGAAGCGACGAAACGCATCCTCGGATGTCCAGACGTCCACGACGCGGAAGCCCTTGTCGCCCTCTCCCGCCGCGTGGACCAGGAGGCCCTCCACGGGCCAGTCGGCAGGTGACGCCATTCGGCTCTTGCCGCCGGTCAGCTGGCGAACCGATTCTTCATAGCGCTCCTTGGTGAGACTCGGGGACTGAAACACTGCAACGATCGGCATGGCTGCCTCCTTGAGTTTGGGGAACCCTCGTTTTGTCAGGGACGGCTCGAAAGCGACTTCGCCAGTTGCCCGCTGAGCCACGATCTCCGTACTCCCTGAGTTCCAGGTCATGGGTCTCGGCGCTCAAAGTGCAAACACTACGTCCGAATCGGACATCCTAGGGTCGCGCCCGGTGCGCTCCGCCGAAGCGATCCCGCGACTCACTTCGCTCGGGAATCCCGCGATGCCACGCACGCTCCCCCGTCGGGTCGAGCCCGAATGGCTCGATCAATTGCCCGCCGGCGATCCGGACGCCATACGCTCTCGACGGGATCTTCAACGGCTGAACCGTTTGATGGGCCACGTCGATTCCATGGCGCGCCTCCTGAGAAGGGGGGGATTGGGTCTCGATATCCAGCGCCTGGTCGACCTGGGTGCGGGAGACGGCACGCTGCTCCTGAGCATCGCTCGGCGGCTGGCGCGGTCGTGCGGCCACGTGCGAGCGATCCTCGTCGACCGGCAGGAGCTGGTGAGCGCCGCGACGCGAGAGGCGTTCCGAAAGCTGGATTGGGAGATCGAGATCGTAGCCGCAGATGTCCTCGACTGGCTGGCCGCGGCGAGGCCTGGCGAGCGGACGATGATGGTCGCGAACTTGTTCCTCCATCACTTTGCCGAGGCGCCCTTGCGAGCCCTGCTGGGCCGAGTGGCGGAGAGCTGCGAGACGTTCGCGGCCTGCGAGCCCCACCGCTCGCGGTTCGTCCTCGCCGCCTGTCGATGGATGGGATGGATCGGCTGCAACTCGGTGACGCGTCACGACGGCGCGATCAGCGTACGAGCCGGCTTCACGGCCCGGGAGATCTCGGACCACTGGCCCAAGTCCGAGGCGTGGCGCCTCGACGAGAGTCCCGCCGGTCTCTTCAGTCACCTCTTCATGGCCCGGTGGCGCGGCGGGTGAGGGTTTCGCCCACAAGCTCGAAGCAACCCTCAGTTTGAGAGCGCCCGAAAGGCGAGGACGGCGTTGAGGCCGCCGAACGCGAAGGCGTTCGACAGTGCAGCCTCGGGGCGCACCGCACGGGCGTGGTTGGGCACGACATCTAGCCCGCATTCGGGATCGGAGGCCGTGAAATTCGCGGTCGGCGGCAACAGGCCGTGATGAAGGGCCAGAACGGTGGCGACGGCTTCGAGCGCTCCCGCAGCGCCCAGCGCGTGTCCGTGGAGGGACTTGGTCGAACTCACCGGAATCGCGGCGGCGTGCGCGCCGAACACTTCTTGGATGGCGCGCGCCTCGACCGGGTCGTTGGTGAGGGTTCCCGTGCCGTGTGCATTGATGTAACCGATGGTTTCGGGCGCGAGACCGGCATCCGCGAGCGCGGCGCGCATCGCGCGGGCCGGTCCGGCAACGTGGGGCTGCGTGGCGTGATGTGCGTCGGCCGATAGACCCGAGCCCGCCAGCTCCGCGTAAATTCGGGCGCCGCGCGCGCGCGCGGCATCCAGCGGTTCGAGCACCAGCATCGCGCCCCCTTCTCCGAGGATCAGCCCCTTTCGATCCCGCGAGAATGGCCGGCAGGTATCCGGCGCGACCACGCGCATCGCCTCCCACGCCTTCAGGATCCCGTAGCTGAAGGGTGCCTCGCTGCCCCCCGTCAGGGCGACGTCGGCTCGACCCTCACGGACCATCCAGAGCGCTTGTCCGATCGCGTGGTTGGACGACGAGCAAGCCGAAGAGATGGTGAACGTGGGCCCGGTGAGCCCGAACTCGATCGCGATATGGCTCGCGCCGGCGTTCGACATCACTCGCGGGATCGTGAGCGGGTGTACGCGATCCCGATTCCGATGATAGAGCTCGAGGAACTGATCGTCGTGGCTGGTCTGGCCGCCGATCGAGCTGCCGCAGATCACCGCGGTGCGATCGCGCAACTCGCGGGTCCAGTCGAGCCCCGAGTCGGTCACCGCATCGCGCGCGGCGACCAGCGCGAACTGCGCAAACCGATCGAGCAGGTCCAGACGCGACGGCTCGAAATGGGCGGCCGGCACGAATCCGCGCACCTCGGCGCCGTTCGAGAAGCGCAGCCGGCCGGGCTCGACGGCGTGCAGCGGCCCGATGCCCGGGCGGCATTCACAGAGCGCGGACCAGAACTCCCGTGTGTTCGCTCCGAGCGCGCTGATGCAGCCGAGCCCGGTGACGACCACGCGCCGTTGCATCGGTCAGGTCTCGGCCGTCGCGGGAGCGTTCGGCGATGCGCCGGTTGACGCGCCATCTTTGAGACGGCGCATGCCTTCGATGATGTCGTGCACCGTCGCAATGCCGCGCACCTGGTCGTCGGGAATCGTGACCCCCAGTGACTCCTCCAGCTCGAACATAAGCGTGATGGTGTCGAGGGAATCCAGGTGCAGGGATTCGAGCGTGTTCTCCGGGGCAATGTCCTCCCTCGGGATGCGCTTCACTTTGGACAAGGCGAGGCAAACTTGTTCGGTCAGGGTGTCGTCCATGTGGTCCCTCGAGGGGGTGAATCCGCTTGCGAGGGCCCCATGATAGCCTCATCCGGCGCGAGACACCCGGCCGAATTGAGGCGACTCGGTTGGTGGGCGTCCCATCGAAAGGGTATCTTGGTGGAAGGAGTGAGTCGTGAGACTTGCATCGCTGTGCCGCGGTACGAGCGCCTCGCTCGTCCTGATCCTCTTCGTGGTCGGCCTCGCGGCTCCTGCGTGGGCCGACGACTCGCGCCCGATCGACGCCCACCATTCGCATATGACGGTGTTCGTGTCCAAGTCTGGGATCTTCTCGCGGTTCGCCCACGACCACGAGATCGCTGCCCCCTTGGCCGCGGGAACCGTGGACGCTGGGGCGCCGTCCGTCGAACTTCGCGTGGAATCGCGAACCCTGCGGGTGCTCGATCCCGACCTGGCGGAGCGCAAGCGATCTGAAGTTCAGCGGACCATGCTGGGGCCCAAGGTCCTCGACGTCGAGCGTTTCCCCGAGATTCGATTCCGATCGACCGCGATCGAGAAGACCGGCCAGGAGTCTTGGTCGGTGCGCGGAACCCTCGAGCTGCACGGCCAGTCGCGACCGGTGAGCCTCAAGGTGACACGCGCGAGCGAATCCTATCGTGGCTCGGCCCGGCTGAAGCAGACCGACTTCGGTATCAAACCCGTGACCGTCGCGGGCGGCACCGTGAGGGTCAAGGACGAAGTCCGGGTCGAATTCGAGATCGCACTTGCTCGCTGAGCCGGCGGTATGACTCCGGAACGCCGGTCCGAAGGGCCGGTCACCATCGCGGCCACGGCCACGGCCGTGCCTCCGTTCTGCATCGGTCAGGACGAGGTGAGAGCGTATTTGCAACGCGTCTTTTCGTTGGATGGGGCGCGATTGCAGGCGATGCTGGCCATCGTCGGGCACTCGGAGGTGAACCAGCGCTATTGCGTCCAGCCGATCGACGACATCATCGAGCCTCGACCGCTCGATGAGATCAGCCGGGCGTACGCCGAGCACTCGGTTCGGCTCGGGGCCGAGGTGACGGCCGATTGCCTGGCACGCGCCGGGCTCCCGCCCACGGCTGTCGACCTGGTGATCACCGTGTCGTGTACCGGGGTGATGATTCCTTCGCTCGATGCGCACCTCGCGAACCGCTTCGGCTTCCGGCCCGACGTGCGCCGGCTGCCGATCACGGAGCTGGGCTGCGCGGCCGGGGCTTCCGCGCTGGCACGCGCTGCCGATTTCCTGCGCGCATATTCCGGGGCTACGGTGCTGATCGTGGCGGTGGAGCTGCCCAGCCTCACGTTCCAGAGGCACGATACCTCGCAGGCCAATCTCATCTCCTCGATCCTGTTTGGCGACGGCGCGGCGGCGGTCGTCGTGGTAGGACACGAGGGAAGGGGGCCGCGAATCGTCCGGACCGAAAGCTATCTCTTCCCGCGCTCCCTCGATGCGATGGGGTTCGATCTCAAGGAGGGTGGTTTCCATATCGTTCTCTCGCGCGAAGTGCCCGACATGATTCGCGAGCGCGTCCGGGGGCTGGTGGACGGTTTCCTGGCGCGCGCTGGCCTGCGCCGCGAGGAGCTGTCCGCCTTCATCGTCCACCCCGGCGGGCAGAAGCTTCTTTGCTTCATCGAGGAGGAGCTCGGTCTCACGCGCCAGGACACGGAGTGCTCCTGGCACGTGCTGCGTGAGTACGGCAACCAGTCGAGCGCATCGGTTCTGTTCGTGCTTCACGAATGGCTCGCGCGGCACACGCCGGCGAGCGGTGCTCATGGTCTGCTCGCCGCCTTCGGCCCGGGCTTCAGCGCGGACATGCTGCTGCTGCGCTGGGATTGAGCACTCGGCGAGGCCCCATGAAGCCCGACGTCCTGATCGCGGGAGGAGGCGTCGCCGGCTCCACGCTGGCGATCCTTCTGGGACGCGCGGGGCTCGCGGTCGAGCTGTTCGAGCGTGACGATTTCCCGCGCGAGAAGGCGTGCGGAGAGGGACTCATGCCGGCCGGGGTCGCGGTGCTGCGGCGTCTCGGTCTGGTCGACGGGGTGGGAGGGATGCCGTTTCGAGGGGTTCGCTACCACTTCCGCGGAAGGGTGGTGTCTGGGCGGTTTCCGGCTGGCGCCGGCCCGCGGGAAGGTCTCGCCCAGCGCCGCGTCGTGCTCGACCGGGTGCTCTTCGAGGCGGCGGCGGGTACCGCCGGCGTGCGCGCACGGACGAAAGCGATGGTCGAGGGTCCGATCGTCGAGCGCGGTCGGGTCACCGGCCTGATGATCGACGGAGCCGCGCATCGGGCGCCGTTGATCGTCGCGGCGGACGGTGTCCACTCGCGCATCCGGCGGGCGCTGGGACTCGATCGAGCGCTGCGGCGGCGCCGGCTTGGTATGCGGGCCCACTTTCGGGTCGCCGACGGCTTCGAGGCGTCGCCCTGGGTCGACATCTACCTCGGCAAGGGCCACGAGCTCTACGTCGCGTCGCTCCCGCGAGGCGAGCTGCTGGTCGCGGCACTGGCCGACGCAGAACCGCTTCACGCACCGGCCGAGATCCTGTTCGAGCGCTGGTGGCACGCACAGCCACTTCTCGCCGAGCGCCTCCGCGGAGCGTCCCGGCTGACGCCCGTGCGCGGAACGTTCCCCTTGGCGGGGGCGCGGAGTGGCACCGCGCCGGGCGTGGTGCTTCTGGGCGATGCGGCGGGAGCCCTCGATCCGATCGCCGGTGGCGGCATGACCCACGCGCTGCAGGGCGCAGAGCTGCTCGCGCGCTTCGCGTCGCGCGGAGTCGCAGAGGCGGACTCCTGGTTTCCCGAGTTCGAGCGAGGGCGTGCGGCCCTGCTACGCGATTACGCGACCGTCACGCGAGGCATGCTGTGGCTCGCCCGGCATCCCGGGCTCGTTCCGCCTGCCCTTGGCGCGCTGCGTTCGTGGCCGACCGCGCTCTCCCACCTGCTCGGCGTCGCCGGCGGCACGCGGGCGCTGTTCGAGTTCGGCCCGTCACGCCGCTTGGGTGGTAGGATTTGAGCCGGTCGTGCCGATGGAGCCTTCGCAAGACCCTGCGGGAGGACATGGGATGTGCAGGAACATCAAGACACTCTTCAACTTCGATCCCCCGGCGTCCGCGGACGAAGTGCGCGCCGCCTCGCTCCAGTTCGTTCGCAAGCTGACGGGGTTCCACAAGCCGTCTCAGGCGAATCAGGGGGCGTTCGACAAGGCGGCCGAGGACATCGCGGTGATCGCCCGCCGCTTGCTCGAATCCTTGGTCACGACGGCCCCTCCGCGCGATCGAGGGGCCGAGGCAATCAAGGCCCAAATGCGGACGGCCAAGCGCTTCGGCACCGGGGCAAACGTCCGGCCGCGTTTTGACGGTTGAGCCGCCGCCCCCATAGGCTTAGCCTATAAGATAGCCGGTCTGCACATAGGACCGGCAGGGCCGGATCGTAAGCCGTCCGGCTCGACGGTGAGAGGCGGAGCCTTCCCGAGACCGGTTCGCGTGGGAGGCCCGGGAGGGCGCCCGCCCTCCGCGCGTCGCATGAGGGCCGCATCATGAAACGCGTCGCGAGGCTTCTTCCGTTGTTTGCCGTTCTCGCCGCCCAGGTCGCGGTGGCGAGCGAAACACCTCCGTCGTTTCTTCTCCAGTGGGGCAGCCCCGGGCCTGGCAACGGCGAGTTCGCCTACCCTCGTGGTGTGGCCACGGACGTGGCGGGCAACGTCTACATCGCAGACCAGAATAACGATCGAATTCAGAAGTTCACCAACAATGGTGTGTACGTCTCACAGTGGGGAACCTTCGGGACCGGGAACGGTGAATTCGAGGTCCCCGAGGATCTCGCGATTGGGCCCAACGGACACCTCTACGTCTTGGAGGCCGGAAACAGCCGCGTGCAGGAGCTCACCGACACCGGAGGCTTCGTGCGCACGTGGGGCTCGGCGGGCACGGGTTCCAATGAGTTCAACTTCCCCAGGTCGATCGGCGTCGACCACGCCGGGAACGTCTACGTCACGAGCGGTTTCGCCGGCACCGCTGCTCGCATCCAGAAATTCTCGAGCGACGGCACGTTCCTGACCCAGTTCGGCAGCGATGGCTCGGGCAATGGGCAGCTGAACCAGCCGGGCGGAATGGGCTTCGATGCTTCGGACAACCTGTACGTGGCGGACTTCGGGAATCATCGGGTGCAGAAGTTCAGCAGCGCGGGCTCGTATCTCGGCCAGTGGGGATCCCACGGCGTCGGGGACGGACAGTTCGACTTCCCGGAGGATGTCGCCGTCTCGTCGTCGGGCGTCGTCTGCGCGGTGGACGTTTTCCGCGTTCAAGCCTTCAAGACCGACGGGACCTTCCTCACCTCGTGGGGCACTTACGGGAGCGGTGACGGTCAGTTCGAGGGCATCGTCGGCGTCGCGATCGACGGCACGGGAAACGTGTTCGTGACCGATGGCACGCAACACGATGCCACCAAGTTTGGCGGCGACAGCGTCGTACCAGTCGAGACCACGAGCTGGGGCCGAATCAAGGCGCGGTATCGGTGACGTGGGCCGGTGAGCGCCACCGGAGTCGCCCCGGCTTCGGGGATTACTGGATCCCCTACTGGCGCGGCAGCTTGATCGAGGTCACATACGAGTACGCAGGCTAGCGAGAAGCGCGACAGCCCTCCCGCCCCTCGGAGGGCCTCGCGTGCTCCAGAATCTTTCTCGGTTCGGGTCCTTGCTGGTCGCATTCGGCCTGTTCACCACGCTCGCGGTTGCGGCCGCGCGCCCGATCGACTCGTTGATCGGCGCCGAACGCGCGTTCTCGGCTCTATCGGTCGCCAAGGGCATGCGTGCGGCGTTCCTCACCTACCTGGCCGACGATGCGGTGGTGTTTCGTCCGGGGCCGATCAACGGCAAGCAGAGCTGGCTCGTGCGCCGCGACGTGCCGGGCGTGCTCGAATGGGCCCCCGAGTTCGTCGAGCTGTCGGGCGCCGGTGACCTGGGGTTCTCGACCGGCCCCTGGATGTATCGGGCGAGCGCCAATGCGAAGGAGGACCACGGTCACTTCGTCACCGTCTGGCGTAGAAACGCCCGTGGGGCCTGGGAGGTGGCGCTCGATTGTGGCACCTCGCACCCGAGACCCGAGCACGGCCCGCGGGAGGTCAAGGTGCGCGAAGGTCCGGGCCACGCTCCTCCGGACTCGAACGCGTGGAAGAGGAGCGGGTTCGAGGTCGGCGCGGGCATGGGACGCGGCGGCGCCAGCATCGGGGTCGGCACCGGTGCCGGTGTTTCGGTGGGATCGGGCGGTCTCGGCCTCGGCGTGGGGCTCTTCAACGCCGGCGTGCGTAGCCGCGCCGACTACGAGTACCGGCGCACCGCGCACGAGAAGAACCAGCTGATGGCGGCGGAGCGCACGCTCACCTGGCATGCGCGCAAGAGCGCCTGGGAACGTGCGTTCCGCGAGGTGTCGGCGGGTGACCTGCGCACCGATCTCGACGGGGCGCTGCCGGTGCTCGGCCCGGACGCCGCGGCGGCCGCGTTCCAAGGGCAGCCGCGTGAGGCCACGTGGGAATACCGCGGCAACGGCGTCGCCAAGTCCTGGGATCTGGGCTACGCGTACGGGCTCATGATCGCCCGCGCGCGGGGCGCCGCGAGGCCCGACACCGGTGCGTTCGCACACCTGTGGCGCAAGGACGACACCGGCCAATGGCGCATGGTGATCGCTTGGGAAAGCCCTTTCTCGAAGCGAAAGTGACAGCGTGACTCGCCGGGCGCGCGCGTATGCGTCGAGCAGCAAGCCGCGACTCCGCGCCTGCAGAGACGCGCGAGCTCGCTACTTCAGCGCCTGCCGGAAGAACCTGAGCAACGCCGCCCAGGACTTCCGATCCGCGTCGGCGTTGTAAGCCAACGACTCCATGCCATACGAGGCGGCATCCGGGTTGGTGAACCCATGTTTTGCGCCCGGGTAGCGGATCACATCGAAGTGTACTCCCGCCGCTCTCATCTCCTGCTCGAACGCCGCGACTTGTGCGGGGGGCACCAGGGAATCCGCGGCGCCCGTCATGACCAGGATGCGGGCGCGAACCATGCCGGGCTCGGCCGGATGCCGCGTGGCGAGGGCTCCATGGAACGTCGCCACCGCCTTGAGATCCGCGCCCGAGCGGGCCATTCCGAGCACGACCGCGCCCCCGAAGCAGTACCCGATCGCCGCGATGCGCGTCGAATCCACGTGCGGATCCTGCACCAGCTGCTGGCGCGCCGCCTCGAAGCGTGCCGCCATGACCGCCGGGTCCTTGGTCGCCTCGGCCACGAACGCCTGGGCCTCATCGGGGTGCGTGGTCACCTTGCCCTTGCCGTACATGTCGAGCGCGAACGCCACGTATCCGGCCCGCGCCAGGCGCTCCGCTTGCCTGCGCGCATGAGCGTTGTGTCCCCACCATTCGTGAACCACGAGCACGCCCGGACGTTTCCCCTTGATTGCGTCGTTCCGAGCGAGCGTGCCCTGCAGAGGCGTCTCACCCTGCGTGTAGTCGATCTCTCGGGTCTTGACTTCGGCGTGAGTCACGCTCGCCGGCCAGGCGAGCGATGCCAACGCCAACCACGTACAGAGGATCTTCATCCGCTTCCTCGGGCTGGGGTCAGGGGGTCCCGCAGACGGAAGCGGAGCCGGACGCGCGATTCCCTATGGCCCGAGTCGGCGCCGTGCCGCGCGTGCCACGGCCGCCGCGCTGTCATCCCCGAGCTCCTGATAGAGCGCGGCCATGCGCTCCAGCGTGATGGCGTCGCGGGTGAGCCCGATCACCGGGCGCCACAGCGAGGCCGCTTCCTCGCGCTGGCCCGCCAGCAGGCTCGCCCAGCCCCGGCCCAGGCGTGCCTCGAGGTTGCCCGGAGAGACCTGCTCGGCGCGCGTGAACGCGATCGAGGCCCGCCGCGGGTCGCCGGATTGCAGCAGGGCCTGGCCCAACGGCAGCAACACGTGGGGATCGGTCGGCCGCCGGTCGGCCGCGCGCTCCAGGTGCTCGGTCGCGTCCCGCACCAGGCCGCGATCGAGCTCGATGACTCCGGCCAGAGCCAGGAGATCCGCATCGCCTGGCCGCTCCAGCAGCCGCACCCGCGTGTCGTGAAGCGCGACCAGCAGCGAGTCGTCGTACCAGGAGGGACGCTCGCCGAACGCCGGCCCGATCTCGTAGAGCACCCCGGGCCGCCAGGTCCACATTCTCGCGTACCGCACGGTGAGCCCGGGGACCGCTCCCGTGGTGTCGATCAAATGCCGGTACCAGGGACGGGCCTCCACCTCGGGCCATCCGTAGAAGAGCCAGCGTGCTTTGTGCACCCGCGCGTAAGCGGCCAGCTCCTGGAGTGACTCGGCGAAGGGGAACGGCAACGCCTCGATGCCGCCCAGGTAAGCGACCTGGGGCTTGCGCGCGATCACGCGCTCCCCGGGATGCGCGAGAGCGCGAAGCACGCGGCCGGCGTCGAGTGCTTCGGTGGGTTGTTGGGTGAGGACCATCCGCTGAAGTCGGACGGATGCCGCCAGGGACAGCGCCAGAGGCACCAGCGCCAGCACGGTCTTGAGCGGAATGCCGCGCCCGCGCTTTGCCGGCGATCTCCTCGTCACGGCGAACGCGAAGCGTGGCGAGGCGAATGCATAGGCAGCGAGCGCGGCGTAGAACGGCAGCAGCGCAAGCGAGTAACGATCCGAGTAGAAAACCGGCACGAACGACAAAAAACAAAGCACGCCGGTCGCGGCGAGCGGGCATGCTCGGCGCAGGGCTCCGCTCCACGCGCCGAGCACCAAGCCGGCCGTGACCGCCGCCGCCACAGGCCAGCCGAGCAGCAGGCGTGCGTCCTCGGCCAAGTGCGCCCCGCAGTTCACGAGCAGCCGCCACGCGACCGCCGCGGGGTCGCGCGCGATCACGTCCCACAGCGAGTGAAAGCCGGGCTGCAAATCGCGCTGGTAGGCATCCCACGGAATGCCGCGCGGCCGCGCGTAGACCTCGAACGCGAGGTTGTGGTGGAGCTGGAACGCGAACCCGGTGCCGGAGGCGAGCGAGTAGGCGATCCAGATCCCCACCGGAGCCAGGAAGCCGGCCGCGAAGGCGAGCGCCTGTTTGCGTCCTCCATCGCCTCTTGCGCGGCCTCGGGCGAGGGTGGCGATGAGCCCGGCGGGAAGCAACGTCACCGCCGTGTAGCGGGTGAGGAACGCCAGTGCGGCCACCAACCCCGCGAGCGCTGCGGTGCGTGGGCCCGACGTGGCGAACAGGAGGCACAGTGCGCCAGCTTGCAGGGCGAGAGCCAAGGCGTCGGTCGAGGCCGAGTAGCCGTAGTGGAACAACGTCGGGTTCGTGGCCATGAAGGCGATCGCGAAGAGCCCGATCCAGGCGCCATGGCGCCGGCGGAGCAGCACGAACCAAAGAAGCAGCGTCGCCACCGCCGCCGCCGCCGAGAGCAACTCGGCAGCGAGGAACAGGTCGCGCGCCAGCAGGCCGGCTCCGGCGAGCGCCAGCTCGTAGATGGGTCCCACCACGCCGTAGCGCGATGGGTCGAGTACGCCGCGCTGGATCTGTCGCGCGCCCTCGGCGTAGGAGCCGTAGAAGTCGGTCTCGGTGCCGTAGTCGCCGATGCGGTGAGGGCCCAAGGCCATGAACAGCAAGGCGACGCCGAAGAGCGAGAGCGTGGCGATCGCGAGAACCGTGCCGAGCGCTTCCCGCTGCGGGTCGGCGCTCGACTCGGCATGCAGGATGACTTCGAGCCCGCGCCGCTCGGGACGAGCCGGGCGTCGCCGACGAGTCTTCACGAGGTGGGGCGTGCCCGCTTTGCCGCCATGTCCTCGAAGAAAGTGGCCGCCCAATCTCCACTCGGAGGCTCGAGCAGAAGCTGCACGTATTCGTCGTTCGCCGGGAAGTCGCTGGCGCGAATGTCGCGCGCCTGCCCGACCCCCGCGAGGGCTTCGCGGAGGCGGCTCTCCGGGCCCGCCCCGCGCGCGATCAGACGCTCCAGGGTCTGTCGCGGCCCCCAGCAGACGTCGCCTTCGATCAAGACTCGATCGGCGCCACCCTTGCGATCGATCTCGGCCAGCACGGCATCGAGGGCCCACAGGCTGCCGTGAACGTCGTAGAGTGCCGCTACGCGCATCGGATGCTCTCGAAAAGTGGAGCTGCAACCCTAGCAGCTTCGTCGCGTATGGGCACCTCGGCTCGGCCGCGTCGCGTGTGGAGACGACCACGGGGGACCCAAGGTTCCCTGGTGCCGTCCACGGGCCTCTCGCGTACTCCTTGCGCTAAACTGATGTTGGCAAGCCGCCCGCCGAAGGAGATGCCGATGACTGGGAGCCACGGACACCGCAGTCGGGTCCTTTACGAATTGCTCACGTTTGCCGCGATGCTCGCTGCGGCCGTCGCCTGGGGTGCGCCGACCCCAGCCACTCCGCCGGCTGGCGCGAGCGAGACAGCGACCTTCTCCGGTGGCTGCTTCTGGTCGATGAACGCGATCTTCGAACGACTCAAGGGGGTGCAGAGCGTCACCGCGGGGTTCTCCGGCGGCAGCGTCTCGAAGCCGAGCTACGAGCGGGTCTGCACGGGCACCACCGGCCACGCGGAGACCGTACAGATCACCTTCGATCCGGCGGTGATCTCGTATCGCGACCTGCTCCGCGTGTTCTTCGCGTTCCACGATCCGACGACGCCCAACCGCCAGGGCGCCGATGTCGGCACCCAGTATCGTTCGGCCATCTTCTATCACTCACCGGAGCAACGCGTCGCGATCGAGCAAACCATCGCGGACCTCAAGGCGAAGCAGGTCTTCAAGGCCCCGATCGTGACCCAGGTCCTCCCGTACAAGGAATTCTTCGCGGCCGAGGACTACCACCAGGGCTATTACGACAAGCACGCTGGCCTGCCGTACTGCCAGTTCGTGATCGCTCCCAAGGTGGCGAAGCTCCACAAGCTCTACCGCGATCGCCTGAAGACAGGCTCCTGACCCCCGTTCCGCGGCGCCTCAAGCCGGACTAACCCGCCGCCGATAACCACTTCCCCGCGACCGGCGCATGGGCTCTGGCGAGGCTTGGCGATCGCCGCTCGCCGTCCGCCCGGCGTCGGTGGCGCCCGGCCCGGCCTTTGCGGTTTCACCACGGAGAACGTCTCGTGGCCTATAGCCCGGGTGATCCCCCGCGCCCACGTCCCTCACCCGGTTCCGGATCCCCCGGCTCCGGGTCGGCTTCTGCTGCGCAAGCGAGTTCGGTGAAAGCCCAGACCCTGCACGCGGCGCCGCGACACCTGTCATCCTCCGGGGCCGGCCACGCGCCGAGGTCCGCGGAGGCCCGGCCCCAGGCAACCTCGGACATCCGTGACCTGGTGCCCGACCCACTCATCTGCTGCGATGCCGAGGGCCGGCTCGCCTGGATCAACCGGGCTGCGGAGGAGATGACGGGCTACGCCGCTCCCGAGTTGCTCGGCCAATCCTTCCTCGTGCTCCTCGCCCCGGCCAAGCGCAAACGCCTGGCCGGTTTCTTCCTGCGCCGGCATCACCAATCGGCGACCGAGATCGCGCGCGACCTGCCGCTGGTGACGCGAGACGGGCGCATCGTCTGGGTGGCGGCGCGCGTCAAGCGCATTCAGGTCGCCGGCGGATGGAGCGGCTACGTCGCCGGCCTCCACGACGTGCACCGCGCCACCTTCGAGCTCGAGGCGTTGCGGCGCAAGGTGCGCTCGCTCACCGCGGGCGCCGCGCAAGCCAGCGAGGCGGCCCGCCTCAAGGACGAATTCCTCGCCACCGTCAGCCACGAGATCCGGACGCCGATGAACGGCGTGATCGGCATGACGCGGCTGCTGCTCGAATCCAACCTCGACCGCGATCAGCGGCATTTCGCCGAGGTCATCCAGACCTCGAGCGAGGCGCTGCTCGAGCTGGTGAACGAGATCCTCGACTTTTCCAAGATCGAGGCGGGCAAGTTCGAGATCGAGACCATCGACTTCGATCTGCGGCTCACGATGGACGGCGTGAGCGCGATCCTGGCTCCGCGCGCCGAAGAAAAGGGGCTCCAGTTCACGTGCGCGGTCCACCACAACCTGCCGTCGCAGCTGCGCGGCGATCCGGGTCGGCTCCGTCAGGTGCTCATCAACCTCGCCGGCAACGCGCTCAAGTTCACCGAGCACGGCCAGGTGTCGATTCAAGTCGATCCGGTCCACGAGAACCCGCAGCAAGTGAGCGTGCGCTTCGCGGTCAACGACACCGGAATCGGCATGACCGAGTCGCAGCGATCGGGCCTGTTCGAGGTGTTTGGCCAGGCCGATTCGTCGATCGCACGTCGCTTCGGCGGCACGGGTCTGGGGCTCGCGATTTCGCGCCGCCTGGTGGCGCTCATGGGAGGACAGGTCGGCGTCGAGAGCGAGCCGGGCCGCGGGAGCACGTTCTGGTTCCGGCTGCCGTTCGAAAAGCAGCAGGTGACCCCCGAGGCATCGCGCGCTCCCGAGGTCGAGCTCAAGGGCCTGCGGATCCTGGTGGCGGACCCGTCGCCGAGCATGCGCATCGCCTTGACCGAGATGCTTTCGACCTGGGGATGCGAGAGCGTCGAGGTGGCGGACGGCGACGCGGCGCTGGCGGCGATGCGGTCCGCGGCGGGGCGCGGCACACCGTACCGGCTGGCGATCATCGATATGCAGCTGCCGGCAATCGACGGTGAGAAGCTGGCTCCGATGATCCGCCAGGACGCAACGCTCGCCGCGACCTTGCTCATGCTGACGACCGGGCTGGGACGCCGCGGCGACGCCGCACGGGCCCAAACGCTGGGCTACTCGGCCTACTTGCTCAAGCCGGTCCAACAGTCTCATCTCTACGACGCCCTGATCGAGGTGTTGCATCGCGGGGCGCCGGCAGGCGACGTCCCGCCGCGGCCCGAAACGTCGCCTTCGATCGTGACGCGCCACTCGGTGGCCGAGCAGCGGCGCCAGCGGACGCGGGTGCTGGTGGTGGACGACAACTCGGTCAACCTCCTGGTGGCGGTCGCGGCGTTGCGGCGTGCCGGCTACCAGCCGGAGATCGCGGCCAGCGGGGCGGCGGCGATCGAGGCCCACGCGCGCCAGCCGTTCGATCTCATCTTGATGGACATCCAGATGCCCGACATGGATGGCTACCAGACCACGGACGAGATCCGCCGCGTCGACGTCGAGCAGGGCCGCCGCACGCCGGTGATCGCGATGACCGCGCACCACCGGCCGGTCGACCGGCAGCGCTGCCTGGATGCCGGCATGGACGATCACTTGCCCAAGCCGATCGATTTGCAGGGGCTGGCATCCACGATCGAGCGCTGGACACGGCCCGAGTTGAAGGCGGGCGACGCGACCGGCGCTGCCTCCCCGCGAGGGGGCGGAAGCCCGACGCCGAGCGTCCTGGCCCCCTCGCCCGGCTCGGACACGAACGACGCCAGCCCACCGTCCGACGCGCCGCCGGCCATCGTCGTGCCGATCGCGGACGCCGAGCCGGTGCTCGACGAGCGGCGCTTGGATTCCTCCAGCATGGGGAGCGCCGAGCTCAAGGACATCCTGCTGCGAGCGTTCTACACGCACGCGCGGCCTCGGCTGGCGAAGCTCCGTGAGCGCGCAGCCGCGGGAGAAGCCTCGGCAGTCGAGTTCGAAGCCCATGGCTTGAAGGGCATGTGCGCGACGCTGGGCGCGGCGCGGTGCGCGTCGCTGTTCGCCCACATCGAACGGCTCGGGCGCGAGAAAGATCTGAAGTCGCTGCCCCAGGTGCTGGCGCGGGCCGACGTCGAGGTCGGACGCGTCGAGGCACTCGTGCCGCCCGAAGCGCGCGCCGCTTAGGAGCGAAGTGTAGACACGTTGCCGGCTTCACCCGCGGCCGTTTCCTGCTTGCGGCGACCACAAGAAGGCGGCTCACCAGACCAAATCCGAGATCGAGCGGCTGCTCGCGGAGCGTTTCCCATGCCCCGAGTTGCCGGCCAGGGTCGACCCCATCGCCGCACCTTCGGCCCATGCGGTCATCGAGCAACTGTCCGTGCGGACAGTCGAGGTCCCCCGCAACCATCCCCGGGCATGGTCGCGCCACTCACGCAACACGCCCCGGGGCGTGTTGAACCATGTTCGCAACTCCCGAGAGCAACTTCGCTGTCCGCAGAGCGTTTCGCGCTCCAACGCTGAGCCACGGGATCCTGGGGAGATGTCGACCAGGTACTTCACCGTACCCTCAAGGCGCTGATCGGTCAGCTCGAGAAGCCCAAGTTCTAGAGCCACGACACGGCGCGCGGGGGCAAGGCGACGGTGGAGCCGCGGCGCCACGTCGGTCGGCGCGGGCCTTGGTTCCAACGGGCCACCGGAAGCCCGGGTGAACCACGTCCTTCGACTTCACGGCACACGCATCCCGTCGCGACTCCGGATCGCGCGCCACGTAACGCCGCGCGGGCCTGTGCTATGGTCGCTCTTCATCATGCGCAGGTTCTTCACGCCGCGGCTCGGGATCCTCGCCCTCGGCCACTTCACGATCGATTCCTACTCCAGCTTCTTCTCGCCGCTTCTCCCACTGCTGGTCGCCAAGCTCCACCTGAGCCTCACGCTGGTGGGCACCCTGGTGGCGCTCGCCTCGATCGCCTCGTCGTTCGCTCAGCCATTGTTCGGCTGGCTCTCGGATCGCGTGCACCGACCCTGGTTCGTCGCCTTCGGTCCGCTGTGCGCTGCCGTGTTCCTGAGCGGCGTCGGACAGGCACCTAGCTACGGCTGGCTGGTGGCGCTCCTCATGCTGGGCGGGTTGGGCGTGGCGGCGTTCCATCCGCAGGCGGCCTCGCTCTCGGCCGAGGTCTCGCCGCGCCGCGGCATGGCGATGGCGTTCTTCGTCACCGGAGGCACGCTGGGCTTTTCGATCGGGCCGCTGTTCGCGGTCGGCGTGGTGCATGCGTTCGGGCTCGCCCGCACCTGGGTTGCGGCCCTGCCGGGTCTGGTGGTGTCGGGGTTGCTCATGGCGTGGTTGTCGCGGGTGCGCCCGCGTGCGCGTCACGTGGGAGCGCGCCCGCGATGGTCGGACTTAAAGCCGTTCCTGCACCCGCTGGCCCTGCTCTACCTGGCCACGGTGTGCCGCTCCGCGGTCTCCTACGGGTTCATGACCTTTCTGCCCCTCCACCTGCACGCGCTCGGTTACAGCGTCACCGCGGGCGGGGCGATCGTGACGATCTACCTGATGAGCGGCGCGCTGGGAGGATTCCTGGGCGGCTGGCTCGCCGACCGGTGGGGTGGGCGCGCGGTGGTGCTGCGCTCGTTCCTCGGAGCCACGCCGCTGTATGCCGCGTTTCTGTTCCTGCCCGGTTGGGTGGGGCTCGCCTGCCTGGCGCTCGGCAGCTTCGTGCTCCAGACCTCGCTGCCGGTCAACGTGGTGATGGGCCAGGAACTGTCCCCGCGACACGCCTCGACCATCTCGAGCCTGCTCATGGGGGCCGCCTGGGGCCTGGGGGCGCTGCTGATCGGCCCGGTCGGCGCGCTCGCCGACGCGCGCGGGCTGCACGTCGCGCTGCTCAGCCTGGCGAGCCTGATGCTGATGGGCGTGACGTGCGCGCTCGCGCTGCCGGACGTGCGAGGGCGGGTGGCAGCGGTGGAGGTCGGACAACCGGCGCCCGAGCGGCCGACCACGGCGTCCTGACGGCGCCGCGGGTGCGGGTCAGGGGCGCGCACGCTGCGCTCGGGTCGCGCGCACCGTGCGGAGCAATTGAGCCGCGCTCGAATCGCCGGGGGAGGCGGCGAGCAGCGTGTCGAGCTGCGCCTCGGCCTCGTCGAGCTGGTCGCGGGCCAGGGCGACGCTCGCGAGCACGTAGCGCGAGTCGAAGTTGTCGGCCCACAGATCCAGTCCGTGGCGGGCCTCGCGCGCGGCGTCGTCGGCGGCCCCCAGTTCGAGCCGGCACAGCGCCCGCTTGGATGCGACGGTGGCGCGAAATACCGCGGCACCCGCGTCTCTCTGGAGCGAATCGGCTCGCCCCAGACGGGCCAGGGCGCCGGCCCAGTCCGAGCGAGCGATTCGGTCCGCGGCCTCCAGCAGCGCACGCATCGCCGCGGGCTCGACCAGCGCCGCCTGGGGCGCCCGATGCGGCTGATACTCCACGATCGTCGCCAGCCTGAGGCCGGGGTCGCTGCGATACGCGGTGAAGGGCACCCAGCGCACCGTGGTGTCTCGATACCAGATCTGGAGCGCCTTGTCGCCTTCGAACGCATAGAGGGCGCCGCGCGGCATGTAGTGCTGGCCGACGCGCGCGCCGTGCGGCAGGGTCGGGAAGGCTGCCTGAAGCGTGGTGCGAGTATCGATCATCAGCCGTTGCAACCGCACCAGACGCTCGAAGTCGATGAACGCGCCGGACTCGGGCGCCGACGACGAGACGAGTGGCGGAGGACCCGGGCTCGCCGCGACGGTGGCGAGCCGCAGCGCCACGAGGGGCGCGATCAGCCACGGCTCGCCGGCGCCGAGCCAGGCTACCAGCGCCACTCCCAGGCCGATCGCGCCGAAGGCCGCGCGGTACGGGGCCCAAATCGGGTAGATCGCGGTCAGGCCCATGGCGAACACGAGGAACCAGGCAAGGCCCCACAGGATCCACGGGCGCGCGGGCTCGAGTCGCGCGCGTCGCGTGCGGTCGGCGATCAGGAACACGCCCGCCGCCACCACCAGCGCGGCCGCCGCCACGCCGAAGAAGGCGTCGTCTCTCGAGGGGATCGCCGGCAAGCTCATCATCGCGCGTAGACTGTTCCAGAACGACCAGCCGAGGCGCGTGAGCCACGGCGTGGCCGCGATCGCGCGATCGGTTTCGAGGTGATGCGGTAGCTCGAGCCCCGCATGCCGGCGGGTATAGAGGTAGAGGACGCCGTAGCCGAGCAGCACCAGGCCTGCCCCGCCCGCCCAACGCAGGCGCTCGCGCATCGTGATCGGGCCGCGAACGGCGGGCATCCACGGCAGCAGCAACGCCGCCACCACGCCGGTCTCCTTGCACAGCAGCGAGCCCGCCAGCGCGAGGAACGCGCGGATGCCCCGGCGCGCCGCGGCTTCGTGAAGGGCCACCACCGCGAAGAAGAGCGTTCCCAGCTCGACGAAATGGCTCGGCCACGCAATCAGCTCGCGCGCCGATTCGGCGAGCAACGGGAACGTGGCGCAGGCGGCGGCGACGGGCCCGGCGAAGCGCCACCGGAAGGTGCGGTACAGCAGGAGCGCGCAGAGCGCGAGCAACACGCCGTGGAGAGCGGCCACGGCCCAGGGGTGGGTCAAGATCAGGGGACCGAGCGCCGTGTAATAGATCTGGTGGGCGAGCGGTCGCCAGAACGCCGCCGATCCGCCGCCATCGAGCAGTCCATGACGGTGGAGGAGGAGCGCGTGGTGGAGGAAGTCGAAGTCGTCCGCGACCGGCTCGCCGAGCGGGGCGCCGAGGCTCTTCAGGAGCAAGGGAAGCAGCGCGGCGAGACTCGCCCAGCCCCACGGATCACGCGCGATCCTCGGCGGCTCGGGAACCGACGGTGCGCGCGAGCGATCCGGCTGCCTTCGCCTGGGAACCGCTCTCGAGGCCATGGTCGGATCCCCGCGTGGTCTGCCGAACCGGCTCGCGTCTCGGCGATCGCCGACGACGACGACGCGACCCGAGCATAGAACACCCCGACGCGGCAGACGAAGGGCCGGCACCCACGATGCCTCGCGCCGAGCCCCGTCGCCGCGCAGGCATCGTTTGCGCCGCGGCCTCTCCGTGGTTAAATCTGTGGCTCTGCCACCGCGATGGCGGCGCGGGACGAGCACGACCACGCAAGGAGCGACCATGGAGCTGGGATTCATCGGCTTGGGGCGGATGGGTCTCAACATGACCACGCGGCTCCTGCAGGGCGGCCATCGCGTGGTCGCGACCGACCGCAGCGAAGGCCCGATCGAGGCGGCCCGCGCGCGTGGCGCCACCGGGGCCGCCGATCCCGTGGCCCTCGTGGGCTCGCTCGCACGACCATGTACGCTATGGGCGATGATTCCCGCCGGCCCACCGGTGGACGAACTGATCGACCGGCTGGAGCCCGAGCTGGGGAGGGGCGACCTCGTCGTGGATGGGGGAAACTCCAACTATCGGGATTCGCGTCGTCGTCACGAACGCCTCAAGGCTCGCGGAGTGCAATTCGTGGACGTGGGGACCTCGGGCGGGATCTGGGGGCTCGAGAAGGGTTTTTGCATGATGTTGGGCGGCGACTCCGATGCGATCGCTCGGCTCGCGCCGGCCCTCGACACGCTCGCTCCGCCCGACGGTTGGCTCCATGTCGGCCCCGCGGGCGCGGGCCACTTCGCCAAGATGATCCACAACGGCATCGAGTATGGCCTGATGCAGTCCTACGCCGAGGGCTTCGAGATCCTGCGAGCGAGCGAGTACGGTTACGATCTCGAGCGGCTCTCGCACCTGTGGAACCAAGGCAGCGTGGTGCGCTCGTGGCTCCTCGAGCTGGCCGAGCGGGCGTTCGCGAAAGACCCGGGACTCGAGCGGATTCGCGGCTACGTGGAGGATTCCGGCGAGGGACGCTGGACAGTGGAGGAGGCGATTCGTCACGACGTGCCGGCGCCCCTGCTCACGCTGGCGCTGCTCGCGCGCTTCCGCTCGCGCCAGGCCGATTCGTTCCGCGACAAGGTGGTGGCGGCGCTGCGTGCCGAGTTCGGCGGCCACGCGGTGAAGGAGAAATAGAAATGGCGACACGGGTCGCCGCGATTCCACCCTCGGCGCCCACGCGCCGCGTGCAGACGCCGCCGTGCACCCTGGTGGTGTTCGGCGCCGGTGGCGATCTCTCGCGCCGCAAGCTGCTCCCGGCCCTCTACAACCTGGCGATGGGCGGCACGCTCCCCGACCGCTTCGCGCTTCTGGGCGTGGCGCGGCGGGGCCTCACGAACGAGGCGTTCCGCGAGGAGATGCGCGCTGCCGTGAGCGAGTTCTCACGGCGCCGGCTGGATCCCGAGCTATGGCGGCGGTTCGCCGAAGGCGTCGACTACGTGTCGGGCGATTTCGAGGACGGGGCTTCATTCGAGCGCGTCTCGGCGCGGCTCCAGCAGCTCGACCATCGGTTCGGCCTCGAGGGCAATCGCCTGTTCTATTTGGCGACGCCCCCCACCGAATTCGGGACGATCCTGCGTGGGCTCAAACGCGCCGGCCTGATCCACCCGCCTGGCGCAGGCCCGTGGAGCCGAGTGATTCTCGAGAAGCCGTTCGGACGCGACCTCGAATCGGCCCGCTCGCTCAACCGGCTCGCGGCCGAGGTGCTGGACGAGTCGCAGATCTTTCGCATCGATCACTACCTGGGCAAGGAAACGGTGCAGAATATCCTGGTGCTGCGCTTCGCCAACAGCATCTTCGAGCCGCTGTGGAACCGGAAGTACGTGGACTACGTCGAGATTTGCGCGCTCGAGACGGTGGGTGTGGGGACCCGCGGGAAGTTCTACGATCAGACGGGCGTGCTGCGCGACATCGTGCAAAACCACTTGCTCGAGGTGCTCGCCCTGACCGCCATGGAGCCGCCCACCACCGGCGGCGCCGATGACATTCGCAGCGAGAAACTGAAGGTCTTGAACGCGCTCCGCGATCCGTGGTCGGACACGATCCGGCGGGACGTCGTGCTGGGCCAGTATCGAGGCTACCGCGAGGAGCCGGGCGTGGCCCCGGACTCCATGGTGCCTACCTATGCCGCGCTGCGCGTCTTCGTGGACAACTGGCGCTGGCAGGGTGTGCCGTTCTACCTGCGTACCGGCAAGAAGCTCAAGAAGCGCGCCACCGAGGTGTCGGTTCATCTGCAGCCGATCCCGCTCAGCTTGTTCGGGCGCCCAGACGTGTGCGAGTTCGTGAAGCCCAACGTGCTCACGCTGCGCATTCAGCCCGACGAGGGGATCCAGCTGGAGTTCGCATCCAAGGTTCCGGGGGACGACTTCATGGTGGGCGCCTTGACCATGGACATGAAGTACACGGAGGCCTTCGGGGGCGAGCCTCCGGAGGCGTACGAGCGCCTGCTGCTGGACGCGATGCGCGGCGACGCCACGCTATTCTCGCGGCGCGACTGGGTCGAGACCTCGTGGGGATGGATCGATCCGATCGTCCGTTACTTCGAAGAGCACGCGGCCGGCCCGTTCCCCAACTACGAGCCAGGCTCCTGGGGCCCGGCCCATTGCGACGAGTGGATGCGGGGGGAGCATCGCACATGGCGCGAGCCGTAGCCGGGCGCGGGAGGGGCCGCACGGGCGGCACCGTGGCGGAGCTGGAGGTATTCCCCGGCCCTGGAGCGCTGGCGCGTGCCGCCGCCGATCGAGTGGTGGCCGCCGCCGGCGAGGCGATCCGGGCGCGGGGCACGTTCCGCTTCGGCGTCTCGGGCGGGCGCACTCCGCTGGGACTCTATCGGCGGCTCGCCGGCCTTGCCGGCCGGATCGACTGGTCGCGAACCGAGGTGTCGTTCGCCGACGAGCGGGGCGTGGCTCCGACCGACCCGGAGAGCAACTTTCGACTGGTGTGCGAGACGCTGGCCGGCCCAGTGGCGATCCCGCCCGCGCACCTGCACCGGATGCGCGGCGAGGCGCCCGATCTCGACGCCGCGGCGGCGGAGTACGAACCGTTGCTGGTGGCGCCGCTCGACCTCCTGGTGCTGGGGGTGGGTGAAGATGGGCACGTCGCTTCGTTGTTTCCGAACGCGGCCTCGCTTGCCGAACGCGAGCGCCGCGTGGTGGCGGTGCTCGACAGCCCGAAGCCGCCGTCGCGGCGCCTCACCGTGACGCCGCGCGTGCTCGAGGAGTCGCGCCAGGTGGTCGTGCTGGCCTCCGGCTCGGCGAAGGCGCGTGCCGTGGCGCTCGCGCTCGACGGCTCGCCGGACGTGGGCGCCCTTCCGGCGCGCTTGCTGCGCGGCCGCACCTGGCTGGTGGACCGCGCGGCCGCGGGGGCATGGACCTTCCGGGGTCGCTAGCCTCGGGGCGCCGCCCGCCTCACTTCAAGAGCTGGAGCTCCTCCTGGGCGGTCTCAGCGTCGTCGGGGTTTGCGAGCGCGCGGCGGAACGCGGCGCGGGCGCCCGCGAGATCGCCCACCAGGCGGCGCGACATCCCTTGCTTGAGCGCCAAGCCCCTCGTCTCGGGGGCGAGCCGCTCGACCTCGTTCAGCATCGCCACCGCCCGCGTTCCGTCGCCGTGCGCCAGCGCCACTTCGGCGAGCCACCAGCTGGCGCGCGCGTGGCGAGAGGACTCGCGGCGCGCCCGCTCCAGCTCGGCTTCGAACAGTTTCTCGAGCCCGGGGTCGGTGAGCGTGCGTTGGGTCCACAGGCGCATTTGGATTTCGTCGGGAGTCACGAACCGGTAGGCGAGCGGCTCGAGCGCGGGATAGTCCTTGCGACGCACGAACAGGAGCCCGTCGTCGTCGTAGAAGATGAGCGCCCAGTTCAGCTCGCGCGACAGCAAGGTCGCGAGCGTGGTGGCGGATCCCGGTGGCGGTTCCACGATCGCGTACCGGAAGTCCCACGCTCGCACGAGAGAGTCCAGCGCCACCGGGTCGATCTCCGAGCGTGAGAGAAGCGACAGCGTCCCGGGGTTTCCGCGGCCGCGCCCGTCCACGAACGGGGGATGCGAATCACCGCGCGCCCACAGCAGGTAGCCGCCGAAGGGGGCGGTATTGAGGACCGGACCGGAGAGACGTAAGGAATCGGCGACCGCGACCGCCCGGACCGGCGCCGAAGAGGGGAGCGGCGTGACGCCAAGCCGGAATTGGGGAGCCACCACGAGCCACGCGGCGCCGGCCGCACCGGCGGTGACGACGACCAGCCCTTGCGCGACCCGGCGCCAGGGCGCGGCGGGTCCGCTCAAGGCGACCGCGAGCGGCCCGAGGCACGCCCAGGCCGCCAGCGCGCGAAACCGTACGCCCATGACGCCGAGCCCGAGAGCAATCAAGGCGAAGATCGCCAGGGCGGGCGAGGCCCGCTGGGCGCGATGACTGCCGAGGAGCGTTCCGAGGAACGCCAGGGCGAGCAGCGCGGTGAACGGATCGCGGTGGTCCTCCGCCCACGTCCAGACGCGCAAGTCCGGCGCGCGACCCTCCGCGGGGTCGTCGAGCAGGCCGCTCAAAAACCTGAGGGGCGTCGCGAGCGATAGGAGCGGCGTCGGGGTGAGGGCCGAGGCCGCCCACAGAACCAGACCCAGGACGAGCCATTGGCGCCAGCGCATGGTGGTCGCCGTCGATACCCGAGCGGCCGAGGGCGCGGCGTCGGACGACGCCGTGTCCTTGGGAGCAGAGCCCTCGCGCCAACTTTCCGCGAACGAATAGCTCCAGGCCAAGAACGGCCCGAGAGCCCAGCTCGAGTGCACGTTGGTCCACAGCACTTGCCCCGGTACCAGCCAACGCGTGCGATCTCGGCCCGACGAGCGCGCACCCTCGAACAGGGCGATCGCGAGCAGCACGAGCGCCGGCACGATCGCCTCGGGGCGCGGCTCGAGCTGCGGACGTGCCACCGCGAGGACGAGGATCGCGACCAGCGCGCCGGCCCAGGAGGCTGCACCCAGGCGGCGCACGATGGTGAGGCCGAGCGCCATCGTCACGGCGGCCCACGCGGCCCGCCACAGCGCGATCGCGACGTTCCCCCCGAGGGCGTAGAGTCCATACAGCGTGACGTCGTGAGCCCAGCCCGGGAGCCAGGGTCTCTGACCGTATGCGATCCAGCACCAGGTCTCGCGCGTTGGCCAGCCGTGGGTGAGGATCGAGCGTCCCGCGGCGAGGTGAAACCAGGCGTTCTCGTCGGCGCTGCGATAGCAAGCGGCGCCCCCGGCGAACACCACCAGAACGACCCACGCCCAGCGCGGCAGCGGGGGGACGGGGGGCGGACTCGAGGCTTTTTCGGGGCCCGCGGCGGCGGCCACGCCAGACGCGGCGGTAGGCTCGCTGCTCATGCGGCTCCGCTCTACGGAGCCGCGGCCCGGACGGGATGCCCGGGCCGCGTGACGACGGATCGGAAGCGGGGGCTCACGTCTTGCGCGTGCGCCCGCGCCCGCCGCCGAACAGCGTGTTCAGGTATTGATTCACCTCGTTGCGCACGATGCCCGGCAGGATGGTGCGCACCCGAGCCTGAACCGTGGTGCGGAGCTGCCGCGTGAGGTCCGTGCCGCGGACGGTGGAGGACGCGCCGCGTCCCGCGTGCAGATACTTCTTGCGCCACGAGTAATATGTGACCGGCGTGACGCCGAACTTCCGCTGCACCTGGGCCGCCGTGAGGCCCTGTTTCTGCGCGACTTCGAGTATGCTGGTACGGCGATCGAGGGTGTAGGTGCGGCGCCTGCGACGTGTCTTGGGCATGTCGTCCTCCCTGGAGTGAGCGGCCTAGTAACGCAGCACACTAGGCCATATCACTAGCTCGCAGTCAAATACAAACGCAAGCGGGTCGACAAATCAATAACATATGGACCGGGGCAGTTCACGCGACAAAGCAGAATTCGCGCCCTTCGACCCGATGCGCTCGGGCGAATGCGGCGCGCCAACGCGCACGCGCGGCCGCCGCGCCGAACACCAGCACGATCGGAGGTGCCCATGTGGGCGGCTCGGGGGGAGGATGGCCCTGGGCGAGCGGGATCACCTGGTAGCCGTTCGCGGACAGCAAGGCGCGCCAGCGAGCGAGGCTGGCCCCGACTCCCACCAGCGTGAGCGCCGGCCGCTCGCGCAGCAAGCCGCGCGCCAAGGTTTCGAGCCGCAACGCATCGAATCGTTCGGGCCGATAGCGCGGCTGGCAGCGCGTGGCGCTGCGTGCATGCTGTCGCCAGGCGTAGAGCGCGCCCGGCAGCTTGGCGAAGCGAACCCCGGCCTCCAGCAGCCGCACCCATAGGTCCAGATCCTCCGGCCAGCCGCGCTCCGCCCAACCGTTCACCTGTTCGAGCGCGGTTCGGTCCAGCATGGCGGTGCCATGCGCCAGCGGGCTGTCGATCAACGCCTCGGCCGCGATCTGTTCGTGCGTGAGGAGCTGGTTGTGCCAGCGAGCCCAGCGCCGCATCCCGACCCCCACCGCGGACGACGGGAAGAGCCGCACGCGCGTTCCCAGGACCCCGACATCCCGATGGACGCGCAGGAATGCGCGCTGCAGCTCGAAGCGGCATGGATGCGACCGGTCGTCGGCGTCGTGGCGAACCAGGACGGGCGCGCGGGCGTGGGCGAACGCGAGGTTCAACGCGGACGGAAGCCCGCGCGCCGGCTGTCGCAACACGACCAAGCGAGGCTCGTGGGTGGCGGCATGTTCGAGCATCTCGCCCGAGGCGTCGCTCGAACCGTCGTCGACCGCGACCACCTCGAAGTCGGTGAAGGTCTGGCGCCACAGCGACGCGAGCGAGGGGGCGAGATACGGTCCGGCGTCACGAACCGGCAGCAGCACGGAGAGCGCGGGCACGAGGCGCGAGCCTACCAAAGCCAGGCACCACGCGCTGCCATGGTATGCTGCGCTGGCATGGCCGGTAGGCGATTGCTGATCCTCGGGGGCGGGTTCGGCGGGCTCGACGTGGTGCGCTCGGTGGGGCGCTCGCGCGCCGCGCGTGGCTACTGGGACACGCTGCTGATCGACAAGGAGAACTTCTTCCAGTTCAATCCTCTCCTGCCCGCGGTGGCGACCGGTGCGGTCGAGACGCGACACATCGTCTATCCGTTCCGCGAGATGGCCCGACACCGGCACATCCGCTTCCACAAGAACAAGGTGATCGAGATCGACCTCGACCGGCGCCGCGTGCGCCTCCACAACAACCTGGTCGAGCCTTTCGATGTGTTGGTGATCGCGGTCGGCAGCGAGACCGAGTACTACGGTGTGCCCGGAGCGATCGAGAACACGCGCCCGTTCAAGACGCTGGTGGACGCGATGACGCTGCGGGCGCGCGTGGTCGAGCTGTTCGAGATGGCCGAGCAGGCGGAGAGCATGGAGCAGCGGCGTCGGCTGCTGTCCTTCGCGATCGTCGGTGGTGGGGTGACCGGGGTCGAGGTGGCCGCCGAGCTGGTGGAGATGGCGCGCGAGACCCTGCTGCCGATGTTTCCCAGCCTGCATGCGTCGCACCTCTCGGTCACGGTGATCGAGAGCAAGAACCGCGTGGTCGCCAACGCGCGGCCCGAGCATTCGGACTACGTGCGGCGCTTCCTCGAACGGCGCGGCGTGACGCTTCGATTCGGCGCCGGCGCGACGCGGGTCGAGCCCCGGTGCGTTCACCTGGCGGACGGCAGCCTCGTCGAGGCGTTCACCATCGTCTGGACGGCGGGCGTCCGGCCCCCGGGGCTGGTGCAGACCCTGCCCATGTCACGCGTGCCCGACGGACGCATCAAGGTGGACGAGTTCCTCCGTGGACTCGACCGCGAGGGCCGGCCGCGCGAGGACGTGTTCGTGATCGGGGATTGCGCCGCCGCCGACCGCGGCGACGGGACGTTCCAGCCGCGGCTGGCGCAGACCGCGGTCAAGATGGGCAGCTACGTGGGGAAACTCCTGGTGCAGAGGGCGACCGGGCGCCCGATCGAGCCGTTCGAGTATCGGGAGATGGGCTACATCATTTCGCTCGGCAAGCACAGCTCGGTGGTGGAGCTGTTCGGAATCCCGATCTCGGGGCGGCTGGGCTGGTTGCTATGGGCGAGCGCCTACCTCATCAAGATGGTGGGATTGCGCAAGCAGCTCGAGGTGGGAATCGATCATCTGACGCATCTGTGGTTCGAGCACGACGTGTCACAGATCCTGAGCCGCCGCCAGATCTTGAGCGACGAGGAGCTGAACCTGTCGTTGGGGCCGGGGGCCAGCGCCGGCGAGCACGGGACGACGCCGGACCGCCGGCGCGCGGGGCTGGCAGATGGGTAAGCGCGCGCGCGTCGTCCTCGACACGGTGGACGCGCCGGGTCTTCGCTTCGTCTCGCGGTTCGAGAGCGGAGCCGAGCTGCCGCTCGCCGGCACCTCGGGACGTGACGGAGCTTCGCCGGTCGAGGCGGTGCTCGCGGCGCTCGGAGGGTGCACGGGGATGGACGTGATCAGCATCCTGCGCAAGAAACGCCAAGTGGTCACCGGCTACGAGGTCGTGATCGAGGGCCAACGGCGAGCCGAGCACCCGCGCGTCTTCACGCGCATCGAGATCGTCCACCGGCTGCGTGGACCAAGCCTGAAGGCCGCCGCGATCGAGGAAGCGATCCGCCTCAGCGACACCAAGTACTGCTCGGTCCATGCGATGCTCGCTCACGGGGCCGAGATCACCAGCCGATACGAGATCCTCCGGGCGTGAACGCGGAGGCAGCGGCTTCGGCGGCGCGCGCAACGTGAAGTGATAGGATGCCGCCGCCAGCCGGGAGAAAGGGCGATCGGGCAGGGTCCAAGGAGCGCGCGATGGCGACCAGGGCGGACTTTCGCATCGAGAAGGACAGCCTGGGCGAGATGAAGGTGCCGGCCAAAGCGCGGTACGGCCCGCAGACCCAGCGTGCGGTCGAGAATTTCCCCATCTCGGGGCAGCCGCTGCCGCCGGCGTTCCTCCACGCCCTGGGGTGGATCAAGGTTGCCGCCGCGCGCGTGAATGCGGCGCTCGGGCTGCTGCCCGCGGACCTGGCGGGCGCGATCGAGCGCGCGGCCCGCGAGGTCGCCGATGGCACGTGGGACGCCGAGTTTCCCATCGACGTGTTTCAAACCGGCAGCGGAACCAGCTCCAACATGAATGCCAACGAGGTGATCGCCCACCGCGCCGGCGAGCTGCTGGGAAAGAAGGTCCACCCGAACGACCACGTCAACTTCGGCCAGAGCAGCAACGACGTGATCCCCACCGCGCTGCACGTCTCGGCTCTGTTGACGATCGAACGTGACCTGCTTCCGGCGCTGGCGCACCTCGCTTCGGCGCTCGAGCGCAAGGCGCGCGAGTTCGACGGGATCGTCAAGACCGGACGCACCCATCTCATGGACGCCACCCCGATCCGGCTCGGCCAGGAGTTCGGAGGCTACGCCTCGCAGGTCCGGCACGGCATCGAGCGCGTGCGAGCCACGCTGCCCGATCTACGGGAGCTGGCGATCGGCGGCACGGCGGTCGGCACCGGGCTCAACACCCACCGCGAGTTCGGACGCCGCATGGCGGCCGAGCTGGCGAGCCTCACCGGGACGGAATTGGTCGAGGCCCGCGATCACTTCGAGGCCCAAGGGGCCCAGGACGGCGCGGCCTGGGCGAGCGGGGCGCTCAACTCCGTGGCATCCAGCCTCATGAAGATCGCGGGCGACGTGCGCCTCATGAACAGCGGTCCGCGCTGCGGGTTGGGTGAGGTGACGCTTCCCGCGGTCCAGCCCGGCTCGAGCATCATGCCGGGCAAGGTGAATCCAGTGATCTGCGAGTCGGTGATCCAGGTGGCGGCCCAAGTGACGGGGAATCACGTGGCGATCACGCTCGGCGCGCAAGGCGGGCAACTCGATCTCAATACCATGCTGCCGATGATCGCCCGCAACCTGCTCGAGAGCATTCGGCTGCTGTCGAACGTCGCGCGCGTGTTCGCCGACAAGGCGGTGGCTGGGCTCGAGGCCAACGAGGAGACGTGCCTCGGCTACGTCGAGATCTCGCCCAGCATGGCCACCGCGCTCAATCCGTTGATCGGCTACGATCGCGCGGCCGAGATCGCCAAGCGTTCGTTCCAGGAGCGGCTCCCGGTGCGGGAGCTGGCGCGCGAGATGACGACGCTGTCGGCCGAGGAGATCGACCGAGCGCTCGACCCGCGCCGGCAGACCGAGCCGGGGCTCGAGCAGGGCGGCAGCTCCGGGGGATGAGCGACCCCACCGCGGCCGACGACGATGACCTGCTGCGTCGCCTGCTCGAGGCGCGTGCGCGCCTCGAGGGCGTGGCGCATCGCACGCCGGTTGCGACCTCGCGCACCCTCGATCGACGACTCGGCGCCCGCGTGTTCCTCAAGTGCGAGAACCTGCAGCGCGCCGGCGCATTCAAGCTGCGGGGCGCCCACTGCATGATCTCGCGGCTCCCCGAGGACCAGCGCCGGCGCGGCGTGGTCGCGTATTCGTCGGGCAACCATGCCCAGGCGGTGGCCCTGGTGGCACGCGAGATCGGGATCCCCGCGACCATCGTGATGCCGAGCTCCGCGCCGCAGGCCAAGATCCAAGCCACTCGCGACTACGGAGCCGAGATCGCGTTCTACGACCAGGCGGGCGAGGGCCGCGAGGCAATGGCCGAGCGACTGGCGCGCGCGCGCGGCCTGGTGCTGGTTCCGCCGTTCGACCATCCCGACATCGTCTCGGGCCAAGGCACGGCGGCGCTCGAGCTGTTCGAGGATGCCGGCCCCATGGACCTGCTGCTGGTTCCGGTCGGAGGCGGCGGGCTCATCTCGGGCGCGGCGCTCGCCGCCAGGGCGCTGGCGCCCGGTTGCCGCGTGATCGGCGTCGAGCCGGACGCCGGCGACGACGGCGTGCGTTCGTTCCAGAGCGGCCAGCTCACGCGGGTCGAGAGCCGGCAAACGATCGCCGACGGCGCGCGCACCCCGTCGCTCGGGCGCCTGACGTTCGGAGTGATTCGCCGGCACGTGGCCGACATGGTTTCGGTGCCGGACGAGGCCTTGGTGCGGGCGATGCGCTTCGTCTGGGAGCGCATGAAGCTGGTGGTCGAGCCCACCGGAGTGCTGGGGCTGGCGGCTCTGCTCGAGGGACGCGTCGCCTGCGCGGGCCGGCGCGCGGGCGTGATTCTCTCCGGTGGCAACGTCGAGCTGGCCGCGGCGCTCGAGCTGTTCCGGTGACGTGATCGATCGGGGCGAAGCGGACGCTGAGGCTACTGAATGCCCGCCTTCTTGAGGGCCGCGCGCAGGCTCTCTTCGGTGTGCACCCCCACGTAGTGCGCGACGATCGTGCCCTGGCGGTCGATCACGAACAGCGTCGGAATCCCCGTCACCTGATAGCTCCGCCCCACCGCCTGATCGCCGTCGAGCAAGGCCATGGTCGTGTACCGGTTCTTCTTCAGATAGGCGTTTGCCGCGGCGACGGATTCGCCCTCATTGATCGCGAACACGACCAGCCCCTTGTTGCGGAACTCTCGACTCAGCATGTCGACCTTGGGCATCTGCATGCGGCACGGTCCACACCAGGTGGCCCAGAAATCGAGCAGCACGACCTTCCCGCGTTGGCCCTTCAGGCTGTGGGCCTTGCCGGCCAAGTCTTTGAGCGTGAAGTCGGTCGCCGCGCGGCCGCTCAGGTTCTGCTCCTTGGCCCCGGGCATCGAGAACTGGGCAACCTCGGTGGCGGCGACCGGCGTGTCGACGTCCACGCGCGAGTAGGTCACGACCTCCTTGCGCTCCACGATCTGGTCTCCCACCTTCTGCCGGACGACGAACTGTGACTTGAGCACCAGGGCGCGCTCGGGATCGATCCACAGCAGCCGTGGCTGCTCCTCGGTGTCGGCGGACGGGTGCTCGTAGCTCGCTTCCACGACGACACAGGGCTTCGAGGCTTCTCCCACCGTGAGCGACTCCTGGCGCAGCGTGCGCGCGCTTCGTAGCCCGGTCCCGAGCCGGCGGTACAGGTAGAGCAAGTTGCCGGTGAGCCCGGCGTGCCCGGAGGCGATCATCGCGGAGTCGACGGCGGTCGGGTCGGGTGGGGCCGTCTCTTCGCGCGTGTACTGCCCAAGGGTTTCGAAGTACATCCAGGTCTGGGCTCCATTGGAGACCCGCAGAGAGCCCTGCTGAGCACCTCGGATCTCCTCGTGCAGCCGCCCGGGTCGGGCGGCCGCGAGCACGAACGTGACGTCGAGCTTCTGCTGCGAGGCCCCGGCCCCGATCTCGTATTGGACGCGGGCGCGAAGATCGCAGCTCTGGATGTCGCGGTAGCGTTCGGCGACGCGGCGCAGCAGATCGATTTCGCTCGACGATGGCGCGGTGACGGCGCTCGCGGGGGCTGGCGCGGTTTCGGCCGAGCCGCACGCCGGGCCCAGAGCCGAAGCCGTCAAGAGCCACGCCGTGAGGGCGCGCCGTAGCGGGCGGATCGGGCGCCTCGCTTCGGCGCGGCGTGCGTCATGCTTCGAACCCTCGCGGCTCATGCGCTGTGGATCTCCCGGGTCGCCTCGAGGGCGGCGGCCAGCCGCACGAGTCCGTCCTCGGCGGCGCGGCCCAGGTGGACGCGCAGCGCGCGCCGCTCGTGCCGCGCGAGCACGTCGAGATCGCCATCGGCCTGCGCCCGTCGCAACGTCCCCAATCCGTAGCGCTCTCCGGGGATGGCGCGCTCGTCCTCGTCGCAGGTGAGCTGGAGGAAGATGCCGGTGTTGGGGCCTCCCTTGTGGAGCTGCCCGGTGGAGTGCAGATAACGCGGGCCGTAACCGAGCGTGGTCGCGTGCCGCGTCAGGCGCCCGATCACCTGACGCAGCCGTTCGAGCCGGGTGACGATCGGGCGGGTGCGCGGCAGGAAGGCGAGGAGCGCCACGTAGTCGCCGGGCCGGGCGAGCGAGAGCAGCGCCCGCACGCATGACCCAGGGTCGCCGTCCTTGGCAGGCATTCCGAGGGACTCCGAGAGCGCGGCCGGGACCACCGCCTCGACGCCTCCAGCCCGCGCCGCCACGGCGCGCTCCGGCAGCGCGCCGCGGGCGGCGAACGTCTCGAGCAGGGCATGGGTCTCGCGCTTGGCTTCGGCCACGTTGGGCTCGTCGAACGGATCCACGTCGAGCACCGCCCCGGCCACGGCGGTCGCGATCTCCCAGCGTACGAACTCGGCACCCAGATCGAGTGCCGAGGAACGCGTCCATTCGAGCACCGGGTGGCCGGCGCGAGCCAGTGAATCGAGTCTCGCGGTGAGCGATCGATCGTGGCGGTCGAGCGAAACCGCCACGAACAGGCGATCTGCGCCCGCCTGAGCGGCGGGATCGGGGGGCTCCTGGATCACGGGAATCAGCCCCCTGCCTTCCTTGCCCGTGCTCTCGGCGAGAAGCTGCTCGACCCAAGGGCCCAGCGCCTCGAGGCCCGGGCCCAGCAGCAGCGTCACCTTGTCGCTGCCGGCGAGGGCCAGCTCGCCTAGCGCCGCGCCGAGGCGCACTCCCTCGATGCGGTCGGCGCGTGCCGCGCCGGTCAGCGTGTCGATCTCGCCCTGGGCGCCATCGAGGAGACGGTCGAGGTCGATCCCCATCCATGCCGCCGGCACCAGGCCGAAAGGCGAGAGGGCCGAATAGCGCCCACCGATGTCGGGATCGCCCGAGAAGGTGTGCCGATAGCCGCGATCGGAAGCGAGTCGCTCGAGGGCGGTGCCCGGGTCGGTGACGGCCACGAACCCACGACCCACCGTGTCGCCGCGCGCCGCGCGCGCCCATTCGTAACAGCACTTCTCGAGCGAAGAGACCTCGATCGTGCTTCCCGACTTGGACGAAACGATGCACAGCGTGCGCAGAGGATCGTGCGCGGCCAGGGCCGCGCCCACCTCGTCCGGGGAAGTGGTGTCGAGGACCGTGAGCGAGGATCGGCTCGACGCGCTGGTCGCACGTGCCTCGCCCCCCGAGGCCGGGTGGGTGTTCATGCCGAAGGTGTCGCGCAGCACCTCGGGCGCCAGGCTCGAGCCCCCCATGCCGATCAGAATCGCCTGGTCGAGACGCTCGGCGGCGCACTCGTCCCGAAACGCGCGCAGCGCCGGCGCTTGGGCTTTCATGGTCGCCGGCGCAGTGAGCCACCCGAGGCGCCGAGCGGCCACCTGCTGGCGCGCCGGGTCCGCGCCCCACAGCGTCGGGTCGCGGTCGGAGAGCCGGCGGGCGAAATGGTCGCGGTCGAGGTGCTGGAGACGCGCCTCGAGCGCCTGCGTCGGGCCTGCGGGGAGCGTGATCCCCACGCGGCTCACGCCACCATCTCCCGTCGCTTGGTCTCCAGAGCGGCCAGGAGCGCCTCGTAGGACTTGGCGAACGCCGTCACGCCCTCCTGCTCGAGCGCCTCGATCAAGCGATCCACCGGTACCCCGAGCGCCGGCAGCCGGGTGAACAGCGCGTGCGCGTGAACCAGGTCGCGCTCGATGCGCGGCTCGACCGTGCCGTGATCGTTGAAGGCGGCCAGCGTCTGGGGCGGCATCGTGTTCACCGTGTCCGCCCCGATCAACTCTTCGACGTAGAGCACGTCGCGGTACGCCGGGTTCTTGGTGCTGGTGGATGCCCATAACGGCCGTTGCACCTGGGCTCCGGCGGCCCGCAGCGGCGCGAAGCGCGGCTCAGCGAAATGCTCGCGGAACTTCCGGTAGGCGAGGCGGGCGTTGGCGATCGCTGCGCGGCCGCGCCAGTTCGACAGCTCGGCGCGTTCGCGAGCCCCCTCGGGAAGCGCGGCGGATGCCGCCTCGATCGCCGCATCCACCTTGGTGTCCACGCGGGAGACGAAGAACGAGGCCACCGAGAAGATGCGATCCAGCGCGAGCCCTTGGGCGAGGCGCTGCTCGAGCCCCCGAAGGTAGGCGTCGATCACCTGCTCGTAGCGGGCGAGCGAGAAGATCAACGTGACGTTGATGCACAGGCCCTCGGCGGTGAGGATCTTGATCGCCGGCAGGCCTGCGGCGGTTGCCGGCACCTTGACCATCACGTTCTCGCGCGCCACCGAGCGGTGGAGCCGCCGTGCTTCCTCGAGGGTCGCCGCCGTGTCGTGGGCGAGCCGTGGGCTCACCTCGATGCTCACGCGCCCGTCGCGGCCGCCGGTGCGCTCGAACACCGGCCGCAGCCGGTCGCACGCCATTTGGATGTCTTCGACCGCGATGGCTTCGAACAGCGCCGGGCCCTCCAGGTCGCGCGCAATCCCGGCTTGAATCGCGGCGTCGTAGTCGGTGCCCGCGGCGATCGCAAGCTGGAAGATGGTGGGGTTGGACGTCACGCCGACTACCCCTTGCTCGATCTGGCGGTCGAACTCGCCATCGAGCAGGCGCCCGCGCCGGATGAAATCGAGCCACACGCTCTGGCCCAGATCCAGAAGTCTCCTGGCGTTCGTCATGGGTTCGCTCGTGAGCGCTGCTCGGCCAGGCATACGGTGCGGCCTTCGGGATCGCGCAGGATCGCCACGCGGTGCCCCCACGGCATGTCGGTCGGGCTCTGCTGGAACATCGCTCCCCTGGCCACCAAGTCGGCGTGCGCCCGATCCACGTTTCGCACCATCAAGTAGATGGCGGGTTCGCGCGGCGGGCGCCACAGCTCGGGTGGACCAGGCACCGGAGGCATGAACCCGAGGCTCGAGCTCGGCCCGGTCGCCACGAAGAGGTAGTTGATCTTGGGATCGTGCTCGAAGTTCGAGAAGCCGAGCATCTCGGTGTAGAAGCGCTTCACCTCGTCCATCGCGTGGGAGGTGTAGTCCATGTGCTGGCTGGCGCAACCGATCTGGCTCGGCCCCAGCATCAGGGGAGGTGCGGCGCTGGAGGCGGCAGCGGCCTGGTCGCGCAGGTTTGGCCTTCGCTGGTGCACGACGCGGCGCGGACCTTGCGCCAGCCCGCATCGGCTTGGCCTTGGCTCGACCTCGCCCCGGCGCCGCACCATGCGAGCGCCTGGCACCCGATCTCGCCTGCTTCTTTCTCGGCATCGATTTGCTCCCGTTCGCCTGGTCTTGAGATTCGAAATCGGGCAGTTAAGATGCGCCACCAAGCGACTGCGCGCAAGGGCTGGGTGCGCGGGAATCATGTTGCTCGCGAATGTGCGCGGCGGTAGCCTTAACGAGTCGCGGGCCAACGGCAGAGCACTAACTCCCCAGGCTCTTCCGGCGTGAGTTTCGATGAGCGCCGCTCTTGCCATGGCTCGCGCAGCCGATCGCAGCGGGTGTCGCCTGGCCCGCTGATGAAAACTGGCCGGGGCCGCAGAGAGCCCCTCATGATCCTCCCCAGTGGATCTTGGCGGCCGTGTCCCTCGATCCGATCCTCTCGCCGGTCGATCCGATCCTCTCGCCGGACGGCGCGCGGCTGGCGCTGCTGGCCTTGAACCCGGCGGTCCCGGGCGCGAACGAGCCCCAGCTCTATGCGGCGCGGCGGAACATGAACCTGCCACCTCAGTTCACGACCGTCGGCTCCCATGCGCTCGCCGACAGCAGCACCACGGTGAGCGACTCGCCGACCGAAGGGCAGAGCTTCTCCTTCACGGTGGCGGCAACGGACTCGCCGCGTCGCAGGCAGAGCAGCGCGTCCGCACCTTGGCCGCGTCGCGTGAGTACCCGGCGGGCACCCACAGCCTGATCTGGGATGGCCGCGACGGCGGGGGGCGGCTGCTTCCCAGCGGTGTTTACGGCTGCGGCTGTCGACGGCCAGCGAGTCCGAAAGCCGCAAGATCGTCTTTATCCGATAGTACGTTCGCGTTCGCCCTCCATCAGCACGAGCGCCCCTGGCCGCGCCGCTCGTTCGCGGCCCCTGTGATGGCGCGGCGGCCCCGGTTGCCGTGCACCATCCCCCGCGCGCGCCGCTCGGTTGCTGGTGCTGCCGGGTCGCCACACCTTGATCGGCCGCGGCCGACCAGATAGAGTCATTCCGCCTTTTGCCTTGCGGGTGGGGGGGGCCGAACCTTCCCGCAGAACCCGCAGGCCGAGTTCCACTCGCCCCCGTGAAGTCGCGCACAGGCCACGGGGCCGATTCCGCCACGGCGCACGACCCAGCCGTCCACGACGAGAGGAGAGCACAGGCGAGCCCATGACCATGCACAAGGAGTTGGAAACCTGGGCCCAAGAGGCGGCGACCCTGTGCCGGCCGGAGGAGGTCGTCTGGTGCGACGGCTCGGATGAGGAATATCAGGTCGCGTTGCGGCGCATGGTGCACGCGGGCACCGCGATTTGGCTCGATCCGAGCAAGCGACCCAACAGCGTGTTCGTGCGCTCCGATCCCGCCGACGTGGCGCGCGTCGAGGAGTTCACGTTCATCTGCGCGCAGACGCAGGAGGATGCGGGCCCGACCAACAATTGGCGCGAGCCCGCCGAGATGAGGCGCGTGCTCACCGAGGCGTTCCGCGGCTCGATGCGGGGCCGGACGATGTACGTGATCCCCTACAGCATGGGCCCCATCGGCTCGCCGATCGCCAAGATCGGGGTCGAGATCACCGACTCACCGTACGTCGTGGCGAGCATGCACATCATGGCGCGCGTCGGCGCGCGCGTGCTGGACGCCCTCGGGCGCGACGGCGCCTTCGTGCGCGGGCTGCACTCGGTCGGCTCACCGCTCGATCCCCTGGTGAGCGACTCGCCGTGGCCGTGCAACCGGACGACCAAGTACATCTGCCATTTCCCCGAGACGCGCGAGATCTGGTCGTACGGCTCCGGCTATGGCGGCAACGCGTTGCTGGGCAAGAAGTGCCATGCGCTGCGCATCGCCTCGGTGCAGGCGCGCGACGAAGGCTGGCTCGCCGAGCACATGCTGATCCTGGGCATCACCAACCCGGACGGGAAGAAGATCTTCATCGCGGCGGCGTTCCCGT
>VBOY01000010.1 GCA_005893295.1 Candidatus Eiseniibacteriota bacterium | reverse complement strand
CGACTCGCACATCTTCTGCACCCGCGACCAGCTCGCCGACGAGGTGTCGGGAGTCCTGGATCTGATGGACACCCTGCTCCACACGTTTGGATACGAATACACCTGCTACCTGTCCACGCGGCCACACGGCAAGTCGATCGGCAGCGACGAAGAATGGACGTTCGCGACGGCGGCGCTGCGGCAGGCGCTCGAGCGTCGAAGCATGCCCCAGGAAGCGGACGAGGGCGGCGGCGCGTTCTACGCGCCCAAGATCGACGTCAAGCTCGAGGACGCACTGGGGCGCCGGTGGCAGTGCCCGACGATTCAGGTGGATCTGAATCTGCCCAAGCGCTTCCAGGTACGGTACAGCGGATCCGACAGCAAGGAGCACGAGGTCGTGATGGTTCATCGTGCGCTCCTCGGATCGATGGAACGCTTCGTCGGCATCTACATCGAGCACACCGGCGGCGAGTTCCCGGTGTGGCTGGCGCCCACCCAAGTGGCTGTGATCCCCGCGAACCCCAAGGCGCTCGACTACGCCGCCGATACCGGGCGCATGCTGAAGGAAGGTGGTGTGCGGGCCGAGGTCGATCTGCGCGACGAAAAGCTCGCCGCCAAGATCCGCGATGCCGAGTTGGAGAAGGTGCCCTACATGGTGGTGGTGGGCCCGCGGGAAGCCGAAGCCGGCACGGTGGCGCCGCGCCGCAAGGGCCAGGGCCAGCTCGAACCCATGACGCGCCAGGCGTTTCTCGAGCGGGTGCGCAGGGAGAGCGCCGAGCGGTCGTAAGGCAGCCGAACGGCAATCGGCGGCCGCCCCGAGCTCGAGGCCGCCCAAGCATGGGCGATCGACACGGAAGCCCCCGATTCGCAGCTGTCCAGGATTCGCGACTTGCACGTCCGCCCCCGCCTGGCTAGACTGCCGTGGCGGTTTTTCAAGCAGAAGCTCCGCGCTTCTCACCCCTCGCGGGCCCTTGTGGCTTCGCCACGGGTTCCGAGCGGCCCTGGGTCCACCCCGTCGAGGCCGTCTCGGCCGGCCCTCGCGCCGGGCGGCGCTCCTGCCCCGGAGGCCCGCCTGGCGCTCATTTCGAGCGGGCGGTCGCAGCGTCTTCCAACAGGAGGTCACGGCAATTTCAGTCAATCGGCAACCCGAGATTCGTGTCAACGAGCGTATTCGCGTTCCGCAGGTCCGTCTCATCGGAGACGACGGAGAACAGGTCGGCGTGCTGCCGGCGCGGGAGGCCCTCGCGCTGGCGCAGTCCAAGGGACTCGATCTGGTGGAAGTGTCGCCCACGGCGAGGCCTCCGGTCTGCCGGATCATGGATTACGGGAAGTTCAAGTACGAGCAGAACCGGCGCGCCCGCAAGGCCAAGAAGAAGCAGCACGTCGTGCACCTGAAAGAGATCAAGATGCGACCGAAGATCGAGGGCCACGATTACAGCTTCAAGATGGACCACGCGCGGGAGTTCCTGGAGGAACGCAACAAGGTCAAGTTCACGATCACGTTCCGGGGGCGCGAGATGGCGCACCAGGATATCGGCCACAAGCTGATCCATAAGATCGTCGCCGAGCTCGCCGAGCTCGCGACTGTGGAGTCGCCCGCGCGCTCGGAGGGACGGACGCTGTCGATGGTGGTGATGCCCAAACCGCCGCGGGGAGGTCCGGCGCCGCCCAAAGCCAGCGCCTCCCACTAGGTTCCGCGATCGCGGCACCGAGATTTTCGCGTCGCCGTGCGGCGACGTTGCACGTTTAGGAGAGCCAGGAAATGCCCAAGCACAAGACGAACCGCGCGGCGGCGAAGCGCTTCGGCGTCTCCGGTACCGGGCGCGTCACGCGCGCCAAGTCCGGCAAGCGCCACGGAATGATCCGCAAAGCGCGCAAACAGAAGCGGCGATTGCTGGGCACGACCCTCGTGGCTGCCGTCGACCAGGCGCGGGCGCTGCGCATGCTCGGACGACGTTGACCCTTGATCCTCGAGCCCCGGACGCCGCTCCTTCGCGCGGCGCATCGGGATGGAGATGGTGACTCATGCCACGTACCAAGACGGTCGTCCCGGGACGCGCCCGACGTCGCAAAGTCCTCAAGGCCGCCAAGGGCGCCTACGGCGGGCGCCGCAAGCTGTTCAAGAGCGCGCTTCAGACCGTGCAGCGCGCTGGTCAGTTCGCCTACGAGCATCGGCGGACGCGTAAGCGCGATTTCCGGCGGCTGTGGATCACGCGCATCAACGCGGCGGCCCGCATCAACGGGCTCTCGTACAGCACGCTCATCTCCGGGCTCAAGCGAGCTCAGGTCGAAGTGAACCGCAAGCTGCTGGCCGACCTCGCGGTTCGCGACGCCGCAGCCTTCGCCCGGCTCGCGGAGGTCGCCAAGTCGGCGGAAGCCTGATGCACGCCGCGGTCCCGCACCTGGGCATCGACCCGGCGTGGGAGGCGGGGGACCCGGCCGGGCTCGCGCCGGAGCACGCGCAGCATCTCGCCGAGCTGGAGTCGCTCGATCACGAGCTGGCCGCACTCTACCGACGCGGGGCCGAGGTGCTGGCCGGCGCCGCCAATCCTGCCGCCCTCGACCAGCGTCGCGCGGCGCTGCTCGGTCGCGAGCGCGGCGTCATCACCCTGGCCCTCGGCGATCTGCCGGGATTGCCGCTCGACGAGCGCAAGCGGCGCGGCCGTGGGCTCAACCAGGTCAAACGCTGGCTCGCCGAGATCGAAGCGGCGCGGCGCTCCCAGCTCGAGCGCGAGGCCGAAGCCCGGGCAGCGACGGGACTCGATCTCACCTTGCCCGGGCGCCGTCCATGGGTCGGCCGGCGTCACGTGCTGGCGCAGATCCAGGGAGAGCTGCTCGATCTGTTCCACGGCATGGGCTACTCGGTCTATACGAGCCCCGAGGTCGAGCTCGAGCCCTACAATTTCACCAAGCTCAACTTCCCCACCGACCATCCCGCGCGCGACGCCCACGACACGTACTTCGTGCGCCCCGAGGTCCTGCTGCGCACTCATACCTCGCCGGGTTGGGTGCGCGCGATGGAGGAGCGCAAGCCACCGCTGCGCCGGGTGTTCCCGGGCCGCGTGTATCGCGCCGAGCACGTGGACGCAACGCACATGGATCAGTTCCATCAGATCGACGGCCTGTTCGTCGATCGCGACGTGAGCCTGGCGGACCTCAAGGGCACGCTCGCTGCCTTTGCGCGGGAGATCTACGGCGCGAAGATCCGCACCCGACTGGTGCCGGTCTACTTTCCGTTCGTCGAGCCCGGGGCGCAGATGGACGTCGCGTGCGTGCTGTGCGGAGGCACCGGCATCGAGCACACCCCCGCGGGGGAGAAACGCTGCGTGGTGTGCAAGGGCACCGGCTGGCTCGAGGTGCTGGGGGCGGGCATGGTGCACCCGAACGTGTTCAGCGCGGTGGGCTACGATCCCGAGGAAGTGACCGGGTTCGCCTTCGGCATGGGCCTCGAGCGGATCGCGATGCTGCGCTACGGAGTGCCCGAGATTCGGCTGTTCCTCGAGAACGACCTGCGTTTCCTGAGCCAGTTCTAACGCCGAACGCGGATGCCGGCCCGGCCGCGGGGCCACCGGCGTCTCAAGGGGGCATCGATGAGGAGACGCAAGCGGCTCGCGCTCGGCGCGCTGGGGCTGGCCCTCGCGGCGGCGATCTTCCTGGTGCCGACGATCTGGTTCACCCCATGGCGGATCGACGATTACTACGCGCGCGTGTTCATCGAGTACGCGCTTCGCCACCCGATGTTGCTCACCGGGCTCGGCATCCTCGACGGCACTCCGGTGCACTTCTTCGCCGGCGACCTCGACGATTTTTCGGTCACCTTCGCCCGGCGCGAGGCGCGCTTCCTCGATCGCCAGATCCAGATCCTCCACCGGTATCGGACCGACCGGATGTCCGAGAGCCAGCGCCTGTCCTATCAGGTGCTCGACTGGTTCCTCACCGACCAGCAGCGCGGCAATCGCTTCCTGTTCTACGACTATCCGGTGAACCAGCTCTTCGGCATGCAGAGCGCGCTGCCCGATTTCATGATGAACACGCACCCGCTGCGGCGGCCGCGCGATGCCGAGGACTACGTCAAGCGGCTCGCCCGCTTCGGCGTCGCGTACGACCAGGTGATCGAGGGGCTGCGACTGCGCGAGCGGATGCGAGTGATCCCGCCGCGTTTCGTGCTCCGCGAGGTGTCGGCCGAAATGAAGAGCTTCCGCCGCGTCCCGGCGGACTCGAATCCGTTGGTTCGCACCTTCGCGGCTCGTATCGACACCATGCCGGGCCTCACGCGGGGGGAGCGGGCCCGTCTTGAGCGCCGCGTCGCAGACGAGGTTCGGCGTACCGTTCATCCAGCCTACGATCGGTTGATCGCTGCCTGCGCTCACCTCGAGGCGGTGGCGAGTGAAGACGATGGCGTGTGGAAGCTTCCGAACGGCGACGCCTATTACGACCAATGCTTGCGGAGCAACACCACGACCGATCTGCCCGCCGACACGATCCACGTCCTCGGCCTGCGCGAGGTCGCACGCCTCCAAGCGGAGATGAAGGAGATCCTCGCTCGGCACGGCTACCCGACCCGCGACCTCGCGGCCACCATGATCCAGCTCGCGGGCGAGCCGCGCTTCCATTACCCGCCGGGCGACTCGGGGCGGACGCGCATCCTGGCCGATTACCAGGCGATCATCGACGAGGCGAATCGGCGCGTCGCGCCCCTGTTCGGGGTTCGCCCGGGGTTCGGGGTCGAGGTGAAGCGCGTGCCGGCTTTCCGCGAGGCGACGGCTCCTGCCGCCTACTACCAGCCGGCGTCGATCGGCGGGGAGCGGCCCGGAATCTTCTTCGTCAATCTGCGTGACCCTGCCGAGACCAGCCGGCTCGGCATGCCCACCACCGCCTACCACGAGGCGATCCCGGGCCATCATTTCCAGCTCACGATCGCCCAGCAGCTCAAGGGGATGCCGTTCTTCCGCCGCATCATCCCGTTCACGGCGTACGTCGAGGGCTGGGGCCTCTACGCCGAGCGCGTCGCGCTCGAGAACGGGTTCCACCGCGACGCCTACGACTCTCTGGGCGCGCTCCAGGCCGAGCTGTTCCGCGCCGTGCGACTCGTGGTGGACACCGGCATCCACCGCAAGCGCTGGACCCGCGAGCAGGCGATCGACTACATGATGCGCACCACCGGCATGCGCGAGAAGGAAGTGACGACCGAGGTCGAGCGCTACATCGTGAACCCGGGCCAGGCGTGCGCCTACAAGGTGGGACAGCTCAAGATCCTCGAGCTGCGGCAGCGGGCGATGGATCGGCTCGGTCCCGGCTTCGATCTCAAGCGGTTTCACGACGTCGTGCTGACGAACGGGGCGCTGCCCCTGACGCTGCTCGAGCAGGTGGTGGACGAATGGATCGCCGCCGAGTCGCGCCGTGCGGCCACGGAACGCGGCGGATGAGCGTGCCGGGGGAGGTCCTGGACAAGCTCGGGCGCCGCCGCGTAGCTTGACGCCATGAAGCTACCCATGTCGTGGTTGCGCGATTGGGTGGAGCTCGACGTCTCGGCCGAGTCCCTCGCCGAGACGCTCACCCTGCGCGGATTCTACGTCGAGGCGGTCGAGACCCTCGGGCGCGAGTATCGCGGGGTGGTGGTGGCCCGGGTGCTCGAGGTCTCGCGCCACCCCGACGCCGATCGGCTGACCCTGTGCCGGGTCGACGGCGGCGCGGGTGAACTGTCGATCGTCTGCGGCGCCACCAACGTGCGCGCCGGCATGATCGTGCCGCTCGCGACCGTGGGGGCGCGTCTACCCAACGGCACGGCGATCCGCAAGAGCAAGATCCGCGGGGTCGAGAGCCAGGGCATGCTGTGCTCGGCGGCCGAGCTGGGTCTTTCGGACGATCAGGAGGGGATCGTCGATCTGACACAGCTCACGGGTCGCGCCGATGAGCTCCCGCTCGGCACTCCGCTCGATCGCGTGCTCGGCCCCTCCGATCAGGTGCTCGAAGTCGAGGTGCCGTTCAATCGTCCCGACGGGCTGGGGATCGCGGGGCTGGCGCGCGAGGTGCGCGCGGCGCTCGGAGCCCGCTGGACCCGCGCGGCGCAGGCGTGGCTCGCGGCGCGGTGGTCGGGCCGGAACGACTTCGATCTCGACCTCTCCGATCCCGAGGGATGTCCGCGCTACATCGCGCAGACGATCGAAGCGATCCGGGTCGGCCCTTCGCCCTCCTGGCTGGTCGGCCGTCTGGCGTCGGTCGGCCAACGCTCGGTGAACAACGTCGTCGATCTCACGAACCTGGTGCTGCTCGAGCTCGGGCAGCCGCTGCACGCCTTCGACTTGGCGAAGCTCAAGGGCCGGGCGATTCGGGTGCGGCGCGCGGCGGCGGGGGAGACCATCGTCACGCTGGATGGCAAGGAGCGCTCCCTCGACCCCGAGGTGCTGGTGATCGCGGATCGGGAGCGCCCGGCCGCCGTGGCCGGCATCATGGGCGGACTCGAGACCGAGGTCACCGAGTCGACCACGTCGCTCCTGCTCGAGTGCGCGTGGTTCGAGCCGCGTCGCATCCGCCGCGGGGCGCGCGCCCTGGGACTCGCCACGGAGGCTTCGCGGCGCTTCGAGCGCGGCGTCGACCCCGAGGGAGGCTCGGCGGCCACGGCGCGCTTCGTCTCGCTGCTGCGCGAGCTTTCGCCGGGCTTCCGCCTCGGGGCGGCCCGCGAGCGCAACCAAATGCGCCCCAGCGGGCGCACGCTGAGGCTGCGTGTCGGCCGTTGCGCGCGCCTGCTCGGTGTCTCGGTCAAAGCCGACGAGATCGCGCGCCATCTCGAATCCCTGGAGTTCCGGGTCGAGCGCGGCGATCCGCTCGTGGTCCACGTACCGAGCTGGCGCCCCGACGTGACGGTCGAGGAAGACCTGATCGAGGAGGTGGGTCGCTCGCACGGCTACGACCGCATCCCCGAAGCACCTCCCGATACCCATGGCGTCCTCGCGGTGCGCGGGGCACACGAGCGCCTGCTCGAACGGGCCCGCAACGCGATGGCGGCACGTGGACTCACCGAGGCGTGGACCACGAGCCTGATCTCCGAGGAGGAGGCGCGGGCGACCGCGGCTCTGCTGGGCCAAGCAGAGCTCGAGCTGGTAACCCTCATGAACCCGATGAGCCGCGAGAGCGCCGTGTTGCGACCCAATCCAGTGGCGGGCCTGCTGCGGGCCTGTGCGCACAACCTGAGACAGGGCATGGCGGCGGTTCGGCTGTTCGAGGTCGGGACAGGATTCTGCGCGCCGAGGGCGGACGCCGAGTCGCCCGGCGCGGCCGAGCTCCCGGTCGAGACCCAGATCCTGGCCGCCCTGGCGACCGGCCCGCGTTTCGAGCACGCCCACGACGCGGCGCAGCAACCGGTGGACTTCTTCGACGCCAAGGGCCTATGGGAGGCCTGGCTCGAGGAGATGGGCGTTGACACGCTCGAATGGCGAGCTTATTCTGCGCCCGGTTGGAAAGCCGGTGCCAGCGCTGAAGTTGCGAGCGGGGCTTCGCGCATTGGATGGGCGGGGACGCTGGGGCACTCGCTGCTCCGCGTCTGGGACATCGAGGTCCCGGTGCACCTGTTCGTGGTGCTGGTCGACTCGCTGTCGCGGCGCGCCGCAGCGGCCCCACGCGCGGCCACCCCCGGTCGCTTCCCTCCGGTCCGTCGTGACCTCGCGTACTACGTGCCCGAGTCCGTGACCTACGTGGAGCTCGAGGGGGCGCTCAGGGGAGCTGCCGGTGAATGGCTGCAATCGCTGGAGTTGTTCGACGTGTATGCTGGTCCGGGCACCCCGGCGGGGATGAAGAGCTTGGCGTTTGCGGTCCAGTTCCAACATCCCGGACGAACGCTGGAGGAGTCCGAAGTCCAGACTGTTCAAGACCAGATGTCCGCAGCCGTGGCCCGGGCGTGCGGCGGCCGACTGAGAGAGCGATGAACGAGACCACAGTAGTGCATACCGATCTCGACCTGCTGGCGGAGCGCGTCGAAAAGGCCGCCGCGCTGGTCCAACGTCTACGTGAAGAGAAGCAGCGCTTGGAGCACGAGAAGGAGGAGTTCTCGCGGCGATTGCGCGATGCGGAAGAGAAGCTTCAGGGGCAGGATGTCGCCGCACTGGTCGCCGAGGTGCACGCGCTGCGCAAGGAGCAGCGCGAGTGGCAGGGCGAGCGGCGCGAAGTGGCATCGCGGATCGAGGCGCTGGCCAAGAAGCTGGAACGTCTCGAGACCTGACGCGAGCGGCGCCTCGAGCCGGGCTTGGTCAGGAAGCCGAGCGCAAGGCGGTGAGGGAGCGACGAGCGAGCGGATAACGATGTCGAACCGACGCCTCCCGAACGGGTGGGAGGGTCATCGACGAACCCACGCAGGGATCTTGCGGCGATCGGGGGCGCGATGGATGCCAAGAATGTGGTTCAGGTCCAGATCTTCGGCCATGGTTACACGATTCGAGGCGACGCGAATCAGGAACATATCATGGGTGTGGCCGCCTATGTGGACCGCAAGATGCGAGAGATCACCGACAAGCTGCCGGTGGCCTCGCTCTCCAAGGTCGCCATTCTTGCCTCCCTCAATATCGCCGACGAGTTGTTCACGGAGCGCGCGCAGCGGAGCCGGCAGCAGGAGCTGCTCGATGCCCGCGCGGCGCGACTCAACGCGGTCCTGGACGAATTGCTCGAGGACGGCGCCTCCAGGTGACCGAGGAGGGCTACGACGACGCGATTTCCCTGCCATGCCCGTGATGCACAACAGTTCTTGAACCACGATTGACGTACCACGGGAGCGCCGGTGGCCGGCGACGTCACGCCGCGGCCGCAGGCTCGCGGAGACCCACCCGGTCGAAGGCGCACCCACCTGGGATTCCAGGTCTCAAGAACTCGCCTGCACACGGCATTTCGGCGGGGATTGTCTTCCGCCTGAGACCGGTCGCGGCGCATGGCCGCGACCGGTCCTGGAGAGTCCATGATGACGACTCTGGTCTGGATCGGCGGCATCGCTCTCGGTGCCGTCGTGTCGTTTGTGCTGGGCTACCTGCTGCGCGCCCGGCAGGCGGGGCACAAGCTGGGAAGCGCCGAGCGTGAGGCTCAACGGTTGCTCGAGGACGCCGGGCGGGAAGCCGAATCCGTGCGGCGTTCGGCGCTGCTCGAGAGCAAGGAGGAGTCGCTGCGGCTGCGCCAACAAGCCGAACGCGAAGTCCAAGCCTCACGCACCAGCCAGATCGCCGCGGAGCGAGCGTTTCAGGAGCGCGAGGCGGCTTTCAACCGCCGCGTCGAGCTGATCGACAAGAAAGAACGCGACGCCAAGCGGCAAGAACAGGAGTTGGCGCGCCGCGAGCAAACAGTGGACGAGCGCTCGAACCAGCTCGCCGCCCTGCTCCTCGAGCAACGCACGCGCCTCGAGAAGGTGGCGGGCATGACCGCCCAGGAGGCGAAAGCTCAGCTGGTCGCCGCGATCGAGAGCGAGGCGCGCGCCGAGGCCGCCCGCTTGGTGGCCGACGTGCGAGAGAACGCGCAGCGCAACGCCGAGCGGGAGGCCCGCCGCATCGTCACGATCGCGATCCAGCGTTACGCCGGCGACCAGGTGTCCGAGTCCACGGTGTCGGTCGTCCACCTGCCGAGCGACGACATGAAGGGCCGCATCATCGGCCGTGAGGGCCGCAACATCCGCTCCTTCGAGACCATCACCGGCGTGGACGTCATCATCGACGACACGCCCGAGGCGGTGATCCTGTCCGCATTCGATCCGGTGCGCCGCGAAATCGCCCGGCAGGCCCTGGAGCGTCTGGTGGCCGACGGACGGATCCACCCGGCGCGCATCGAGGAGATCGTCGCCAAGGTGAAGGTCGAAGTGGAAAGTCGGATCCACGAGCTCGGCGAGCTGGCGTGCCTCGAGGTGGGCGTGCATGGGATCCATCCCGAGCTGCAACAGTTGCTCGGGCGCCTGCACTACCGCACCTCGTATGGACAGAACATCTTGCGCCATTCGATCGAGGTCGCGCATCTGGCCGGCATGATGGCCGCGGAGCTCGGCCTGGATCAGAAGACCGCCAAGCGGGGCGGCCTGCTGCACGACATCGGCAAGGCGATCGACCACGAGCAGGAGGGAACCCACCCGGCGCTCGGCATGGAGGTGGCCGCGCGTTACGGCGAGCCTCAGCCCGTCCTCGAGGCGATCGGCTACCACCACGACGACTACGCGGGCGGCAGCCTGTGGCCGGTCCTGGTCGCCGCCGCCGACGCGGTCTCCGGGGCGCGTCCCGGCGCGCGGCGCGAGAGCCTGGAGATCTACATCAAGCGACTCGAGGCCCTGGAGAAGATCGCCTCGCAATTCCCGGGCGTAGAGAAGTCGTACGCCATCCAGGCCGGCCGCGAGATCCGCATCCTGGTCGAGCACGCGCAAGTCGACGACGCGCGCGCCCAAGGGCTGGCCGGAGAGATCGCGCGCCGGATCGAAAAGGAGCTGGAGTACCCTGGTCAGATCCGGGTCACCGTGATCCGCGAGACCCGTGCGGTCGAGTACGCGCGGTAGGCACGACGTCGCTCCATCGCCCGCGGCGCGGCCGAGAAAGTCCTAGATCCATGCTGAATCTCCTGTTCATCGCCGACGTGATCGGGGCGCCGGGGCGCGACGTGGTGCGCGCCCTGCTGCCCGATCTGAGACGCCGATACGACGTGTCGCTGGTGGTGGCGAACGGCGAGAACTCGGCCGGCGGCTTCGGGCTCACGCACGACTCCGCCACCGCCCTGTTCGCGGCCGGCGTGGACGTGCTCACCGGCGGAAATCACCTGTGGGACCGCAAGGAGGGCTTCGCCTATCTCTCCCAGGAACCGCGCCTGGTGCGCCCCGCCAACCTTCCGCTCGAGACTCCGGGGCGTGGCTTTGCGGTGTTTCCGGCTCGAGACGGCACGCCGGTCGGGATCGTCAACCTGCTGGGGCGCGTGTTCATGAAGGAGGCCGACTGCCCGTTCCGCGCCGCCGACCAGGCGTTGCAGGGCCTCAAGGATCAGTGCCGCGTCGTGCTGGTGGACATCCACGCCGAGACCACGGCCGAGAAGATCGCGCTCGGCTGGTACCTCGACGGCCGCGCGAGCGCCGTGATCGGCACCCACACCCACGTTCAGACCGCCGACGAGTGCGTGCTGCCAGGGGGGACCGCGTTCTTGAGCGACGCCGGGATGACCGGCGGCTTCGACTCGGTGATCGGCATGGATCGTCACGTCGCGCTGCGCCGATTCCTCACCCTGCTGCCGGAGCGCTTCACGCCCGCCACCGGCGACCTGCGCATGAACGCGATCCTGCTGCGGATCGATCCGCGCTCGGGGCGAGCGGCCTCGATCCAGCGGCTGCAGATCCCTTGGGAGGCGGGGCCGGCCGGCCCGGCTCGGCTGCTCGCGGGCGAAGAGCCGGCGGCGGCGGTGCGCGGCGCCGTCCGTGAACGCGTGCGCGACCTCAGGGCGGGGGGGATCGTTCCCGCGTTGGCTCTGGTGTCGGTGGGCGACGACCCGGCCTCCGCGATCTATCTCAAGAAGAAGAGTGCTGCCTGCGCCGAGGTCGGGATCGATGCCCGCCACGTCACGCTCGCGGCGGGCACCGACACCAGCACGGTGGTCGATCGGGTGCGCTCCTTGGGAGCGGATCCCGCGATTCACGGCATCCTGGTCCAGCTCCCCCTCGCCGCTCCAGCCGAGGCCGCGGCGGTGCTCGAAGCGGTGCCACCCGACAAGGACGTGGACGGCTTCCATCCCGTGAGCGCGGGCCGTCTCGCGGCCGGTGTGCCCGGATTCGTGCCCGCCACCCCGCGCGGCATTCTCGAGCTGCTGCGCTACTACCACGTGCCGCTCGCCGGACGCCATGTGGTGGTGCTGGGGCGTAGCAACATCGTCGGTCGCCCGCTCGCCAACCTGCTCTCGATGCGTGGCGTGGACATGACGGTCACCGTGGGCCACAGTCAGAGCGGCTTAGACCTCGCCGAGCTGGCACGCCAGGCCGACCTGTTGGTGGCGGCGATCGGCCGCGCCGAGGCGGTCACCGCGGATTGGGTCAAGCCCGGGGCGGTGGTCGTGGACGTCGGCATCCATCGCGTCGCGGCCGGCGGAGGGAAGCAACGCCTCACGGGCGACGTCGAGGCCGCGTCGGTGTCGCGCGTCGCGAGCGCGCTCACCCCGGTGCCGGGCGGCGTCGGGCCGATGACCGTGGCGATGCTGGTGGCGAACACGGTGCGCGCCGCGGAACGCTTGCTGGCCCGCGTGAAGGTCTAGGAATGGGCCGCCGGCACCCGATGCGGAGTCTCTAGATGGCGATCTCGCCGGCGCGCGAGGGCGTCCTCACCGTCATCGCGCTGACGCGCCTGGTCAAGGAAACACTCGCCGAGGCGTTCCCCGCGGTATGGGTGCGGGGCGAAGTGACCGGGGTGCGCCGCTCGGACCGCGGCCATGTCTACTTCTCGCTCAAGGACCGCGAGGCGCAGCTCGAGTGCGCGCTCTACAGTCGGGCGGCGAGTCGGCTCGCCTTCGAGCTCAGGGACGGTTCCGAGGTCGAAGCCTTCGGCTCGGTCTCGGTCTTCGAGCCGCGGGGCCGCTACCAGCTGATCGTCGAGGAACTGCGCCCCGCGGGCGTGGGCGCCCTGCTGCTCGCGCTCGAGGAGCTCAAGCGCCGGCTCCAGGCCGAGGGCCTGTTCGACGAGAGCCGCAAGCGCCCCCTGCCGCGATATCCGCGGCGGATCGGCCTCGTCACGTCACCCGTCGGGGCCGCGGTGCGTGACCTGGTGACGGGGCTGCGGTCCCGATGGCCCCCGATCGCCCTGGTGCTGGCGCCGGTCAGGGTCCAGGGCGAAGGCGCGGCCGCCGAGATCGCGGCGGCGATCGAGCGTTTCGGCCGCTACGGCGCGGTGGACCTGTTGATTGTCGGCCGCGGCGGCGGATCCTTGGAGGACCTGTGGGCGTTCAACGAGGAGATCGTGGTGCGCGCGATCGCTGCCTCCTCGATCCCGGTGATCTCGGCGGTCGGTCACGAGGTGGATTGGACGCTCTCCGACCTGGCGGCCGATCGTCGAGCAGCCACGCCCTCGAACGCCGCCGAGATCGCGGTGCGCGACTGCGCGGAGATCGCGCGGGGGGTGCGAACGCTGGGGTTCCGGATCGAGCGCGTCATGGCGCAGACCATCGCCGAGCGACGCCAGCGGCTCGCGGCGCTGATTGGCCAGTACGGGTTTCGGCGCCAGCGCGAGGTGCTCGGGATGTGGCAGCAACGCGTCGACGAGCTGGCGGAACGTTTGCGCGGGCGCGCACTCGGGGCGCTGGCCGCGGCCGTGGCGCGACTCGCGGCGGCCCGCGACCGCTATGGCTTGCGGTCGTGGCCGCGCACCTTGCTCGAGCGCCGTGAGCACGTCGCGCAGGTGGCGCGCGCGCTCGAGGGCCGACTCGCCAACTGGATCGCGGGACGGCGGGCGCGACTCGGCGGGGCTGCCGACCGACTGCGGGCGTTGTCGCCGCGGCAGGTGATGGAACGCGGGTATTGCCTGGTGCGCGCCGACGACGGTAGGCTGCTGCGCGCGGCGGCCGACGTGGCGGTCGGGGATCGGATCACGGTCGAGTTCGCGCGCGGGGAAGCGGACGCCCGGATCGAGACGGTGCGTCCAGAGGGAGCGCATGGCGCTTAAGAAGAACGCCACGGGAGGAGCCGACGACGACGCGGGGCCGAGCTTCGAGCAGGCCCTGGAGCGGCTCGAGACGATCGTGGACGAGCTGGAAGCTGGCACGCTTTCGCTCGAGGAGTCCCTGACTCGCTACGAGGAGGGGGTCCAGCTGTCGCGGCGCCTGACGCGCACGCTGGAGGAAGCCGAGCGGCGGATCGAGCGCCTGGCGGAGGAGCCGGGCGAGGCGCCGGCCACGCGGCCACTCGAGCTGGACTTGAGGTCCGCCGACAAGGCCGGCCCGGACGAGCTGTCGCCTTGAGCCCCGCGGCCGCGGTCGCAGGCCCACGGGGCCGATCTGCCGGGCCACTCGCCAGCCGACTGCGAGCCTTCGAGCGCTACTTCGCCTCGGTGCTGCCACCCGAAGGCATCGAGCCTCGCAACCTCCACGAGGCGATGCGCTACGCCGCGTTGGCCCCCGGCAAGAGGCTGCGGCCGCTGTTGGTCCTCACCGCGTGCGAGGCGGTGGGCGGATCGTGGCGGCGAGCCCTGCCCGCCGCGGCGGCGGTCGAGTGCGTGCATGCGTTCTCGTTGGTGCACGACGATCTCCCGGCCTTAGACGACGACGACTACCGGCGCGGGCGAGCCACCACGCATCGCAAGTACGGCGAGGCTCTGGCCATCCTGGCCGGGGATGCGCTGCTCGCCCTGGCGTTCCAAGAAGTGGCCCGCCTGGGCGAGCGTGGAGTGCCGTCGCGCCGCGTGGTGGAAGCCAGCCAATGGCTCGCTTACTGCACCGGCAGCCACGAGCTGATCGCGGGCCAGGTGCTCGATCTCGAGACCGAGGGACGCGTGGCGAACGAAGCGATGGTCCGAGAGATCGACGTCCGAAAGACCGGCGCCCTGATGAGCGCGGCCCTGAGACTCGGCGGCCTGGCGGGGGAAGCGGGCGACCACCAGCTCGACCTGCTTGGCGTGGCGGGCCGTCACCTGGGCCTTGCCTTCCAGATCCACGACGACCTCCTGAACCGTCGCTCCTCGCTGGGCCGCTTGGGCAAGCGGGCCGGCACCGACCAGCGCCGCGGCAAGGCCACCTATCCGCGTGCGGTGGGAGAGCGTGCGGCGCGCGTCCAAGCCGAGCAATCGATCGATCTGGCGCTCGCCAATCTGTCGACTCTCGGCCCACGGTGCCGCAACCTGGCGCGGCTGGTGTGCGCGATGGCGACCCGAGAGCGCTAGGAGACGGCGATGGACGAGTTCTGGTTGGCGCTCCTCGTCGGAATGCTGGTGCAGACGTACAAGGGCGTGCGCGAATACCTCAAGGCGCGGCGCTGGAACTTCCGGCGCTTCGTAGAGACTGGCGGCATGCCCAGCTCGCACGCGGCCTCGGTGGCCGCGCTCTCGACCCTGGTGGGCCTGCGGGAGGGCGTGCGCTCGCCGTTGTTCGGCGTCACGCTGTATTTCAGCCTGATCGTCATGTATGATGCGGCGGGAGTGCGCCGCGCGGCCGGCCGACAGGCCGCCATTCTCAACCGCCTGATCGACGAGCACTTGCAGCATCCCGAAGCGGAAACCCACCGGCTCATGGAGCTCCTTGGACACACGCCGTTCGAGGTCTTCGTGGGCGCGCTGCTCGGCGTGAGCACGGCCCTCGCGTGGAGCTGGATTCGATGAGCCTGCTCGAACGCATCCACTCGCCGGCCGACCTCAAGGCGCTGTCGCGCGCCCAGATCCACCAGCTCGCGGCCGAGATACGGCACGTGATCATCCAGACGGTGGCGCGCCGCGCCGGCCACCTGGCGCCGAACCTGGGCGTGGTGGAGCTGACCTTGGCGCTCCATCGCGTGTTCGACTCACCGCGCGACAAGATCCTGTGGGACGTCGGGCACCAGTCCTACCCGCACAAGCTGGTGACCGGGCGCTTCGAGCGATTCGACACGCTGCGCTCGCTGGGCGGCCTCGCCGGCTACCCGATGCGTTCCGAGAGTGAGCACGACCCGTTCGGCACCTGTCACGGCAGCACCTCGATCTCGGCCGCGCTCGGCTTCGCGGTGGCCCGTGATCTGTGCGGGGAGAACCATCACGTGGTGGCGGTGATCGGCGACGGCGCGCTCACCGGCGGCATGGCGTTCGAGGGCCTCAACAACGCCGGCGAGCTCAAGCGCCGGCTGATCGTGATCTTGAACGACAACGAGTGGAGCATCTCGCGCAACACCGGCGCGATCGCCCGCTACCTGACCAAGCTAACGACCAGCCGGGTCTATCGCGCGTTCGAGCGCGATGTCTACGAGCTGCTCGGGCGACTGCCGCGCCTCGGCCGCCAGGCTCAGCTCGCGGCACGCCGCGTCAAGGAGGGGCTGCAGAACCTGGTGGTGCCCGGCGTGTTGTTCGAAGAGCTGGGCCTCAAGTACTTCGGGCCGATCGACGGGCACGACTTCGACGTGCTCGAGGAAACGCTCAGCGATCTCAGGCGCTTCGAGGGTCCGGTGCTGCTCCACGTCGTGACCACCAAGGGCAAGGGCTACGGCCCCGCCGAGGGGGACGCCGGCACCTTCCATGGCGTCGGCGTGTTCGACCCGGAGACCGGCACCGCATCCAAGAGCGCGCGGCGTACCTATACACAAGTGTTCGGTGAGACCGCGATCGAGATCGCCGCGCGCATGCCGCGGGTCGTCGCGGTCACCGCGGCCATGACCGACAACACCGGCCTCAAGGGCTTCGCGAAGCAGTACCCCGATCGCTTCTTCGACGTCGGCATGGCCGAGGAGCACGGCGTCACCTTCTCCGCCGGGCTGGCGGCGTCCGGCATGGTGCCCCTCACCGCGATCTACTCCACGTTTCTGCAACGGGCTTTCGATTCCCTCATCCACGACGTGGCGGTCCAGGACCTGCACGTGGTGCTGTGCGTGGACCGCGCCGGCCTGGTGGGCGAAGACGGCGCTCCGCAGCACGGCGCCTTCGACATCGGCTACCTGCGCATGATCCCGGGGATGGTGGTGATGGCGCCCAAGAACGGAGAAGAGCTGCGCGACATGCTGTGGACGGCGGTGCATCACCGCGGCGGCCCCGTGGCGGTGCGCTACCCGCGCGCCAACATCCCCGAGGAGACGATGCCGGCGCGCGAGCCGCGCCTGCTGGCGCTCGGTCTCTCGGAGCAGCTGCGCGCGGGCGGCGACGTCGCGATCGTGGCGCTCGGCACGATGGTGCAGCCGGCGCTGGCGGCGGCCGAGCTGCTCGCGGCCGAGGGGGTGTCGGCGACGGTGGTGAACGCGCGCTTCGCGTCCCCGCTCGACGAGCACGCGATCGTCGGCCTGGCACGCTCGGTCGGCCGCATCGTCACGGTGGAGGAGAACGTGCCGATGGGCGGATTCGGCAGCGCCGTGAGCGAGTGTCTCGATCGACACTCGTTGTCCACCGTTGCCCTGCAGCGCGTGGCGCTCCCCGAGCATTTCGTCACGCACGGCAAGCGCGACGAGCTGCTGCGGACCGTGGGACTGGACCCGCCTGCGATCGCGCGCCGGACGCTGGACTGGGTCCGTGCCCACCAGCGCCAGTACACGTGAGCGCCGGCTCGTCGTGAGGGCCCGATCGCTGCGTTGGCTCGGTCCCTCCTCGCTGCGACGTATCCCGCGGGTACGCCTCGCTCGTCGCCGCCTCGCCGTTTTGCGCTCGGGGCGGAACGGCGAGCCGCCACGGTGAGCGTGCGGGGACCCGAGCCCGCATGAAGCCGCTCCGTCGGGTCGCGATCCTAGGCCATACCGGCCGCCCCGGAGTGCGACGCGCGGTCGCGCACCTCGTGACCCAGCTTGCACGGCAGCACCGCGAGGTGCGCCTCGAGGGCGACCTGGCGCGCGCGATGGGGGAGCCGGGCGTGCCGGTGGCGAAGCTGGCGGCGTGGTGCGAGGTCCTGGTGGCGCTCGGCGGCGACGGCACCGCGCTCAAGGCGGCGCGTTCGCTCGCCGGTCGCCGTGGCGCGCTGCTCGCGATCAACCTGGGGGGCCTGGGCTTCCTCACCGCCGCCGAGGAGCGGGAGATGGAACCGGCGGTGCGCGCCGCGCTCGCCGGAGAGTGGCCCACCATCCGGCGCCGCTTGATCGCCGCCGTCGTGAAACGCAGGGGGCGCGTCGTGCACCGCGGGCTCGCCGTGAACGATGCCGTGGCCAAGACCGCCGGCGGCTATTCGGCGCTCCACATGCGCATGCGCGCCCTCGGCAGCGAGCTCGGCCACCTGGTGGCCGACGGCTTGATCGCCGCGAGCGCCGCCGGCTCGACCGCCTACTCGCTGTCGGCCGGCGGGCCGCTCCTCGCGCCGACCTTGGAAGCGTTGGTCGTCACGCCGGTGTGCCCGCACACGATTGCCAGCCGCTCGTTGGTGCTGTCGGCCACGGATGCGGTCGAGCTCACCGTGCTCGGCTCGTTCGATCCGGCGATGCTGCTGCTCGACGGCCAAGACAAGGTGGCGCTCGAAGCCGGCGACGAGATCGAGCTCGGGCTTTCGCGCGCTTCGGTGCGACTGTTCCAGAACCCCGCGCGCCCGTTCACCCGCTCGCTCCAGGGCAAGCTGGGCTGGCAGGGGAGCGCGCGGCGGAGTATGTAGGACTCGCATGCTCGAGCGTCTGACGATTCGCGATCTCGCGGTGGTCGAGCGGGCCGAGGTCACGTTCGGACCGGGGCTCAACGCCGTCACCGGCGAGACCGGAGCCGGCAAGTCCCTAACCTGGTGGTGGGGGAGCGGGCCGATGCCGACGTGGTACGTGAAGGCGCGGCGGCGGCGGTGGTGGAGGCCGAGTTCGATCTGAACGGCGAGGCGGCGGCCCGGGTGGGGGCGCTCATGGCCGAGTGGGGCCTCGACTTCGACGGCGCCACGGTGATCGTGCGACGCGAGGCGCAGGCGAATGGGCGTGGGCGCGCCAGCGTCAACCAATCGCCGGTGACCCTCGCGGCGCTCAAGCGCCTGGGCGAGATCGTGGCCGATCTCCACGGCCAGCACGAGCACCAGAGCTTGCTCAAGCCCGAGGCGGGCCTGCTGGTGCTGGATCGGCTGGCCGGGCTCGAGGAGCAACGCCAGCTCTACTGCGTATCGCTCGCGGCGTGGCGCGAGGCGCGGGCCGACCTCGAGCGGCTGGAAGCTTCGCTCGCCACCTTCGCCGAGCGCTCCGAGTACCTCCGCCACGCGGCGCATCAGATCGACCAGGCGAGGCTCGCCGACGATGAGCTGGAAACGCTCGAGCGCGACGCGGCGCGCCTCGCGCACGCCGACCGCCTGCGCGCGCTAGCGTCGCAGGCGCTCGAGGGACTCTCCGAGTCCGAGACCTCGGCCGGCGCCTCGCTGGCCTCGGCGCTCCATGCGCTCGAGCAGGCGGCGCGCCTCGATCCGAGCCTGGCCGACGGCCTGCCGCCGCTGCATGAAGCCGGAATCGCGATGGCCGAGGCGGCGCGCACCCTCACCGATTACGTGAACCAACTCGAGGTCGACCCTTCGCAGCTGGACGCGATCGAGGCCCGGCGCGACTCGATCCACCGCTTGACGCGCACGTACCGCCGCAACGTGTCGGAGCTGCAGGCCTGGCGGACCGAGCTCGAGCGCGAGCTGGCGGCGGGCGACGACGCCGCGGGCGCCCGCGAGCGAGCGGGCGCACGGTTGATGCGTGCCGAGGCCGAGTGCTTGCAACAGGCGCTCTCTCTCGGCGCGCAACGGGCTGCAGCCGCAGCCACTTGGGGGACCCGCCTCACGCGTGAGCTCAAGCCGCTCGGCTTCGCCTCGGCGCGGCTGGCCTTCGACGTCGCCCGGCCGCGCGAGGACGCTCGCGGCTTCGGCCCCTTGGGCCTCGACGCGGTAACGATACGCTTCACCGCCAACGCGGGCGAGCCGCCGAAGCCACTCGCCAAGATCGCCTCGGGAGGAGAGCTTTCTCGGGTCATGCTCGCTCTCAAGGCCGCGCTGGAAGCCAAAGACCGCGTTGATCTTCTGGTGTTCGACGAAGTAGATTCCGGAATCGGAGGCGCGGTGGCCCAGGCGGTGGGAGAGCGCCTGCGCCTCCTCGCGCGCCACCGCCAGATCCTGTGCGTGACCCACCTACCGATGATCGCCGCACTCGCCGACCACCACCTGAGCGTGACCAAGGAGATCGTGGGCGCGCGAACGCTGGCGCGGTTCGGTCCGGTCGACGGCGAAGCGCGCGTCGCGGAGCTGGCACGCATGCTCGCCGGAACCCGCGCGAGCGAAACCACACGCCGGCAGGCGCGCGAGCTGCTGGCCGCCGCTCCATCGGACCGATGATCGTCCCGTCCCGCTCGGAGTTTCGCTCGCTCGCCCGCGGCGGTCGCCTGGTGCCGGTCTACCGCGAGGTGTTCGCCGACCACGACACCCCGGTCTCGGCGTTCCGCAAGATCGACGAGCCGCCGTACTCGTTCCTGCTCGAGAGCGTCGAGGGGGGCGAGAAGTGGGGGCGCTACTCGCTGCTCGGCAGCCGTCCGTCCCAGGTGTTCATCGCCCGCGGCGAGCGATGCGAGATCCACCGGGGCGGCGTCGTGCAACCGCTCGCGCGCCATCCGCTCGAAGAGCTGGCCGAGCTGCTGCGCGGGCACCAGGCGGTCGCGCTGCCGGGGCTGCCGCGCTTCTGCGGTGGGGCGGTCGGCTACTTGAGCTACGACGTGGCGCGCTGGTTCGAGCGCTTGCCGGCACGCGGGCGCGACGACCTCGGGCTGCCGGATGCGATGTTCCTGTTCGGTGACGTGGTGAGCGTGTTCGACAACCTCAGGCATACCTTGAAGGTGGTGACCCACGAGCGCGGCGGGAGCGACCCCGATGCCGCGTACGCCCGGGCCGTCCAGCGGATCGAAGCCGAGGTGGAACGTCTCGGCCGTCCGCTCGCCTGGCAGGAAGCGAGCCCAGCCTCCGGTCTCGCGGAAGCCACCTCGACCGCGACCCGCGAGCAGTACCTCGAGGCAGTCGACCATGCCAAGGAACGCATCCGCGCCGGCGACATCTTCCAGGTGGTCCTGAGCCACCGCATGAGCGCGCCGGTGAGCCGCCCGGCCTTCGAGGCCTACCGGGCGCTGCGGGTGACGAACCCGTCGCCTTACATGTACTTTCTCAAGCTCGGCTCGCTCGCGCTGGTCGGCTCGTCGCCCGAAGTGTTGGTGCGACGCACCGACAGCACCGTCGAGGTGCGCCCGATCGCGGGCACCAGGCCGCGCGGCCGCACCCCCGAGGAGGACCGTGCGCTGGAAGGGGAACTCAAGGCGAGCGAAAAGGAACGCGCCGAGCACGTGATGCTGGTGGACCTGGGACGCAACGATGTCGGCCGGGTGGCCGAGTACGGGTCGGTGGAGACCAACGAATACATGGCGGTCGAGCGCTATTCGCAGGTCATGCACTTGGTGTCGAACGTGCGCGGGCGCCTGCTGCCGCGGCTGGAGCCGCTCGACATCGTGCGCGCCTGCTTCCCCGCGGGCACCGTTTCGGGGGCGCCCAAGGTGCGGGCGATGGAGATCATCGACGATCTCGAGCCGGTGCGGCGAGGCGTGTACGCCGGGGCGGTGGGGCACTTCGATTACCACGGAAACCTCGACCTGTGCATCGCGATCCGCACGCTGGTGTACGCGGATGGCCGCGCGCACTGGGGAGTGGGCGCGGGCGTGGTGGCCGACTCGGAGCCTGAGCGCGAATGGCAGGAGACGTTGAGCAAGGGGCGCGCCCTGTGGCTGGCGGTGCAGCGCGCCGAGCAGGGGCAGACGTGATCGCGGTTCTCGACAACTACGACTCGTTCACCTACAACCTGGTCCAGTGCCTGGGAAGCTTGGGGGCCGAGATCGAGGTGTTCCGCAACGACGCGATCACCGCCGACGCGCTCGCGGCCAAGCCGCTCGAAGGGCTGGTGATCTCGCCGGGGCCGGGCGAGCCGCGTGATGCCGGAATCTCGGAGGCCGCGATCCGCAAGCTCGGGGGACGGGTGCCGGTGCTGGGCGTGTGCCTCGGTCATCAAGCGCTGGGCGAAGTCTACGGCGCCCGCGTCGTACGCGCCGGCCGTCTGATGCACGGCAAGACCAGCCCGATTCTCCACAAGGGGCGCGGGCTCTTCGCGGGCCTCGACAACCCCTTCGAGGCCACGCGCTACCACTCGCTGATCGTCGAGCGCGAATCGCTGCCCGAGACTCTCCAGCTCACGGCCTGGACTCCGGAGGGCGAGATCATGGGGCTCAAGCATCGCGACCACGAGACCTGGGGCGTCCAGTTCCACCCCGAGTCGGTGCTGACGCGCGTTGGCCCCAAGCTGATGGAGAACTTCCTGGTGCTGTGCCGCCAGCACCGCGAGGCCGCGCGATGATCCGCACCGCGATTGCACACGTGGTCGAGCGCCAACCCCTGTCCCGGGAGCAGGCGTGCGCGGCGATGGACCAAGTGCTGGCCGGCGAGGCCACTCCGGCTCAAATCGCAGGCCTGGTGGTGGCGCTGCGCATGAAGGGGGAAATGCCTGAGGAGATCGCCGGGATGGCCGAGGCGATGCGGCGCCGGGTGCCGCCGATCCGCACCCGGCGCCAGCCGCTGCTCGACACCTGTGGTACCGGCGGCGACAACGCCGGCACGTTCAACATCTCGACCACGGTGGCGATCGTCACGGCAGCCTGCGGCGTGGCGGTGGCGAAGCATGGCAACCGCGCGGTGTCGAGCCGCACCGGCAGCGCCGACGTGTTGGAGTCGCTCGGGGTGTCCATCGACCTCACCCCCGAGGACGCGGCGCGCTCGCTCGACGCTCTCGGGATCACCTTCCTCTTCGCTCCGCATTTCCACGCCGCGCTCCAACACGCCGCGGCCCCCCGGCGCGAGCTGGGCGTGCGCACCGTGTTCAACATCCTCGGCCCGTTGACCAACCCGGCCGGCGCCACGCGGCAGCTGCTCGGCGTGTACGCCGATTCGCTGGTGCGGCCGATGGCCGAGGTGCTGCAGCGCCTGGGGAGCGAGCGTGCCTGGGTGGTGCATGGCCGCGACGGGCTCGACGAGCTCACGCTGTTCGCGGACAGCCATGTCGCCGAGCTTGCCCATGGAACGATTCGCGAGTTCGACGTGAACCCCAAGCGCCTCGGCCTCGGTGGGAGCGACCGCGCCGGCATCGGCGGGGGCGCGGCGGCCGAGAACGCCGCCCGCATCCGAGCGATCCTTTCGGGCGAAGCCGGCGCCGGACGCGACATCGTGGCTCTCAACGCGGCGGCCGCGCTGCTCGTCGCAGGGGTGGCGAAGGACTTGGAAGATGGGCTGAGCCGTGCACGGCGTGCGATCGACAGCGGCGAGGCGGCCGCGAAGCTCGCGGATCTGGCGGCGTTCCGGGGATAGCATGGCGGCCCCACCCTTGGACTTCCTGACGCGCATCGCCGGCGACCGTAGGCGGCGCATCGCGGAGCTGGCCGCACGCACGCCGGGGCACGTGCTGCGCGGGCGCCTGGGGCCGGCGCCGCCGGACGGGCGCCTCGAGCGGGCGCTGCGTCGTGCCCCGCGCACGGCGCCGCTCAAGTTGCTGTGCGAGATCAAGCGCGCCTCGCCCTCCAAGGGCATCCTGCGCGCGGATCTGGATCCGGTGGCGATCGCGCGCGCCTACGAAGCAGGCGGCGCGGCCGCGATCTCGATCGTCACCGAGCCCGATCACTTCCAAGGGGAGCTCACGTGGGTGGACGCGGTGCGGGCGGCCGTGTCGCTGCCGATCCTGGTCAAGGACTTCGTGCTCGACTCGTATCAACTGCTCGACGCGGCCACGCGCGGGGCCGACGGCGTGCTGCTCCTGGCGGCGCTGCTGTCGGAGGTCCAGACCCAGCGCCTGATCACCGAGGCGCGCCTGCTCGGGCTCGACTGCCTGGTCGAGGTCCACGACCCGGACGAGCTCAAGCGGTCGCTGCGCGCAGGCGCCACGCTGGTGGGCATCAATCACCGTGACCTCCGCACCTTCGAGCTGGACCCGGAGTTATCGCTGCGGCTGCTGCCCGAGGTTCCGCCGCTGGTCTGCGCGGTCGCCGAGAGCGGCATCTCCACCGCCTCGGACCTCGAGCGCCTGCGCTCGACCCGCTGCGACGCCGTGCTGATGGGGGAGGTGTTCATGACGAGCCCCGACCCCGGGGCCGTCCTGCGCACGCTCTCGGCCGCCGCCCGAGGCTGACGTGGATCCGGCGGCTAAGAGCCGGCGCACCGTGGTCAAGGTGTGCGGCTTGACCCGGCTCGAGGACGCCCGCGCGGCACGCGACGCCGGGGCCGACTGGCTGGGCTTCGTGCTCACGGGAGATACCGCGCGCCGCGTCGAGCCCGAGCGGGTGGCCGCGATCGCGGCGTCGCTGCCCGGGGCGACGATCGTGGCGGTGCTCGTATCGCCCACGCCCGAGGAGGCGGCGACCCTCGCGCGGCAGGCGCGGGCCGACCGCGTGCAGCTCCATCGGGTCGATCCGCTCGCCTGGCCCACGGACTTCCCGCTGCCGGTGACGATGGCGGTCGGGGTCGAGCGCGATGGCTCGCTGCGCGAGACACTGCCGCCGCTCGGGCCCCTCGTCCTGTTGGATGCCGCGCACTCTGCGCTCGCGGGCGGCACCGGAGAGCGCCTGCCGTGGGAGACCGCGCGCGTCGTGGCGGCCACCCGCGAAGTGCTGCTCGCCGGTGGGCTCGACGATGCGTGCGTGGGGGAGGCTCTCTCCGAGGTGCGACCATTCGGCGTCGACGCTTCGTCGCGGCTCGAAGTGGCTCCTGGGATCAAGGATCCGCACAAGGTGCGGCGCTTCGTCGCTGCCGTGCGGCGCTGGGAGGACGAGCACCGTGACGGCGCCTGAGGTGCGTTCCTCGCCCGACGCAACCGGGCACTTCGGGCCCTACGGGGGGCGCTTCGTGCCCGAGACCCTGGTGCACGCCCTGGACCAGTTGGCGGCGGAGTACGCGCGCGCGCGCTCGGACCCCGCCTTCGCATCGGACCTGGAGCAAGCCCTGCGCGACTTCGCCGGCCGTCCGTCACCGCTCGTGTTCGCGCCGCAGTTCTCCAAGGCCGCGCACACCCGCGTGTTCCTCAAGCGCGAGGACCTGCTGCACACCGGCGCCCACAAGATCAACAACACGATCGGCCAATGCCTGCTGGCGCGTCGCATGGGCAAGCCGCGCGTGATCGCCGAAACCGGCGCAGGCCAGCACGGCGTGGCCACCGCGGCGGCCGCGGCACGCTGCGGGCTCACCTGCACGATCTACATGGGGGTCGAGGATGCGCGCCGCCAGCATCTGAACGTCCAACGCATGCAGCTGCTCGGCGCCGAGGTGCGCGAGGTGGAGTCGGGAAGCCGTACCCTCAAGGACGCGATCAACGAGGCGCTGCGCGACTGGGTGACGCGCGTCGACGACACCCACTACGTGCTGGGCTCGGTGCTCGGGCCTCACCCTTTTCCCACCCTGGTTCGTGACTTCCAGCGCGTGATCGGGGTCGAGGCGCGCGCGCAATTCGCCGGCACCGTGGGAGGGCTCGCCGACGTCCTGGTGGCGTGCGTGGGCGGCGGCAGCAACGCGATCGGCCTGTTCCATGCGTTCCTCGACGAGCCGTCGGTGCGCAAGGTGGGAGTCGAAGCCGGGGGGCTCGGCATCGCTTCCGGGCGACACGCCAGCCGCACGGCCGAGCCGACCGTGGGGGTGCTCCATGGCACCCGTACTCTGGTACTCCAAGACGAGCGCGGAATGATCCGCGAGACCCATTCCGTCTCGGCCGGCCTCGACTATCCCGCGCTCGGGCCCGAGCATGCCTGGCTGCGCGATCAAGGGATGGTCGAGTACACGCACGCAACCGACGCCGAGGCGCTCGATGCGTTCGAGGCCCTGTCACGGCTCGAGGGGATCCTGCCGGCGCTCGAGACCGCGCACGCGCTGGCTTGGGTGCTGCGCGAAGGCAAGACGCTCGGACGCGAGAGGAACGTCGTCGTCGGTCTCTCGGGTCGCGGAGACAAGGACGTGGAGGAGGTGCTGCGGGTGCGCGGGGCGGGGCGCTCGTGACTCGGGCTCCCTGGCGCGGCCCGGGAAGGATGGCGGGAGTCCGTCGCGTACTCGTTCTCGCCGCCTTCCGTGACGCTCGCCGCGCCCTGTGCTATAAACGCGGGTCGCCTGCGCCCGTAGCTCAATTGGATAGAGCGTTAGCCTCCGGAGCTAAAGGTTACAGGTTCGATTCCTGTCGGGCGCACCACCGTCTCCTGCCTCCCTGGCCTTGCCGGCCAGGGGTTCGCGATGGGTGAGCCCCATGGCCCATCCGGTCGCTTCGCTCCCCACGCGGCGCGCGAGCTGGGCGGCATGTTCGACCAGGTGTCGGACCGCTACGACCTCCTGAACCAATGGATGTCGTTGGGACGAGATCGCGCGTGGCGCCGCGTTTTGGCGCGCGCCATCCCCGAAGATGCGCACGCGGTGCTCGACCTGTGTACTGGCAGCGGTGCTTCACTCGCGGGCCTGCGCCGCCCAGGGCGCCTGGTGCTGGGCGTGGACGTCAGCTTCGCCATGCTCGAGCTCGCCGCCGCACACCAGCGCCCGCGCGGCTGGGCGGCGCGCCTTTTGTGCGCGGATGGCTTCCGCCTGCCGTTTCGCGACTCCTCTCTCGACGCCGTCACGATTGCCTTCGGAGCGCGCAACCTGCGTCCGCTGGGCGACGCATTGGCCGAGATCGGGCGCGTGCTTCGCGCGGGCGGGGCCCTGGCGGTGCTCGAGGCCACCGCCCCTGCCGGCGGGCCGATGGCCCGGTTCCACGCGCTCTATCTCAGGCGCGTCGTTCCATTCTTGGGAAGGCTGTCGCGCGATCCCTCGGCGTATGCGTACCTGAGCCGCTCGATCTTCGAGTTCGGCGCCGGTCCACAGTTCGAGCGGGAGCTCGCTCACGCGGGCTTCGTGCTCCTCGATCGTCGCGTGTTCCTGCTCGGGGCGGCCCGGCTGTGGGTCGCCCGGCGCGGCCGGGCTGCCGGTCAAATTGCGTCCGTTGCCCCACCGGCCGTGCAGGACGCACGGCCGGGCGCCCGAGCTCCGCGGCCCCTCAAGACAGGGGAAGGGGAGGTGGCGCAAGAATGGCGTCTGTGGAGCCGGGCTCAGGCTGGGCTCTCATTCATTCTGGCGCTGGCGCTGGCCTACGGATCTTGGCTCTTCGCCAAGTCGTCCGACGCCATGCCATTGGCTTCGTGGCTGCGACACGTGGGGTGGGCGCTCGGCGGACTCGCCGCGGTGGCATTCGCGGTCCGGGCCGCGCTTCTCATCCTGCGTGGGGACGAGCCACCTCGGGGGTCGTAACCCCAAGCGGCCCCTGGCATACGGGTTGCGTGTACCAAGCGCGGATTTCCGCCCACCATCCGGGGAACCTCGCATGGCAATCCTGTCTCGAGAGCGCGCGCTGGAGTCCTTGCTCGACCTTTCCGGCCCGGCCGTGGCCCGTACTCGGCCCGAGCTGATCGGCACCGCGCTACGCTTCGCATCGCGACTGGTCGATGCGGCCGGAGCCGCCGCGCTGATCCAACGCGGCCGCCAGCTCCATCGCTTCCTGTTGCAGCGCGACATGCTGCACCCGGAGGAGACCGAGCGTGGGGTGGAAGGGCACGAGGGCCTCTCGGCCTTCCTGAGGCGTGGCCAGCCGCTCATGATCGCCGAGGCGGAGACCGACGAGCGCATCGGACCCACCGACCGTTTCCCCGGACTCGCGGGGCCCGCCCTGATCGTGCCGCTACGGCTCAAGGAAGGCGAGGCCGGCCATCTCGGCGCCTACCGGCAGCGCGGAGCGCCCGAGTTCATCGCCGAGGACATGCGGGTCATGACGCTGCTCGGCGCTTGGACCGCGATGGCGCTCGAGAACCTGCGCCTCGCCGAAAGCGTCGAGCGACTCGCGGTCACGGACGACCTGACGCAGGTCTACAACTTTCGCTTCCTCAAGGCCGCGTTGCGGCGCGAGATCAAGCGCGCGAGTCGGTTCAAGCAAGACCTGTCGATCATCATGATCGACGTCGACAATCTGAAGGGGTACAACGACAGGCACGGGCATCTGCGCGGCAGCTTCCTGCTGCGCGAGATCGCCCGCGTGCTCGCCGCCCAGGTGCGCTCGTGGGATCTCGTGGCCAAGTACGGAGGCGACGAGTTCACGATCATCCTGCCCCAGACCGGCGAGAGTGGAGCGTTTGCTGCGGCCGAGCGACTGCGCGCCGCGGTGGCCGATCAGACGTTCCCGCTCGCCGCGAAGGGGGAAATCACGATCAGCCTGGGCGTGGCAAGCTTCCCATCCACCGAGGACTCGGCGAGCGGTTTGCTCGAGGTGGCCGACCGCGCGCTTTACGTGGCCAAGCAGCGAGGGCGGAACCGCGTGGAGCCGGTGGGCCGCGTGGCGGCGTGATCGGCGGCCGTGGTCGCGAACGCCTCCGCGCGGGCCGCGGGCCGCGGTTGACCGGCCCCGAATCGGCTGATAGAGTTCGTTTTGCCCGGGCGCGGCGCGCGTCCGGGTTCATTGTTGTGGTCGGCAACGAGGAGATGGCGCGTGACGGAGCCGTTGGGTCTCGGGGTGGTCGGGACCGGCGATTGGGGCGCAAACCTGGTGCGCAACTTCGCCTCGCTGCGGGACGCGCGCCTGATGGCGCTCTGCGATACGGACCGCGAGCGGCTTTCGCAGGCCGCGGCGCGGTTTCCGCAGGCGCGCGCGACGACGCGGATCGAAGATCTGCTGGCCGCGGCGGACGTCCAGGCGGTGGTCGTCGCCGCCTCGGCGGCACAGCACTACGCGCTGGTCAAGGCCGCACTGGAAGCCGGCAAGGACGTGTTCGTCGAGAAGCCGCTCGCCCTACGCGTGGATCACGCGGAGGAGCTGGTGCGGATCGCGCGCGACTCGCGTCGCGTCCTCATGGTGGGGCACTTGCTGCTGTACCACCCCGGCGTGCGCGCCCTCAAGGAGATGGTGCAGCGCGGCGATCTCGGCGACCTCTACTACATCTACTCGCAGCGCGTGAACCTGGGCAAGGTGCGCAAGGACGAGAACGCGCTGTGGAGCTTCGCGCCGCACGATCTCTCGGTGATCCTCCATCTGTTCGAGGCGGAGCCGGTCGACGTCGCGGCCCGCGGCTCGGCGTACCTCCAGGGCAACGTCGAGGACGTGGTGTTCCTCCATCTTCGCTTCGCGGACGGTCGGATGGCCCACGTGCACGTCTCGTGGCTCGATCCCCACAAGCTCCGCAAGTTCACCGTGGTGGGAAGCCGCAAGATGGTCGTGTTCGACGACATGGAAGCGAGCGAGAAGATCAAGGTGTACGACAAGGGCGTGGACCGCGGCGGACAAATCGTGAGCTACGGCGACGCCCTCACGGTGCGCAGTGGGGACATCCTGATTCCTCGGATCTCGTTGCAGGAGCCGCTGCGCCTCGAGTGCCAGCACTTCGTGGACCGGGTGCGCGACCGCGCCGCACCGCTCACCGGCGGCGCGAACGGCTTGGCGGTCGTGAAGGTGTTGGCAGCCGCCCAGGCGTCGCTCGAATCCGGCGGCGTCCCGGTCCCGCTCGTCCAGCCCGCGAGGGTGGGATGACCCTCTCTTCGATCCATCCGACCGCCGTCCTGGGTGAAGGCACCACCGTGGGCGAAGCCTGCGTGGTCGGCGAAAACGTGCGCGTCGGCGCCGGCTGTCGCATCGGGCATGGTGTGGTGCTCCACGCGGACACCCGGATCGGCAACCAGGTGCGGATCGACGACCACTCGAGCCTCGGCAAGCGGCCGATGCGCGCCGCCAACTCGGCGGTAACGCGCGACCAGGAGCTGCCGCCGCTCGCGCTCGGTGATCTCGGCATCGTGGGCAGCGGCGTGGTGCTCTACCGCGGGGCGTCGATCGCCGAGAAGGTGCTGCTCGCGGACCTGTGCACGGTGCGCGAACAGGTCACGATCGGACGCGGCACCATCGTCGGCCGGGGCGTCACGATCGAGAACGCGTGCACGATCGGCCGCTATTGCAAGCTCGAAAGCGAGTGTTACATCACCGCCTACTCGACCCTCGAGGATCGCGTGTTCATCGCCCCCGGCGTCGTGACATCGAACGACAACTTCGTCGGCCGCACGGCCGAGCGATTCAAGCATTTCAAGGGCGTGACGGTGCGGCGCGGTGGCCGGGTCGGAGCCGGAGCGGTGTTGCTCCCCGGTGTGACGGTGGGCGAGGACGGACTCGTGGCGGCCGGATCGGTCGTGACCCGGGACGTTCCCGCGCGCACCGTGGTGATGGGGCAGCCGGCCCGCCCGCTGCGCGCGGTTCCCGCGGAGCAGCTGCTCGAGAACCAAGGCTGGACGGACGCGTAAACGGGGGAGCGGGCGATGCCGGTGAAGACCGCGATGTCGGTGCCGTTGCTGGATCTCAGGGCCCAGTACGCGGACATCAAGGCCGAGCTGGATCAGGCGGTGCACCGGGTGCTCGAGAGCACGCGGTTCATCGGGGGGCCCGAAGTGGCCGGGCTCGAGGAGGAGGTGGCCCGCTACTGCCGCTCGGCGCACGCGATCGGATGCGCGTCGGGCACCGATGCGTTGCTGCTGGCATTGCGGGTGCTCGACATCGGGCCCGGGGACGAAGTGGTGACGAGCGCGTTCTCGTTCTTCGCCAGCGCCGGAACCATCGCCAACGTCGGCGCGCGGCCGGTATTCGTCGACATCGACCCGCGCGCCTTCAATCTCGACCCGCACCGCCTGGAGGCCGCGATCACGCCGGCAACCAAGGCAGTGATGCCGGTCCATCTGTTCGGCCAGTGCTGCGACCTCACCGCGGTCCAGGCGGTGTGCGACAAGCATCAGCTGTGGCTGATCGAGGACGCGGCGCAGGCGATCGGCTCGGAGTGGGAGGGACGGCGGGCCGGCTCGGTCGGCGACTTCGGCTGCTTCTCGTTCTTCCCTTCCAAGAACCTCGGCGGCGCGGGAGATGGCGGCATGGTGACCGCGAACGACGCGGCGCGCGCCGAGCGATTGCGACTGTTGCGCGAGCATGGCTCGAAGCCCAAGTACCACCACGCGATAATCGGGACCAATTCGCGGCTCGACGCGATCCAGGCGGCGATCCTTCGCGTCAAGCTGCGCCACCTCGACCGCTGGAGCGAGGCGCGGGCGCGCAATGCCGCCCTCTACGACCGCCTGTTCGAGGGCGCCCATCTGGTCCGGCCCTACCACGATCCGCGCACCCGTCACATTTACAACCAGTACGTGATCCGCGTCCGCGATCGCGACGGCTTGCGCGCGCACCTGACCGAGCGCGGCATCGGCAGCGAAATCTACTACCCGGTGCCGTTGCACCTGCAGGAGTGCTTTGCGCCGCTCGGCTACCGTGCCGGCGACATGCGCGAGTCCGAAGAGGCTGCCCGCGAGGTGCTGGCGCTGCCGATCTACCCCGAGCTGACGGAGGAGCAGATCCGTTACGTCGCGGCCGCCGTGCGCGACTTCACGGACCCGGTGTAGACAATCGACCCGAGACGGTCGCGGCGCCGCACCCCCGCCCGGTGCGGCCCGCGCCCCCGAGCGACTCAGCCCGTCCGGCCCAAGCCCCTATCGGCCGGCGCCCGAGAAGTGGAACGATGAGCCAATCGCACCGCGAAGAGGTGCGCGACCTGCTGCGCCGCATCGACGACGTGCGGGGCCTCTCCGAGTCGTCGCAGCGTGGCCCGATCGACCCCGGTGACCCGTCGGATTGGATGCGCACCACGGCGGAGCTGGTCGACGAGCTCGAGCGCAGCCATCGCCGGTTGATCGAGACCAACGTGCAGCTGGTTTCGCTGCGCGAGGTGGCGAGCAGCATGGTGACCGCCACCGACGCCAGTGAGACCACGCGCACGGTGACCCGGTATCTGGCGCGCGCCTTCGGCTTCGGGGATGCATTCTTGCTCTTGGTCGATCGCGAGCGGGGCACGCTCGCGGGCACTTGGACCCACGGCGTGGGGGAGGGGGAGCGCACCTTCCGGCTCGAGCTACCGCTGCTCGGAGACCGAGGCGGGGTGACGCGCTCGCTGTGGCTCAACCGCACCGTCCTGCTGCGGGATCCGGAACGCCATCCCTCGCTGCTGTTGCCCGACGGCCACGCCTTGCACGACGTGCTGGGAGGGATCGGATCCATCGCCTGTGTGCCGCTGCAGCGCAGCTACTCGGGGCTCCCCGAGCCCCATGAGCTGTGTGGGGCACGGTGCATCCTGGGGGATGTATCGCTGCTGGCGCCGCCCCCGGGGGCGGCCGCCGAGGGCTGGGCGGTCGATCGCGACGAGCGCCAGGGGAACTGCCTTGCCTGCGAGTTCATGCCGATCCTGGGCGTGATCGGCATGGCGCGGCCTTCGACCGACGTCTCGCTCGGCCCGGCGGATGTGACGCTGCTCGAGTCGATCGCCCATTCGGTGGCGCCGATCGTCGAGAACGCTCGGCTCTACTACGAGCTGCGCCGTAGCGAACGCTTCCGCCTGCACGTGCTCGACAGCATGGCGAGCGCGCTGGTGGTGGTGAGCATGAAGGGCGAGATTCTCACCTTCAATCGCGCCGCCCAGGAGCTGCTCGGCTTTCGCGAAGCCGAGGTGTCGGGCAAGCCGTTCGGCATCCTGTGTGGATCGGAAGCCGAGACGTTGCTGCGCGGCACGCTCGAGCGCGGCCGTGAGGTATTGCGCGAGGAGACCTTGCTCCACACCAAGGACGGAGCTCCGATCCCGGTCGGGCTCACGACCTCACTGCTCCGCAACGAGCGCCGCAGCGTGTACGGCGCGATCGCCACCTTCGTCGACTTGACGCCGCTCAAACGAGCCGAGGAGCACGCGCGGTCGCAGGATCGGCTCGCCGCGCTGGGCCGCTTCACCTCGAGCGTGGCCCACGAGATCCGCAACCCGCTCACCGGAATCGCCGCCGGCGTCCAGTATCTGGCGCGGTCGATCGCGGACGACGCGCCGCAGGCCGAGAACTTGGAGTTCATTTTGAGCGAGATCCGGCGCCTCGACTCGATCGTCCAGGACCTGTTCGACATCACCCACCCGCGCCAGCTGCAGGCCCGCGCCGCGCCGATCGAGGACGCGGCGCGGCGCGCGCTCCAGTCGCTCGAGGCGGTGCTCGCGGAGCGCGGCGTCACCGCCGCGGTCGAGGTGGCGCCGATGACGCCCGCGGTGCCCTATGACTCGGACCAGATCCAACAAGTGTTCATCAACCTGGTCAAGAACGCGGCCGAGGCCTCGCGGCCGGGTACGACGATTCGCATCACCGTCTTACCGGACGGCCGTCGCGGCCGTCGTGGCCGCGGCGGTGGAGTCGTGGCTCGGGTGCGCGACCAGGGCTGCGGCATCGACCCCGAGCACCAAAAGACCATCTTCGAGCCCTTCTTCACCACCAAGCCGGGAGGCACCGGGCTCGGCCTCTACATCTGCCACGACATCGTCAAACGACACGGAGGAACGCTCACCGTGCAAAGCGAACCAGGACGCGGCACGACCTTCAGCCTGGAGCTGCCGCTCGAATCCAATGGAGGGACGTCATGAGCAAGGCCAACATCCTGGTGGTGGACGACCAGGACTCGATCCGGCACTTCGTGAGCAAGGCGCTCGAGGACGAAGGCTACCAGGTGCAGACGATCGCCTCGGTCCGCGAGGCGCGGCAAGCGCTCGAGAAGGACATGCCGGACCTGGCGCTGCTCGATCTCAAGCTCCCGGACGGGACCGGGCTCGAGCTGCTGCGAGAGATCAAGCGTGTGCAGCCGGAGGTGGCGGTGATTCTCATGACCGCCTTCGGCGAGCTCGAGACGGCGGTGGAGGCGATGAGCGCCGGGGCGTTCTGGTTCGTCAAGAAGCCGTTCCAGAACGAGGAGCTGATCGCCCTGGTGCAACGTGGGCTCGAGTCACAGAAGCTGTGGATCGAGCTGCGCCGCCTGCGCCATCAGGCGTTCGCCGACGAGGACTTCCTGCACTCGTCGAGCCCCAGCATGCAGGAGGCCTACGCGATCGCCGAGCAGGTGGCGCGCGGCGACACCACCAGCGTGCTGATCGAGGGCGAGAGCGGCACCGGTAAGGAGTATTTCGCCAACCTCATCCACCGCATGAGCTCGCGACACGACAAGCCCTTCGTCGAGATCAACTGCGCGGCGATCCCGCGCGAGCTGCTCGAGAGCGAGCTGTTCGGGCACGAGAAGGGCGCGTTCACCGACGCGCGGATGCAGAAGCTCGGCCTGATGGAGCTGGCGAACGGCGGCACGCTGTTCCTGGACGAGATCGGGGAGATGAGCCCGATGCTTCAGGTCAAGCTGTTGCGGGTGCTGGAGCGTCGCACCTTCAAGCGCGTGGGGGGGACCAAGGACATCACCGTCAACCTGCGCGTCATCTCGGCCACCAACCAGGATCTCGAGCGCATGGTGAAGGAGGGAGGGTTCCGCGAGGACCTCTACTACCGCCTCAAAGTGGTGCCGCTGTGGGTCCCGCCGCTGCGCGACCGTAGGGACGACATCCTGCCGCTGGCGCGGCTCTTCATGGAGCGCTTCTCGAAACAGTTCAAGAAGCCGTTTCGCGACATCGCGCCCACCGCCGCGCGCGTCCTGCTCGAGTATCCGTGGCCCGGCAACATCCGCGAGCTGCGCAACCTGTTCGAGCGCACGGTGCTGCTCGAGAACGGGGAGTTGCTCGAGCCGCACCACCTCAAGCTGTCCTCGCGCGCGCGCGCGGCCGCCGAGCCAACGCCCGGCCAGCGCATCGACGAATACCTCACCACGCCCGTTCCCGAGGTCGGGATCCCGTTCGAGACGCTGGTCGAGAATCTCGAGCGCGCCTTGATTCTCAAGGTGTCGTATGCTACCAACTGGAATCAGAGTCGCACTGCCGAGCTGCTCCAGCTCAAGCGCGACAAGCTGCGCTACCGCATGAAACTGTTTCAGCTCGAGCCGGAGTCCCCGAACGCACACGATCGCACGCAGGCGGCTTAGCCCGCGGTCCAGGGCCGCCGCTCTCGTCGTGGCGGCCCTCGCGGCTTCGTGTGGCTACACCACCAGCCCCGCACTCCTTCCCACCCATCTCAAGACGATCGCCATCCCGGTATTCGAGAATCAGACGACCGAGTACACGCTCGAGCAGGACGTCACGAATGCCGTGATCGCCCGCTTCGTCACCGACAACCACTTGAGGGTGGTCGACGAGCGATCGGCCAACGCGGTGCTGCGCGGCAAGGTGGTGCTCTACCGCAACACCGTGTTCGGCTTCTCCACCGGCACGTCCGCCGAGGAGTATCGCGTGACGGTGGGGGTAGCGGTGACGCTCAAGGACCAGGTGAAGAACCGCGAGTTGTGGAGCGACGAGAATCTGGTCAAGACGGCCAACTACTTCGTCGTCGACGTGCCCGGGCAACGGGCTCGAACGGAGATCGATGGACGCAAAGAGGCCATCGAAAAGATCGCGGACGAAATCATCAGCCGTACCGTCGAAGGCTGGTAGCGGCGCGACGCGGCTGACCGCGCGCGAGCTGCTCGCCTGGATCGACCGTGAGGTGCCGGCCACCCTCTACCTGGAGGGGCCGGAGGAGTCGATCAAGGCCGCCCTGCTGGTGGAGCTACGTCACCGGTGGGCGGAAGGTTGCCCCGAGGCCCCGGCCGCGCGCGTGTTTCGCGCCGCGGAGTCGGGAGTGGACGAGATCCTGGCGACCTTCCACGGCGCCTCGCTGTTCACGCCGCGCGAACTCTCGATCGTGCTCGACGTCGAGGACCTGGGCCGTAGCGAGCGCAAGGTCGCCGCTCTCGCCGAAGGGCTGGCCCGTCCGGCGGGCAGCTCGTCGCTGGTGCTGGTCGAGCGGGCCTCCGAGGCGCCACGGAAATCGCTCGAGCCGCTTCGGACCGCCTGCCAGGTGATCACGTCGGCAACACCGCCCACGCGCCGCGACTTGTTCGCGTGGGGAGAGCGGCGCGCGGCCCGCGAGCGGGTCGCCGTCGAACGCGCCGTGCTCGAGCAACTGGTCGACGCCTGCGAGGGCGACCCGGCCGTGTTCTTCAACGAGCTGGAGAAGCTCTTCACATGGGTGGGGGCCGGGGGCCGGATCACCGAACCCGATCTCGCGGCTTCGCTTCGTCCGGTGGCGGGCGCCGACCTGGCCGAGTACTTGGCGGCGGTGGCCCTGGGGCAGCCGGCGCTGGCGGCCCAGCGTTTGGGCCGCGTGCTCGCGGCCGGGGCGAGCGAGGGGACGCTGCTGTTCGCGCTTTCGAACCTGGTGGGAGGAGCTCTCGGCGGTTGGGCGCGCCATCGCGAAGCGAGCGACGCATTGCGCCGTCGCGCCTCGCCGCGTGATCTCGCCCGTATGCTGGACGCTCTCTATCGGGCCGAGGCGGCCTGGAAGCGGGGGAGAGCCGACTCGGTGGCGGTACTCGAGCAGGCCACGCGCGTCGCCGCCTCGCCACCTCCGCGGAGGGAGAACGTGGCGCGCCCGGCGGCGACGTGACGCGGGCCCACGGAGCGAGCCGGCACCCCGTCGCGCCTCGACACGATGGGCGCCGATGCGGTTTCCTACTGATCTCTCCTGATTCTTCGCTCCCCGACTGATTCTTCGCTCCCCGCGAAACGTTCGAAGAAACCCCGCGCCCAACACGGTGGGTCCGTCTCGATCACGGACCGCGGCGCGAGCACACGCAGAGCGTCGGCCCGACCGGGAGGTCGGGCGCAATGCCACGCCGGCAATGAATTCCTGCACGACTCGAGGCCGGCGCGGGGCCAGGGAGGCCAATGTACTCACGATGGGGGCGCTCCACGGCCGGAGCGAGATTTGCTGTGGGGCTCGTGGCTCGTGCGAGCCGATTTGCCGGCCGCGCATGTACCCCGCGCCGCATCGAGGTCCTCATGTCGAGAATCCGCATGGGATTGCTTTTCGCGATGCCCTTGGTCGTCTTGGCCCGATCCTCGGGCGCGGTCGGATCCGTGCCCACCATCACGGGCTCGCCGCTCGAGGTTCAGAGCTTCCTTTCGAACAGAGGCCAGGTCCACGGTCCGGCTCGCTTCTACGCCGTCGGCCACGGCTCGGCGGTGTTCTTCGAGCCCACCAGCGTTTTGCTCCGCACCGGGAACTCGTTGGGCGCCGTGTTGCGCGTCGACTTCCCCGCGGCTCCGGCTCGTCCGAGGCTCCAGGCGCTGGAGCCCGAAGCCTCGCGTGTCAACGTCTTCGTGGGGAATGACGAGACTCGCTGGAGCAGCGGGGCTCAGGCCTATCGAGAGGTGCGCTATTCCGGCGTAGCTCCAGGCGCAGACCTGGTCTATCGCGTTCAAGCGGGGCATCTCGAGTACGATCTGGTGCTGGCTCCGGGCGCGGACCTGTCGCACGCGGTGCTGCGCTACCGAGGCGCGCGGAGCCTCTCGATCGGACGGGACGGACGGCTGGCGATCCAGACGGCGGCCGGCACCATCGCCGAGGCGGCCCCCGTGCTCTACCAGGAACGCTCCGACGGGCGCGTGTCCGTGGCCGGAGGCTATCGCATCGTCTCGAGGCAGGAGATCGGGTTCTGGGCGGCGGCCTACGATCGAAGCCGTCCGCTCGTGGTGGATCCAGGCATGATGTGGTCCACCTTCCTCGGTGGCACCGGAGCGGATTGCCAGGTGGCGGTGACCACGAACTCGAGCGGGGAGTCCTTCCTGGTCGGCTACGCGTCTTCGGCCGACTATCCCACGACGGCCGGTGCGTATCAGGGAACCAAACACGCCGACGACGATGTGATCGTCACCAAGTTGCGCAGCGACGGATCGATGGTGTGGTCGACCTACCTCGGCGGTTCGGCCTGGGACGCCGGCCGCGCCGTGGCGGTGGACGGCAATGGCAACGTGTACATCACGGGAGAGACACTCTCGAACGACTTCCCCGTCACCACGGGTGCATTCCGAACCCAGATCGGGATGAGCGGGACCTACGATGCGTTCGTGACCAAGCTCGGGCCCGACGGCGACATGCTGGCCTACTCGACCTACCTGGGTGGCCTGAGCGACGACAAGGGCACGGCGATCGCGGTGAATTCGGCTGGCCAGGCGACGGTCGGCGGCAGCACGGGCTCGACGGACTTCCCGACCACCTCGGGCGTCGTCAAGTTCTCGCGCACGCCCGGGCTCCTCGACGGGTCGGACGGATTCGTCACCAAGCTCAACGCGACCGGTACCGGGCTCGTCTACTCCACCTACCTGGGCTCCAACAGCGGCACCGAGCAGGTGCGAGCACTGGTCCTCGACGGGAACGATGAGCCCACGATCACGGGGCCCACCGCCTCGCCTGACTTCCCCACCACATCCAACGCCCTCAGTAGAACGCTCAAGGGAGTCAAGGACGCGTTCGTGACCCGACTGAACTCGACCGGCTCCACCTACATCTTCTCCACCATGCTCGGCGGGGGGGGAGTTGACGACGGATACGGGGTGGGGGTCGACGGAAACGGAAACACGTACGCCGTGGGCGCTACGACCTCCACCGACTTCCCCGTCTCCAGCGGGGCGTTCCAGACGACGTGGGGGGGCGGCTCCAATGTCTACGACGGCTACATCGTCGAGATCTCTCCCAGCGGCGGCTTGGTCTACGGCAGCTACCTCGGCGGAAGCGGGAGCGACGTCGCCTACGGGGCGTCGGTTCGGTCCGATGGGACCGTGTGCGTCACCGGCGTCTGCACCTCGACCAACTTTCCCGTCACTTCCGGCGCTGTCTCGAGCAGCTTCGCCGGCGGGCCGGCGGATGGCTTCGTCAGTGCTGTGGCGCCCGGCGGTTCACGCCTCCTCTACTCCTCTTACATTGGCTCGAGCGGGAACGATCAGGCTCTGGGGATCGCGCTTAGCTCGAACGGCACGGCCATCGTGGTAGGCTACACGGACGGGGCGAACTTCCCGATCAGCTCGTCAGCCTATGACCGCACTCAGAGCGGCGGCTACGACGCGTTCGTCACCGAGATTGACACGGGAATGGGGACCATGACGGCAGTGGGCGCCCCCCCGTCTCAACTCGAGTTCTTGGGCCCGAGTCCGAATCCATTCGAGTCCCGAACGGCCGGATCGGTCACCTTGACGCGGGCGGCGCGCCTCACCATCCAGATCCTGGACCTTCAAGGCCGTCTGGTCCGCCGGCTGGCGGACGAGGTGCGCGAGGCGGGGCTCCAGGCTTGGACCTGGGACGGGCAGGACGAGTTCGGTCGGGCCGTGCCGGCGGGGACGTACCTTCTCGACGTCGTGGATGCCTCGGGCCATTGGGTGAAGCGATTGATCCGCCTGCGTTAGGACGATTCACCACCGACCCCCCTACACAGCCCTGGGTCCGGCTTCCGGACTGGCCCCATTCGCGGACTTGAACCTCCGGCCCGGGGCGCCCACTCCTCCAACGGCCCCTTTTCGTCAACTCGAGGTGCCGACCGCGTCAGATACTTGTTGAATCCTCCTGCCAAATGTGGATTATTACGCCTTGCTCAGACAGCAAGCGTTGGAGCCAGACGAGTTCGTTTTGCAGCCGCAACAGCCCCCCCCCGCTGTGAAATGCGCCCCGCCTCTCCTCGCATTTTAGTCTCTGCCCGAAGGTTGAAATCCTGCCTGGGCCATAGGGCCGAGCACTTTAGGCGAGCCCTAGGTTGCCGCTCCACCATCACGCCCTACACCCAACCTGGGAGGTGGATCCATGAGTCCGAAACGCATCTGGCGCAAACTGCTTTTCGGTTTCACGACCATCGTCATGGTCACTGGGGGCCTCGCCCGACCCGCCAACGTGCGCGCCGCGGCCGAGATATGCGGCCCGATCTCGAACGGCGTCGCCGCCGGCTTCACGATCGACGGCAAAGTCATCTGTTCCGGCTCCGGGATCGATTGGTACAAGCTTCCCGCGAGCTCGTGTCTCGGAGTGCTCGCTTCTCCTCCGGGAGTGTGTGGGACCCCGATCGCAGGGCTCGGGAACACGTTGTTCGCTCAGGACTCGGTCGGGCCCAGCACCGGGAACGACCCCACGGTCTACTCGGGCATGTCGAACACCAATCAGGATCTGATCGGTGTGGGGCAAAGCCCGTGGCACTGGTCCGCGGGAACCGTCCCCCAGAAGGATGACCTCACCGAGGCGTACATCAACGTGCGTCCCGCGGCTGCCGACCCGAACGGTGATACCTGGCTGGTCGTCGGCGCCGCCTACCGGTCCACCAACGGCGACAAGCACTTCGACTTCGAGTTCAATCAGAAGGGCCTCAACCTCAACCCTGATGGCACCATCACCGGCAACGGGACCGATGGGGGCCGCACGTCGGGAACTTCCGGCGACATCGTTCTGAGCATCGACTACCAGCAGGGCGGCTCGGCGCCGTGCGTGCATTTGCGCCAGTGGCGGGCCGTGGGCGGCAGTTTCGCCTACGTGCAGGTGAACGCGCAGTGCCCGCCGCTTCCGGGCGGGACGCGCGACACTTCGTTCAGCGCAGTGAGCGTCGCCAACACGGCGGTGCCGTGCCTGGTGTTCGCCAACAGCTCCCAGGAGTCGCGTACCGACCACTACGATGCCCTGCAGTTCGCCGAGGCGGCGGTGAATATCTCCTGCTATCTGCCCGCCTTCGATCTCGGCGCCTTCTGCAACCCGCTCTCGACCGTGCAGGTCAAGACGCGGTCTTCGGGATCGTCCGGCTTCGGCGAAGCCCAGCTGAAAGACTTCCTCATCGCTCCGTTCGTATTGTCGACCCCGCCGGTCGCCGACGCCGGGCCTGACCAGTCGCAGTGCCCCAACGTCGCGGGACCCAATTCGTTCAATCTCAGCGGGAGCTGCTCCAGCGGCAACTGCGGCTGGAGCCAGGTCTCGGGGCCAGCGGTGACCTTCGGGGACGCGACCCAGTGCGCCACCACTGCCGCGTTCACCGGCCCCGGAGTCGCGGTATTGAAGCTGACCTGCACCAAGGGGGAATGCACGGCCACGGATCAGGTGAGCTTGACGGTCAACCCCAACCCGGTCGTGACCGAGACACACACCAACGTCAAGTGCTTCAACGGCAGTGACGGCTCGATCAACGTGACGGTGAGCGGCGGCAAGACGCCCTACAGCTTCCTGTGGGCGGATGGTCCGACCACCGAGGATCGGAGCGGCCTGGCGGCCGGGAGCTACTCGGTGACGGTGACCGACGCCAACGGCTGCACCGGGAGCACCGGCGCGACGATCACGCAACCTCCGCAGCTGACGGCGAACGAGAAGCACGTCGACGTCAAGTGCAACGGCGGGAACGACGGTTCGATCGACGTGACGGTGAGCGGTGGGACCACGCCCTACAGCTTCCTCTGGGCGGATAGTTCGACCACCGAGGATCGCACCGGCCTCGCGGCTGGGAGCTACTCGGTGACGGTGACCGACGCCAACGGCTGCACCGCGACCACAGGCGCGACGATCAATCAGCCGCCGCCATTCACGTGCAGTGTAGCGCCTGACTCGGCAACGGTCTGCGCTGGTGGATCGGCAAGCTTCACAGTTACGCCGAGTGGTGGGACAGCCCCATATACAATCAGCTGGACCGGACCTGGTGGCTTTACATCAAGCGCCTCGACCATAACAGTTACTGATGCCGGCACCTACACAGCAAGCATCACCGATTCCACGGGATGCCCGACAAACTGCTCGGCGAAATTAATCGTGAACCCAACTCCGAATGCAACTGCGACGGGTGACACGCTGTCCTGCTTTAAACATTGTGGCCAAGTGAAGGCAAGCTCAACAACTCCAACTGTAACGTATAGCTGGAGTGGTCCGAACGGCTTTACTTCCACGCAACAAAATCCCGCCGTTTGCGATTCCGGCACTTATACAGTTACAGTTACCACGAGCGACAGCTGTACCAATTCCGCTACGGCTAAGGTTATTATTGTGAATCCCACGCTAGGCAGCTGCGGCAGCGGCGGACCAATCGCATCAGGATTTGAACTGGATGGAGATGCATTTGCCGTTGCACCGAATCCTCCAGACGATTGGAGTTTAGTTTTCAGCGGAACAAGTAGTGCTACATTCACCACCGGAGTTGTAAATGACTTCCCGTCCAAGAAGGATGACTACTTCGTGATCGGCACCAAAGACCTTGACGATGCCACTTCATGGAGGTACAACATCCAAAGTACCCCCGACAAAGATGACATCCTGCACGGAGGCGCTGCGCAATACGGCAGTCGTCTCTATTTCTTTGGCGACAGGTTTGACGTAAGCGGCGATGCGCAGATCGGTTTCTGGTTCCTCAAAGACACTGTGAATGTTGTCGTGCCAGGCAGTACCTTCACCGGGAAACACAGCGTTGGCGACGTGCTCGTTCTCTCTAATTTCGTCACGGGAGGGGGAGCGCCGGTGATATTTGCGTATGAGTGGGTGGGAAGCGGTGGCTCTGACGGCTCGCTGAATAAGCTGACGCTGTCGGCGGCCAATTCATTCGCCATCGTCAATACATCTAGCAAACCTTCTCCGTGGCCCTTCCAGGCAAAGGGGAAAGCTCCTGCTAATCAATTCCCTCCGGGTGCATTCTTTGAAGGAGGGGTTGACCTGGCATGTCTGACGGGTCCGGGTATTAGCGCCTGCTTCTCCAATTTCCTATTGGAGACAAGGTCGTCACAGTCGGTAACTGCATCGCTAAAGGATTTTCTCATTGGTCGTTTCTCTGTTAGCGCCGCTGCTAACGTGGCCACGGCGCTGAAGAGCGGGGAAACTGAGGGGCAGCTGCAGAGCGCGGCCCCCGAGGCCTCGCATCCGACGGCGGCGGCGCTGCCGATCGAGTTCTCGCTGCAGCAGAACTTCCCCAACCCGTTCCGCCAGAACACCGTCATCCGCTATGCCCTGCCCGAGGCCAGCACCGTGAGCCTCAAGGTGTTCAACGTCTTGGGTCAGGAAGTGGCGACGCTGGCGAGCGGGACGATGAGCCCGGGCTACCACTCGATGGAGTGGAATGCGCGGGACCGTGCGGGCCGGCCGGTGCGGGCGGGCATGTACTTCTACCGGATGGACGCCACGGGGCTGAAGACCGGGACGTTCCACCAGCTGCGCAGGATGGTCCTGATCAAGTAGGACCGGAAGTCGAGCAGTAACGGACGGCGGGGCGGATCAGTCGATCCGCCTCGCCGTACCATTTCCGGCGCTCCTGGACCGGTGGGCGTGGGAAAATCCACCCCGGCCGCCGCCCGGACTGCGCCAGCGTGCGATGCCCAACCCGTCGCGTGCGCCCGGTGCGCGTCGCCTACCTGCGTTAGACCTCAGCCCGGAGGGAACTCCCTCCTTCCGGCGGTTGTCCTCTGCGGCCCGCTCGGGAGAGTGGGGCCGCAGTTTCTTTGCGTTGCCCGAGGCCCACGAGTGGGCGCCTTCTTGCCCTTCGGGCTCCGCGAGGGGGATCGCTTGCGCTCGCTTCGCCACCACAACTTTCGCCGCGCTAGGTGGGGGATGAGGCGGGAGATGGAGTCCACTTGGAACGCTTAATCGTCTCGTGCGGCCATCGTCGAGATGGGGGGGGAGGGCCCGGACCTCGAGCTCTACATGGTGGCCCCGCGCGGCACCGTGACTCCCGCCGCCAGTCCCGCTATGCTCCGCCCCACGGAGAGTTCGTCACGCGCCCCCTTAAGCCCTTGGCCATCATGAGCCACTATCCCTTCGCAG
>VBOY01000125.1 GCA_005893295.1 Candidatus Eiseniibacteriota bacterium | reverse complement strand
GCGCTTTTCGTTCCTGCTCGCCACCCCGATCACGCTGGGTGCCGGCGTGCTCGAGCTGCGCAAGCTCGGGCACGGCGTCGCCCCGCTTCCGCTCCTGATCGGGGTCGCTACGGCCGCCGCGACTGGGTTCCTCGCTATCCGTGGCCTCATTCGCTGGCTGGGTCGCTCCGGGTTCGGCGTCTTCTTTGCCTACCGAGCGGCGTTCGCCGCGTTGATCCTGCTGCTCGCCGCCCACCGGTAGACCGAACGCGTCAGGACCCGCGGCCCGCCTCGCCCGGCCGCCGCTCGCGTCGCATCGTCTTGTCCTTGAAGTAGCGGTCGAGCCGGTCCCGCAACCCGATCCGCGCCCGATGCAACCGCGACTTCACCGCCGCCACCGAGATGTCGAGCACTTCCGCGACCTCGGCGTTGGACAGGCCCTCGACGTCCCGCAGCAGGAACACGGTGCGCAAGTCCTCGGGAAGGCGCTGGATGCCCGCCTCCATGACCTCGCGCGTCTCGTTGTCCAGCAGCTCGTCGAGGGGCTGCGCGGACCAGTCGGGGATGGCGAGTGGCTCTGCGTCCTCGTGGTGGCTTTGCGACTGCTCGAGCGAGATGTGGTGCTCGCGGCGCTTGCGGTACTTCATGAGCGCGGCGTTCGTGGCGATGCGGTAGAGCCAGGTCGAGAACGTCGATTCCACCTTGAAGCCCTTGAGCCCGCGATAGGCCGAGAGGAACGCGTCTTGGAGGGTCTCGGCGGCGTCTTCCTCGTGGCGCAGGATCTTGTAGGCGAGCCGATAGACCTTGTCCCGGTAGCGAACGATGAGCTCGTCGAAGGCGCGCGTGTCGCCGGCCTGCGCGATACGGACCAGCTCCTCGTCTTGGTGCTCCTGGTAGCGGATCATCGGCTCTCCGCGCGCGCGCGCCGGTCCCCTCGGGCCGCCGGCTCGAGGAGCTCGGGGCTCTCGTGGACCACCTCCCCGTCGATCACGGTATAGGCGGGCGTCACGCGGTGGAGCTCCGCGATGCTCAAGCGATGCAAGTCTTCGTTCCACACCACCAGGTCAGCGCGGCTCGAGGCGGCGAGGCGGCCGAGCCGCGGCCAGGTTCCCGAAAGCCGAGCCGGCGTCTCGGTGTAGCTGCGCAGCGCCTCGTCCAGGGTCAGGCGCTCGGCGGGGACGAAGGCCTGCGAGGGATCGAGGTCCCTCCTCTGGCGGGTGACCGCGGCGTGGAGCCCGTCCGCCACGCTGGGGTCCTCGACCGGGGCGTCCGAGCCGAAGGCAAGCAGCGCACCTCCGCGCACCAGGCTGTTCCAGGGGTAAGCGCCGGAGAGCCGAGTTCCCCAGTGGGCGCGGGCAAGATCCATGTCGGAGATGCAATGCGTAGGCTGCATGCTCGCGGCCACGCCGAGGCGGGCGAAGCGCCCGAGGTCGCGCGGGTCGACGAGTTGCGCATGTTCGATCCGAGGCGGCAAGGCGAGCGACCGCAACGCTCGACCCGCGGCCGCGAACGCGTCGAGCGCCGAGCGCACCGCTCGATCGCCGATCGCATGGATCGCCGGCGTGAGTCCGGCCTCCACCGCTTCGGCCACCAGCGCCCGCAGCTCCTCGGGGGGAATGAGATCGAGCCCGCGCTCGGTCGTGCCGTCGTAGGGCGCGAGCAGCGCCGCGGTGCGAGAGCCGAGCGTGCCGTCCGCGAACAGCTTGAGCCCTCCGAGCCGAAAGCAGTCGTCGCCCCAGCCGCTCTCGAGCCCCAGCTCGCGCGCGGGCTCGAAGCCGGGGCGCGCCAGGAAGGACAGAATGCGCAACCGCGGGCCGGGCCCGCGCGCCAGGGCGCGCAGCGTCCGTTGTTCCGCCGCACCCTCGAAGTCGTGGATTCCGGTCACCCCGTAAGCGTTCAGCCGGCGCATCGCGTCGCGGGCCAGGGCGAGATCCCGCTCCACCTGATGCCGCGGCAGCAGCGAGGAAAACAAGCGCGTGGCGTGCTCGCGTACCACCCCCGTCGGTTCGCCCGCGGCGTCTCGCTCCAACCGGCCGCCCGGCGGATCCGGCGTCGAACGCCCCACACCCGCCCGGCGCAGCGCCTCGGAGTTGACCCACAGCGAGTGAAAGTCCCTGCTGTGGAGGAGCACCGGCCGCGTCCCGCTCACCGCGTCGAGCCGCGAACGCTCCGGCGGCTCGGCCCACCCATCGGCCGCCCAGCCACGGCCGACCACGGCGTCCGCGCCGGGATGCCGGCGAACGAAATCGCCGACCGCCGCGGCCACCGCCCCGGCGGAGCGAGCACCCTCGAGCGGCAGCTCCGCCGCGGCTCGCGCCCAGGCGATCAGGTGGATGTGGGCATCCACGAGTCCCGGAGTCGCCGTGGAGCCGCGCGCGTCGATCCGTCGCGTGCCGGGGCCGACCCACGAGGCAAGATCGGCGGCGCGTCCGACCGCCGCGATGCGGCCATCCGCGATCGCCAGAGCATCGGCGGACGCGATCGGCGCTCCCTCGCTCCACAGGCGAGCGTTCTCGACCAGCAGGCTCGCCTTGTTCACGATTCGCCCGCGACGACGTTCTCCAGCACTCCCACGCCCTCCACGTCCACTTCGATCCGGTCCCCGATCGCGACCGGTGCGATCCCAGCGGGGGTTCCGGTGGCGATCACGTCACCGGGCTCCAGGGTCATCACATGGGAGATGAAGCTGACCAGGAAGGGAACGGGAAACAGGAGATCGGCGGTTCGCCCGCGCTGGCGGATCGTGCCGTTGACACGGCAGACGACGTTGAGCGAGCTCGGATCGAGGCCGACCGCGATCCATGGCCCCACGGGCGCGAACGTATCGAATCCCTTCGCTCGCGTCCATTGGCCGTCGCGCCGCTGGAGATCGCGGGCCGAGACGTCGTTGACGCAGGTGAGCCCCGCCACGCACTCCATCGCCCGCTCGGGCGCGACGCGCCTGGCCTTGGCGCCGATGACGACGCCGAGCTCCGCTTCGGGGTCGAGACGCGTCACGCCCGCCGGATAGCGAATCGCCTCGCCGCTCGCGATCAAAGCGCTCGGCGGCTTGAGGAACAGCACGGGCTCGGCCGGCGGGGGACTGTCGCGCGGCAGCGTACCGCTCTCGCCGATGTGCTCGCGGTAGTTGAGCCCCACGCAAACGATCTTCGTCGGGCGGCTCGGCGGCAGCAGCGTGGCGGCCGCGATCGCGTCCCGCGTCTCGCTCTCGCGGCCGCCCTCCCAGGGGGCAGCCGTCCAGCGCACGAACCACGCGCCCTCGGGACGACCCACACAGACGTTCCCGTCGATCGAGTAGCGGGCAATCCTGAGAACCGAGGTCATGCGGCGGGAGATCGTGGGGCGGATGGAGCGCACAAAAAGAGGAGGCTCTCCATCGCACACCGTGCATCAACCTCAGACACCCGGAAACGATGGCACGTCCGCTTCGCTGTCAAAGGTGTCGTAGGCCGAGGAGCACGCGTCGGACAGGGAACCTCGCTCCGTGCTTACCCAGTCTCGAAGGATACGGTCGGCCGGTCAAGAAAAATTTGATCCGCGTGCCTTTCCGGCAGCGCCCGCGTTGACCGGCCGGAGAGGGCTCTGGTAACGTTCGCCGGCTATGACCCCACGCCGCGGCCCACACTCACGCCCTGCCGCGGCCGAGCTGATCTCCCGCATCGAGCGTCGTAGTGCGCGACTAGGCGTGATCGGCCTCGGCTACGTCGGGTTGCCGCTCGCCGTCGAGTTCGGTCACGCCGGCTTCCACGTCGTCGGCCTGGACATCGACGAGAAGCGTGTAAGCGACTTGCGCAAGGGACGTTCCTACATTCAGGACGTGCCGACCGGGGACGTGCGAGCCCTGGTGCGCGATGGCAAGTTCCTACCGACCAGCGACTTCAGCCTGCTGCGCAAAGTGGACGCGGTGAACGTCTGTGTCCCGACCCCGCTTTCCAAGCAACGCGATCCCGACGTCTCGTACATCGTTTCCGCGTCACGAGAGGTCGCCCGCTATCTCCATCGTGGGATGCTGGTTATCCTGGAGAGCACCACGTATCCCGGCACCACCGAAGAGCTGATCCTTCCCATGCTGGAGGAGACCGGGATGAAAGTGGGGCGAGACTTCTTCCTCGCCTTCTCTCCCGAGCGCGTCGATCCCGGCAACCCTCACTTCAGCACGCGCAACATCCCCAAGGTAGTGGGCGGCATCAGCTCCACCTGCACCCAGGTCGCCACGCGACTCTACGAGCAGCGCCTGGAGCGGGTCGTGCCGGTGTCGTCGACCCAGGTGGCCGAGATGGTGAAGCTGCTCGAGAACACGTTTCGCAGCGTGAACATCGGGCTGGTCAACGAGCTGGCCCTGATGTGCGCCCGGCTCAAGATCGACGTCTGGGAAGTGATCGATGCGGCCGCCACCAAGCCATTTGGCTTCATGCCGTTCCATCCTGGGCCCGGCCTCGGAGGCCATTGCATCCCGATCGATCCCTTCTACCTGTCGTGGAAGGCGCGAGCGAGCGGGTTCGAGGCGCGCTTCATCGAGCTGGCCGGGCACATCAACGGACACATGCCGGAGCACGTCGTGGACCTGGTCGCCCAGAGCTTGAACGGGCAAGGCAAGGCAGTGCGCGGGTCGCGCGTCTTGGTCCTGGGGGTCGCTTACAAGGCCAACATCGACGATACGCGCGAAAGCCCGTCGCTCGACATCATGGCGACACTGCAGGACCGCGGTGCGCGCGTCGACTACAGCGATCCGCACGTACCGATGTTCGATTTCGCGGGCCAAAGGATGAAGAGCACGCGGCTGTCTCCCTCACGGCTGCGGCAGTACGATTGCGTGGTCATCTCCACCGCCCACGCCGCGTTTCCGTACCGCGAGGTGGTACGTCACGCGCGCGGAATCGTGGATACTCGCAACGCCCTGCGCGGCCGCCGCAATCGCAAGATCATCCGCCTCTGACCTCGGGCCCAGGCTCCCCCCGCCGACTGCAGCGATTGCACGCCGACGTACAGAGACCCACACCCGAGTGTCCCTCGGCGCTCGCGAGTGCCGCTACGCCCGCGGCGTAGAGCGCCAGCGCAAGCTCCGCCCAGCCTGCGTACCGTCCGGCGGCTCGGTATCGGCGTGCGCGGGTGGTGTGCGGCGACCCGTCGCCGGTCTTGGGCGTGCGCTCCCAGTTCCCGACCTCGCCCCGTAACCCTTCGAGCACCGCGCGCGCATTGTTGAGCGATAACCCGACCCCCAGCATGAGTGCCGCCCCGACGTCCCGCACCACGTGAAACCCGCTGCCGCCGGACACCCGACGAGCCACGGCGAGGAACAGGACGACCGGGACCAGGCCGAACGCGACCATCCCGCCCTCGAGTGTGCCCGCCAACCACGACCGGTCCACCGCCGTTCCGAGCTGGATGGGGAGCACGAACAGCGCCACCCCCACCAGCAGCGGATAGACCACGTTCCCGGTGAGGTGGACCATTGCCTCCACCTTCACGCGGCGAGGGATCGGGGCCGCGAGCAGATCGGGAAGGAGCTTGCGGGCGGTCTGGACCGAGCCCTTGGCCCAACGCCGCTGCTGCGACTTGAGCGCTTCGATGTCCCCCGGCAGCTCGCCCGGGGACAGGACGTCGGGGTCGTAGTGGAAACGCCAGCCGCGGAGTTGCGCCCGGTAGCTCAAGTCCAGATCTTCGGTCAGCGTATCGTTGGTCCACCCCCCCGCGTCCTCGATGCAGGCACGCCGCCACACGCCCGCGGTGCCGTTGAAATTGAAGAACAGCCCCGATGCCGCGCGAGCCGAGTGCTCGAGCAGGAAATGCCCGTCCAGCATGACCGCCTGCGCGGCGGTCAGCCACGAGGCTCCGCGGTTCAGGTGCGTCCAGCGCGCCTGCGCCATTCCGACACGCGGATCGTCGAAGGCCGGGACCAGCCGGCGCAGGAAGTCGGGGGGCGGGACGAAGTCTGCGTCGAAGACGGCGATCAGGTCTCCGCGCGCCTGCGCGAGCCCGACCGCGAGCGCGCCGGCCTTGTAGCCGGCCCGTCGCCTGCGGTGGAAACACCGGATGTCGATGCCGCGCGCTCGATGGCGCGCCACCGCGGCGGCCGCCCGCTGCCGCGTGTCGTCGATCGAATCGTCCAGGACCTGGATCTCGAGTCGGTCGCCGGGATAGTCGAGCCTCGCCACGCTGTCGATCAGGCGTTCCACGACCAACCGCTCGTTGTAGATCGGCAGCTGAACCGTGACCTTGGGCCAGATTGCGCGCGCCTCTGCCCGGGTCGCTGCGGGCGCACGGTTCCTGCGGGCGACGAATCTCCACCAACGCCACAGGACCGCGTAGCGGTGCAACGCGTAGATCACCAGCAGCAGCTGCGCCAGCACGAACGCCGCGAGCAGCACCGCGTGCGCCCAACCCCACAGCTCTGCCGGGGGCAGTCCGCTCGCGGTGCCTGTCACGCTCGTGCCGCCCTCCACCGTCCTTCCCCAGGGCCCAGCCGAAGGCACCGGTGGGCCGCAGGGTGGCGCGCGCGGCGCCGGAGTCAGTTCACGACTTCGTAGTCTGCGTCCACCGGACCGTCGCCCGGCTTCTTCTTTCCGGCGCCTTCCCCTGGAGCATCGGGGTTGGCGGCGCCGCCGCCCGGAGGCGCCGCGCTTTGATACAGGGCTCGAGCCGCTTCCTGCCACACGCGCTGCAGGGATTCCGAGGCCGCCCCGATCCGGGCCGTGTCCTCGGTCTTCAGGGCCTCGCGCACCGCCGCCAGCTCGCTCTCCACGCGACCGCGTAGCGCCGCGTCGAGCTTGCCGCCGTGCTCCTTGAGGCTCTTCTCAATCTCGTACGCCAGCTGGTCGGCCCGATTGCGCGCCTCGACGGCCTCCTTGCGCGCGCGGTCTTCACCCGCATGCGCTTCGGCGTCCTTCACCAAGCGCTGGATCTCGTCTTCGCCGAGACCGCTCGACGCTTCGATCCGGATGCTCTGCTCCTTGCCGGTCGCGCGATCCTTCGCCGACACGTGCAGGATGCCGTTGGCGTCGATGTCGAATCCGACTTCGATCTGCGGCATGCCGCGCGGTGCGGGCGGAATGCCATCCAGATGGAATCGGCCGATCGTCTTGTTGTCACGCGCCATCGGCCGCTCCCCCTGGAGCACGTGCACCTCGACCGACGTCTGATGGTCCGAAGCGGTCGAGAAGACCTCGCTCTTGCGGGTCGGGATAGTGGTGTTTCTCGAGATCAGGGTGGTCATCACGCCCCCCAGGGTCTCGATCCCGAGCGACAGCGGCGTCACGTCGAGCAGCACGACGTCCTTGACCGAGCCGGCCAGGACCGCGCCTTGGATCGCGGCTCCGATCGCCACCACCTCGTCCGGGTTCACGCCCCGATGCGGATCCTTGCCGAAGATCTCACGGACCAGCTCCTGCACCTTGGGCATGCGCGTCGCGCCGCCCACCAGGACGACCTCGTCGATCTGGGACGCGCCGAGCCCGGCGTCCTTGAGAGCCTGGAGCACGGGGCCGCGGCAGCGTTCGACCAGGTCGTCTACCAGTTGTTCGAGCTTCGAGCGCGTCAGGCGGATGGCCAGGTGCTTCGGCCCGTTTTGGTCGGCGGTGATGAACGGCAAGTTGACCTCGGTCTCCAGGGTGCCCGACAGCTCGCACTTGGCCTTCTCGGCGGCTTCCTTGAGACGCTGGAGCGCCATCGGATCGCGGCGCAAATCGATGCCTTCCTGTTTCTTGAACTCGTCCGCCAGATGGTCGATCACGCGCTGGTCGAAGTCGTCGCCACCCAGATGCGTGTCGCCGTTGGTCGAGCGCACCTCGAACACGCCGTCGCCGATCTCGAGAATCGAGATGTCGAACGTACCGCCACCGAGGTCGAAGACCGCGATCTTCTCGTCCTTCTTGCGGTCCAAGCCATAGGCCAGCGAGGCGGCGGTCGGCTCGTTGATGATGCGCTTGACGTCCAGGCCGGCGATGCGGCCGGCATCCTTGGTGGCCTGACGCTGGCTGTCGTTGAAGTACGCGGGCACCGTGACCACGGCCTCGGTGACCTTCTCTCCCAGGTACTTTTGCAAGATCATGGCCGAGATCTCGGGCGGCGAGTACTCCTTGCCGCCGGCCCGAATCTTGACCTGGTTCCCGTCCGCTCGCACCACCTCGTACGGGACCAGCTTGATCTCGCTGCCCACCTCGTCGAACGCGCGCCCCATGAACCGCTTGATCGAGTAGATGGTGTTGGTGGGATTGGTCACCGCCTGCCGACGGGCGACCAAGCCGACCAGTCGCTCACCGGTCTTGGAGAATCCGACCACGGAGGGAGTGGTGCGAAACCCCTCGGCGTTCGCGATCACCTTGGGCTCGTCGCCTTCCATGACCGCGACGCACGAATTGGTGGTTCCGAGATCGATGCCGATCACCTTGCCCATGAATGCCCCTGCTTTCTTTATTTCAGGCTCCGCGCCGGACCGGGGTCGCCGGCCCGGGCGCGGGTTCGCCTGTTCGAACTACGACGCGATCTGGACCTCGATCTCGCGCACCCGGGCCTCCTCGGCCTTCGGCACGCGAACCTGGAGCACCCCGTCCCGCACCTGAGCCTTCACCCCGTCGCTGCGTACCGGGGTCCCGAAGGTGAAGGTCCGCTCGAACGTGCCGTGCACCCGCTCGAGGCGGTGCACGCTTCCGTTCTTCTGAGCTTCGTCACGCTTGCGCTCGCCGCGGATCGTGAGCGTGTCGCCCATCAGGCTGACCTTCACGTCCTTCTGGGACACGCCCGGCAGATCCACTCGCACCACGAAATCCTCCGGCGTCTCCTGGACGTCGGCGGCGGGGTTGAAGAGCGACGCGGCGTCGTCCCGCGAACCAGCGCGGCTGAAGAAGCTGTCGAACAACCGATTCACCTCGTCCTGCATGCCCACCAGCTCACGAGATTGGCTCGTGAGCAACGGGTTCCAGCGAATGAGAGTCATGGATCGTTACCTCCGGATTCTGTCTGCTAGCCACACCCCGCTGCGTTCGACCGCAGCAACCGGCGTAGCTCACACGCAGGACCCGTGCCGACTCGGGGGCACGCCGAGCATTCCTTTGTCTGGCAAACGATTCTGGCGTTTCGCGAGGGCCTTGGCCGGCAGCAGCGGACGGGGCCTTCGTTCCGGAGTGGAACGGGATCCGTTCCATGATTGAACGCACGTGGGAGCGCTTACGCGCGCCGGCCTCAGCGCTGCGGCAGGTAGCCGCTCTTCTCGGGCCCGACGAGCAGCTCGTCCTTGGTGTAGATGAAGGCCTCGCGGCGGTAATCCGACAACTCGAACTTCTTCTCCAGGAAGATCGCGTCCTCCGGACACGCTTCCTCGCACATGCCGCAGAAGATGCAGCGCAGCATGTTGATCTCGTAGCGCCGCGCATAGCGCTCGCCGTGTGACGCCGGCTGCTGCGGGTCGTTTTCGGCCGCCTCGACGAAGATCGCGTCGGCCGGGCAAGCCACCGCGCACAACTCACATCCGACGCAGCGTTCGAGGCCATCCTCGTGTCGCGTCAGGATGTGCAGACCGCGGAAGCGCGGGAACATGCTCAGCTGCTCTTCGGGATACTGGACCGTGAACGGCTTGCGGAACAGGTTCTCGAGCGTGACGCCGAGGCCTTTGCCAAGCTCCTTGAACATCGATTCCCCCCGTTACGACGCGCCGTCGATCCAGCCTAAGCGGAAGCCCGGCAACGCAGCGAAGCGTAGCCGGGATGCGAGGCCGAAGCAAGGCGCGGCCCGCGCTCAGATGCGTGCGAGCGTGATGCCTCGCTGGGCTTGGTACTTGCCCGCCTTGTCCTTGTACGAGGTTTCGCACGCTTGGTCGCTCTCGAAGAACAACACCTGTGCGATCCCTTCGTTGGCGTAGATCTTGGCCGGCAGCGGCGTGGTGTTGCTGATCTCGAGCGTGACGTGCCCCTCCCACTCGGGCTCGAAGGGAGTGACGTTGGTGATGATCCCGCAGCGAGCATAGGTCGATTTGCCGAGACAGATCGTGAGCACGTTCCGCGGGATCCGGAAGTACTCGATGGTGCGCCCGAGCGCGAAGGAGTTGGGGGGGATGATCGCGACCGACCCCTTGAAGTCCACCATCGACGCCGCGTCCATGTTCTTGGGGTCCACGATCGTCGAGTTTACGTTGGTGAAGATCTTGAACTCGTCCGCAATCCGGATGTCGTACCCGTAGGACGAGACGCCGAAGGAGATCACGCCCTCGCGAACCTGCTTTTCCTCGAACGGCTCGATCATGGCGTGGGTGCGACACATTTCACGGATCCAGCGATCCGGACGGATGGACATCTCAGGCTCCTGGCTTGAGTCGACCGAGGAGCCGAGCCGCGTGGCCCAGCTCCGGAATCAGCAGCTCGCGCACCGCCAGCTCGACGGCAGCGGTCGAGCCTGGCAGCACCACCATCAGACGCCCTTTCGCCACGCCCGCAAACGCGCGTGACAACCAGGCGGCACTCCCCACCTGGCGATGGGACAGGGTGCGAAACAGCTCTCCGAAACCGGGCAGCTCGCGCGTAATCAGCGGCGCGAGCGCTTCGGGAGTGCGATCCCGCTTCGCGATCCCCGTGCCCCCGGTGACGGCGACCAGGTCGACGCCGCGCCGACTCAGGGCGCGCACCGCCGCCCGCCGGATCGCCGCCGGCTCGTCCCGCACCCAAGAGCGCGCGACGATGACGTGTCCGGAGCCCGCGAGCAAGTCGGCTAGCCGGTCCCCGCTGGGATCGCTGGCCTGGTCCCGCGTGTCGCTCACGGTGATCACCGCGCAGCCCAGGGGACGCGGCGCAGGCGTGGCGTGCGCGTGGCGCGGCGCGCCAGAGCCGCGCGCGAGGTAGGTGCGCGCCAGCTCGACGTAGTGCGAGGCGCCACGCTGAATCAATTGCCGATGCTGGTCGGTGACGGCGGAGACGACCCGCGCCGGCGCTCCCACCACCAGGCTTCCCGCAGGGATGCGTTGTCCCTCGCGCACCACGCTGCCGGCCGCGATCAGCGAGCCCCCGCCGATCGAGGCTCCCGAAAGCACGATCGAGCCCATTCCGATCAGGCACTCGTCCTCGATCACGCAGCCGTGGATGACGGCGCGGTGGCCCACCGTGACCCGGGCCCCGACGCGCGCCGGCTGGCCCTCGTCGACGTGGATCACCGTCCCATCTTGGATGTTGCTCTCGGCGGCGACCGAGATCGGCGCCGAGTCGCCGCGCAGCACGCTGTGGAACCACACGCTCGAGCGCGCCCCGAGCGTGACGTCGCCCACCACCACCGCGCCAAAAGCCACGAAGCAGGTGGGGTCGAGGACAACGCGTGACGACCCACTGCGACCCCGCTTCATGGGGCGCCCACGCGGTCGCCGACGAAGGGATTCGAGCGACGCTCTGCGCCCAGCGTCGTCTCGGGGCCATGGCCCGGCAATACCTGGATCGAATCTCCCAAAGGAAACAAGCGCGAGCGAACCGACCGCGCCAGAGCTTCGAAGGAGCCGCCCGGCAGGTCGGTGCGACCGACCGATCCTTGGAACAGCAGGTCTCCGACCCAAAGCGTGTCGCCGGAGCGGAAGGTCACGCTCCCGGGGGAATGCCCGGGCGTGTGAAGCACCGAAAGCGATTCGGCACCGAGCGAGAGGGTTTGGCCGTCCTCCAACCACTGCATCGTTTCCGGGGCCGCAGCGTCCGGCAGGCCGAACGCCGCCCCCTGTTGCGCGAGCGCCGCGAGCAAGGGGCCGTCGTCCGGGTGCAGCCAGCATGGTGCTCCCACCGCCTCTTGCATCGCGCGCATCCCCGCCACGTGGTCGTAGTGGGCATGCGTCAGCAGCAAGTGCCGCACGGAGAGCCCGCCCGCCCGAATCGCGCGCAGCACGACTTCGGGCTCGAATCCGACGTCCAACACCGCCGCCTCACGCGTGCCGGCGCAGCGCACCAGGTAGGCGTTGGTCTCGAACGGCCCGAGAACGAACCGCTGCCACTCGACGGCCATCTAGGCACGCGGCGCGCCGGGGGACCTCGCCGCGCCGCCTCTCGCTCGAGCCGCCGCGTTCATCGCTTGTACCCGATGCGCCGCAGGAACTCGCGGCGCTGCGCCCGGGCCGCGTCGTCCTCGACGCCGAGCGGCGCCGCCCCGTCCACGACGCCGACCACGCCTCGCCCCTGATCGGTCGCGACCACCAATACCTGCAGTGGATTCGCGGTGGCACAGAAGATCCGGCACACCTCGGGGCACTGCTTGATGGCGTTGAGGACGTTGATGGGATAGGCGCCTTGGAGCACCAGCACGAACAGGTGCCCGGCGCCGATCTGCTGCGCCGCCCGCACGGCTGCCCGAATCAGCCCGGGGTCGTTGCCCTCGGTGCGGATCAGGCACGGCCCGGACGCTTCGCAGAACGCCAACCCGAAGCGCGCGTCCGCGACCGTGGTCACCACGATCTCGGCCAGGTCCTCGACAGTCTTGATGAAATGAGCCTGCCCGAGGACGACGTTGGAATCCGCGGGGGCCTCGATCGGAACCGTCAGGACATCCATCGCCCGCCTCCCGCTTTCCGCCTCTCGTCCGAGGCTGGCCCGGCCGCTCCGCCTCGGCCTAGCGACGTCGCGAGCCGCCCAGCCGCTCGCGCGCCAGCTGCGCCTCGCCCGAGTTCGGGAAGCGCTTCACCAGATCTTCGAAGGTGCTTTTCGATGCGGCCTTCTGCCCGAGCCGATCCTGACAGAGGGCGAGCTTGTAGAGCGCGGCCGGAACCTTGTCTCCCTTGGGGAACATCGATTCCACCCGGCCGTACTCGGTGGCCGCGCTGTCGAACACCGACTGCGCGAAGAAGCACTCCCCGATGCCGTACTGGGCGTTGTCCGACAGCTCGGCGTCAGGGAACCGCTTCACGAAGTCGCGGAACGCCTGCAGGGCGAGCCCGTATCGACCTTGCGTCAGGTCCTGTGCCGCTTGGTCGTAGAGCTGGTTCGGATTGCCCCCGGTGGGTGCTGCCGGCGCCGCCCGCTGGCTGACCTGCTGGAAGCGGCCCATGACCTCGTCCAACTTGCCCTCGAGACGGCCCATTTGCTCGAACAGCTCCTGGGTCGTGGTCCCGGTGGTGGCGCGGGTGCTGAGCACGATGTCCCGTTGCTCCGCGATCTCACGGCGGGTGTCCGCGACGACCCGGTAGGAGATCGAATCTCGGACCACCAGCGTGTCGACCACCGTGCGCAAGCTGTCGAGACCGGATCTCAGCACCGTGAGCTGCGGGGCGTAGCAGCCAGGCAGCGGCGCCGTCGCCAGCAGCAGGCCGAGCGCCGGCAACAGCGGGGCAATCCACCGCCCCGTGCCGTGACGCCCGTCGGGTTCCCCGCTCATGAGCGAACCACGAAGTGGGCCCGCCGATTCTTCTGCCACGCGGCCTCGTCATGCCCCGGGTCGAACGGACGCTCCTTGCCATAGGAGATCACTTGCATGCGCGATGCCGCGATGCCAGCCGCGGCGAGGTAGTCGCGCGCCGCCTGGGCACGCCGCTCCCCGAGCGCCTGGTTGTACTCGGCGGTGCCACGTTCGTCGCAATGGCCTTCGATCGTGATCGCCAGCGACGGGTTGTCGCGCAGCAACTTCGCGTTCTGATCGAGCGCGGAGCGCCCGTCATCGCGCAGGGTGTAGGAATCGAAGTCGAAGAACACGGGCTGGAAGTCGCTCGAGCCGGGCGCGGGCGCCGGGGCCGTCTCCGCGGGCGCGGGCGCGGGCGGCGGCGTCTGCGGGGTTTCGGTGGCCTGCGGCACGGGCGGCGGCGTGGACGGCTCCGGGGCCTT
>VBOY01000132.1 GCA_005893295.1 Candidatus Eiseniibacteriota bacterium | reverse complement strand
GTTCCGCCCTCGGAGAGCAGCGCCATCGCGACCCGGTTGAGCTCGCGGTAGGCACGCGCTCCGGCCGCCAGGCGGGCGCGCGACTTGACCAGGGCCGGCGGGTCCAGCACGACCAAGCCAAAATGCTCGCCGGCTCGCTCCAGCTCCCGCGCCACGTCGAAGCAGTCCCCTTCGCGTAGCCGAACTCGGTCGGCGAGGCCGTTGCGCTCGGCGTTCCGCGCCGCGGCTTCGAGCGCGGCGCGCGACGAATCCACCGCCACCGCCTCGGCGGCCCCGCCGCGGGCCGCGTGGAGCGCCCACTCGCCCTGGTAGCAGAACAGGTCGAGCACGCGCTGGCCACGCGCGCGCGCTTCGGCGCGGCCCCGGTTCTCGCGCTGGTCCAAGAACAGGCCCGTCTTCTGCCCATGATGCAGATCCACCTCGAGGCGAAAGCCCCCGTGGTCCAGCTCGATCCGCTCCGGCACCTCGCCCCACCACACCGCGCGCGAGAGCGCGAGCCCTTCCAGGGCCCGCAACGGCGAATCGCCGAGTCGCATGACGCCCCGCGGCGCCAGCACGCGCTCGATCGCCGCGCGCACGAGCTCGGCGCGCGCCTCGATCCCGAGCGTCGTGATCTGGACCGCGAGCCAGTCTCCGTAGCGATCGATCACCAGACCGGGGAGCTGATCCGACTCGCCGTAGACGAGCCGCAACGCCTGCTCGCCGGGGTACACGGCCTCGCGCAGCTGGACCGCGCGCTGGAGGCGCTTGACGAAGAACTCGACGTCGATCTCGTCCCGCCCGCGGGTGAGCAGCCGGGCGCAGATGAGGCTGCGTCGGTTGAGGTAGGCGCGACCGAGAAACGCCCCACGGAAGTCGGTGACCTCCACCAGGTCGCCGTCGGATGCCTCACCCTGGATGGCCTGGACCTCGTTGCTGAACACCCACGGGTGGCCGCCCCGCACGCGGCGGTCTTGATTCTTGCGGAGGACGAGAAGGGCGCGCCCGGGCCGATCCACGAAGGTCTCCCGAACCATCTCCCGCCGCGCGTGCGGCATGCCTAGCGGTCGAGACGACCCGAGGCCACCGGCGCCTGCGCGGCGTCGCGCGCCAGCGCCAGGCCGAGCAGCCGGTAGACGAGTCGAGCGGCGAGAAAGTCCGGCGCCACCTGGCCCGGAAGGGGGGCCAACTCGACGACGTCGAAGCCCACGATCCGCGATCGCTCGGCGACCGCCCGGAGCAGATCCACGGCCTCGTACCAGTCCAGCCCGCCCGGCTCGGGGGTCCCGGTCGCGGGCATAATCGAGGGGTCGAGGCCATCCACGTCGAAGGTCACGAAGACTTCGCTCGTGAGGGCCGCGAGGATTGGCTCCCAGCGCCTACCCAGAGCCCGGAACCGGCGCGTGGACCACATCGGCACCGGATGGCGGTCGAGGTACTCCGCTTCCTCTTCGCTGAGCGAGCGGATCCCCACCGAGACCGCGGGGACGATCTCGCGCACCCGGCGCATCACGCAGGCGTGGCTATGGGGAGAGTCGAGGAAGCTGTCGCGCATGTCGCCATGGGCGTCGATCTGGAGCACCGAGACACCCGGGTGGCGCACGGCAACCGCCCGCACCGCGCCCGCGGTGATGCTGTGCTCGCCACCCAGGATCGCCGGCAGCTTGCCGCGCTCCAGGATCCACGCCGTGGCTGCCTCGACGCGCGCCACCATCGCGGCGGGGCCTTCGGCGGTCGGCTCCAGCTCGGGCAGCGTGTGGATCCCCGAGCGGTACGGGGCCCCCACCTCCTCGTCCCACAGCTCCATGTGTCGGGAGGCGGTGAGAATGGCCTGGGGACCGGACCGGGCTCCGGATTGGTAGGTCGTGGTGAAATCGTAGGGGACTGGCAGCACCACGGCGCGCGAGCGCTCGAGGCCGGCGAACTCTTCGCCAAGGCCGCCGAAGTTGTGGGGCATACCGGTGGGCCAGCTTGGAGGCTTCATCGTATCCCCCGCGCGGCGGTCCTCGGGGCGGCTCCCCCGAGGTCGGCGCGCGCATGGCTCGCCGCCGGCGCCCTACGCTTACCGAGACGCCGCTGGTCGCGCCCGGCGACGCTCCGCCCGCACCAAGCGGACGGCGCCGTTCAGCTCCTTCGGGAACTCGGTCCCGCGGTCGAGCATGTTGCTCTCCACCTTCTCCATCTCGAAGGCGGCCTTGAGGTACTCGGACGCCGCCTCCGAGTCGAACTCCTTGCAGGAGAAAATGTCGACGCTGACGAAGTTCTTTTCGGGGAACGTGTGAATGCTGATGTGGCTTTCGGCGATGAGCACGAAGCCCGAGATCCCCCAGTCTTCGGCTCGCACGCCGCTGTATTTGAACACGTAGGGCGGCATGATGCGCGTCATGCCGATGCGATTGGGTAGCTCCTCGAGGATTCGGTAGATGAGATTGAGGTCTTCCAGCTTAGCTCTGTCACACCCATACCCGTCCAACATCAGGTGGGGGCCGAAACCGCTCATTTCGTGGGCCACCTCCACGGAGCCACCGGCACAGGGTGGGCTCCTTCTAGATGACGTTAGGCGTCCCCCTCTTCCTCTTCGTCGTCCAGCTCGTCCTCGTCGTACTCTTCCTCCTCGTATTCGTCGCCGAGCTCGTCGTCGTCATCCAGGTCGTCGAGGTCGTCGTCCAGCTCGTCTTCGTCGACCTCATCCTCGTCCAGGTCCTCGACTTCGTCGTCCGGCAGACCGCCGAAGTTCTCGTCCCCGACTCCCTTTCTCTTCTTCATGGCCAACCTCGCGTCAACCCTTCGTGTCGCGCGCGTGAGCGATCCGGGGCCTCGCGTACCCCAGGGACGCGGATTGGATGCTTGGAGCGCACGCGAGATGCGCTCCATTCTTGGAAAAGCACCGGCAGTATACGAATGCGCCCCCCCCCGTCAATGACAAATCGGGCGCCGTATCCCCGCGCAACAGGCCGCGTTCGGGCTCGTCCCGGCGCGATCCGCCAAGGGAGAAAGGGGCGCTGCTTACGCGTGGCCAAACCCGTCGGGGCACTCGCCGTGCGTCTTCCGAAGAGCAGCGGGATGGCGGGGTTGACGGGACTCGAACCCGCGACCTCCTGCGTGACAGGCAGGCGTTCTAACCAGCTGAACTACAACCCCGCAACAGCCGCGCGGGATGCGGCCGCGGCCCCCGATTTCGGAGCCGCGGCAGGATACGGCCGCGCCTTCAGGCCTGTCAATCGAAGCGGCGCTCACCGCAGCGTGCCGATCTCGATGCTCGGGTAATAGTGGAGCAGGATCTGCTCACCCGTGCGGCCGGCACGTGCCATCCCGAGCGCGCCGGTCTGACACAGCCCGACGCCGTGCCCCGAGCCGGCGCCGCTCGCGACCACCATGAGGGAGCGGCGCGATCGTGGATCGCGGCGCACCTCGATCTTGAACAGAGTGGACCGCAGAATGGCCTCGGGGCGGCCGGGGCGCCTCAGGACCTGCCGGATCGAGTAGGCGGGAATCGTCACTCGCCCGCGGCTGGTGACGACCTCCAGCGACCACACGCGGCCGGAGCGCGAGCGCGAGGCGACGCGCACGTCGATGAGCTCGCCGAGGCCGCCGCGCGGCAGGCGCACGCCGTAGGCGGGAGCGAAGTGCGTGAGGTCCGCCGCGAATTCCTCCACCGTCCACTCCTCGAGCCAGCGGTGATGGGGCGAGCTCTCGCAGTAGTCTCCCGCAGCGCCGCGGTCCAAGTGGCTCACGAGGTAGGGAAGCGGCGGCGCCGGCCACGCCTCCCAGACGTCGGCCGTGATCCCCCCGCAGGTCGAGCAGTAGTTGGCGCGGATCGGCGTTCCGTCGTACAGGGCCACGCGCCCCGCGGTGCTGGCGACGCACTGGGTGGCGAGCGGCCGCTCGTTCTCGACCGGGCCGTAGAGCTGGTCCTCGACCGTGCCGTAGAGGTCGAAGCCCTCGGCGGCGCGGCGCCCGCGGTAGAACAGGGTGTAGCTGCGGGCGGCGATCGCCTGGGCACGCCCCGCCTCGATGAGCGACTCGTCGAGCGCGCCGATCTCGCCTGGGATCACGCCGGCGAGATAGGTTTCGAGCGGGACGACCGTGGCGAGCGTCAGCTTGCCGCGCGGGTTCAGGAAGATCTTGAAGCGCCCGCGCCACGACTTACCCTGCCAGCGCACGAGACGGGCGGGGCTTTCGGCCGGGCCGTCGCTGCCTTCGAGCCACAGCGTATCGCCCGGCGCGAGTGTCGCCCGCCACGGCACCCGGTTGCCCACCGAGGTCGCGATCGCGTGGTCGTGCTCGAGGCTCACGGCGAGCGTGGCGCCGGCGTCGAGCAAGGCCGTTCCTCGGCCCGTGATCCGCGCGGCCCCCACCGGATCGAGCGTCACGGCATCCAGGTCCCACGCGAGGCCGACCGCGATGCTGGGCTCGGAGGGTCGTTCGGGCAGCTGGGGAGCGGGCCCGGGCTCGGTCGTGGGCGTGGTGGACGTCGTCGGAGTCGGGGGCACGGGTGCGGGCGTAGGGCCGGTTCTCACGCGCGCGCTCCGCTGGCCAGGGCGCCCGGCGTGACGTGGCCCAACACGGCTGCGTGCTGGGCTCCCGTCGCCCCCGGCACGTTGCCCGCCTGGCCGCACAAGCTCTGGTGCGCGAGAAACGCGAACGCCAAGGCCTCCTTGGACTCGGAGGCCACGCCGAGCCTCTCGATTCGCTTGAGCGGCACGGGAGCGAGCCGGTCGGCGAGCGAGCGCATCAACGCCGGATTCTGGCAGCCCCCACCGCTCGCGTAGACGGCGTCGACCGCGCCGCGCGGCCTTACCCAGCGCTCGATCGCCAGGGCCACCGAGGCGGCCGTGAACGCCACCGCCGTGGCCATCAGGTCGTCGTCGCCGAGGCCGAGCGAGGCGGCGCGCCGGATGAGCTGCTCGGCGCCGCCTTCGCCGAAGCGCTCGCGCCCGGTCGAGCGCGGAGGAGGCCGATCGAAGAACGGGTCGGCGAGCAACTCGTCGAGCAGGGCCTGGGACGGGCGGCCGCGCGCCGCCGAGCGGCCGTCGCGGTCGAAACGCTCCGCCCCCCTCGAGGCCATCGCCGCCAGCGCATCGAGCAGCGCGTTGCCGGGTCCGGTGTCGAAGGCGATCACGTCCTCGATGCCACGGCCGGCAGGAAGCCACGTCAGGTTGGCCATTCCCCCCAGGTTGAGGAGCGCGCGCGACTCCTTCGCCGACCGGAACAGCCACCAGTCCGCGAGCGGCACCAGCGGCGCTCCCTCGCCGCCCGCGGCGGTGTCGCGGGAGCGGAAATCGGAGACCACCGCGATCCCGGTGCGCTCCGCGACGATGGCCGCCGAGCCGAGCTGGAGCGTGAGCGCCACCCCTCGACCATCCACGCGCGGAACGTGACGCACCGTCTGGCCGTGCATCCCGATCGCGTCCACGGTCCGAGGCGTCGTTCCCGCCGCCGCGAGCAGCTCGAGCACCGCCGCGGCGTAGCGCTCGCCGAGGGCCGCGTCGAGCCGCATGAGCCGCTCGGGTGGAAGGCTCTCCGCGCGCGCCACGGCGAGGATCTCGCGCCGCAGCTCCTCCTCGAGAGGGCTCTCGCGGTACCCCACCACCTCGTGCGTCGACTCGAGGCCGAGCCCGCGGAAACGCACCAGCACCGCGTCGACCCCATCCGCCGAGGTTCCGGTCATCAGCCCCACGATCACGTGCTCGTCGCGCGTCCGATAGTCGCGCAGGCCGGCGAGCGCGTCGCTCATGGTTCCGTCGGACGCGACGAGACCGGCCCTGACGCGAGGGCCGCGCGGACGAAACCTCCGGCGCGGCCGAGCCGTGCCTCGGCCTCCTCGCGCGTGCAGCCGAGCTTGAGCATGACGATCGCGGTCTTGACACTCCCCCGCGCCGCGGTGATCGCGTGGGCGGCGGCCGCGTACTCCACGCCGGCCGCCGTCATCACCGTGCGTCGGCTTCGCTCGACCAGTTTCTCGCTGGTCGCCATCAGGTCCACCATCATGTTCTCGTACGCCTTGCCGATCCTGAGGAAGGCCGCGGTGGTGATCATGTTGAGCACCAGCTTCTGGGCCGTGCCAGCCTTCATCCGGGTCGATCCCATCAAGACCTCGGGACCCACGACCGGGCAAATCGCGACGTCGACCTCGAGCGTGAACTCGGAGCGCGGAGTGCAGGTCACGTAGGCGGTCTTGGCGCCCAGAGCGCGAGCCTTGGCGAGCGCCGCCACCACGAACGGCGTGCGCCGGCTCGCCGCGAGCCCGATCACCGTGTCCTTGGGACCCACGGCGCGCTCGACCATCGCGCGCTCCCCTTCCTCGGTCCGGTCCTCGGCACCTTCCACGGCGCGCACCAGGGCGTCGTAGCCGCCGGCGATCACGCCCTGCACGGTCTCGGGATCCGCGCCGAACGTGGGTGGGCACTCGGAGGCGTCGAGCACGCCCAATCGTCCGCTGGTGCCGGCGCCGACATAGATCAGGCGCCCGCCCGCACGGAACGAGGCCAGCACGAGCTCCGCGGCGCGCGCGATGTAGGGCAGCTCTCGCGCGACTGCCTCGGGCACGGTGTGATCCTCGGCGGAGATCCGCTCGAGGATCGCGCCGATCTCGAGCATATCGAGGTCGAACGTGCGCGGATTGCGCTGCTCGGTGGCGAGGCTCGCGAACTCGTCGAAGCGGGAAGGTTCGTCCATGTGGTTCCGAGGGTCGATCATCCCTGAACGCCGCAGGATGCCACGTACGACGAAAGCGATGCAACCGCGGGTGGACCGAGCTGCGGGTGGGCTCGGCTCGAAACGGCTCGCGGGTCCGCGCTCCCCTCGAGGCTCCTCGGCCGCCGTCGGTAGGGCGCAATCGCATCCGCGGCTCGAAATCGGGTCGGCCGGCGCGGCGGCTTTGCCAAACGGCAGGGAGCGCTCTAGCGTGCGCTCCATGCCCGAGCTTCCGGAAGTCGAGACGATCCGCCGCATGCTGGAATCCACGGTTCGCGGGCGCACGATTCGTGACGTCAAGCTATCGGGCCTGGCGCTGCGGCGCCCGGTGCCGGCCTCGCTCGCTCGCCATGTCAAAGGCCGCACGATCGAGGGCGTCGGCCGACATGGCAAGTACCTGCTCATCGAGCTCGACGGCGGCTGGACGCTGCTCTCCCATCTCGGCATGAGCGGGCGCTGGCTGTTCTATCCGGAACGTCCACGCGAGGACCGGCCCCACGTGCACGCTCGGGTGCGCTTCCAAGACGGATCCCAGCTGTGGTTTCAGGATGCCCGGCGATTCGGGCTGCTGCGGGCGGTGCGCACGGATCGCTTGGGGCACGATGCCTCGCTCGCGACACTGGGCCCGGATCCCGTGCTGTCGCCGCCCGGCGGCGAGAGGCTCTACGCGCTGGGACGCGACGCGCGCGTCCACATCAAGGGCTTCCTCATGGATCAGCGACGCCTCGCGGGGATCGGGAACATTTACGCGAGCGAGATCCTCCACAGGGCGGGCATCGATCCGCGCCGCCGGACGGCCACCCTTCGCCGCGCCGACTGGGACGCGATCGCGAAGCAGACGGAGCGGGTGCTGGAGGAGGCGATCCGTCGTTGTGGGACCACGTTTCGGACGTATCGGACGCCGTGGGGAGAGCCCGGCACGTACGCCGAGCGGCTCCACGTCTACGACCGCGCGAACCTACCCTGTCGCCGGTGCGGCACCCCGATCGTGCGCATCGTGCAGGGACAGCGCTCGACGTTTTTTTGCCCATCCTGCCAGCGCCGGCGCGCCCGCCGCGCCACGGCACGGATCTGATCACCCCGGCAAGGCCCCGAGGCGGCGCTGCGTTCGTCGTTGCTCCGCACCATCCGGACCCCTAATCTGTGCGCCGCCGGGTCCCAGCGGGGTCGCTTGGGACGCCTGGAGGTCGCCGCTTCCTCTCACCCATGTGGAGGTTTCGTGCCGTTCGCGACGCTGGGCTTGCCACCCCCGATCGTCAAGGGCGTGCGCGCTGCGGGCTTCGTCGAGCCTACCCCGATCCAGCGCAAGGCCATCCCGATCATCTTGCGCGGCAACGATCTGATTGCCGCGTCCGAGGCCCGCACGGGCAAGGCGGCCGCCTTCATCCTGCCCACCTTGACCCGGCTGCTCGAAGGATCCCGAGGCCTGCGAGCCTTGGTTCTCGCCCCTACGCGCGAGCTGGCCGCTCGGGTCGAGACGAACGCCCGGGATTACGCGCGGTTCACGCAGCTGCGCATCGGGGTGGTGTTCGGCGGATCCCCCATCGTGGCGCAAGAGCGGATGCTGCAGCAGGAAGGGGTCGACCTGCTCGTGGCGACCCCGTCGCGGCTGCTCGAGCTCCACGGACGCCTAGCCGTGAGCTTCGACGACGTCGAGATGCTGGTGCTCGACGAGGCCGATCGCATGGTGGACCTGGGGTTCGCGACCGATTTGCGCCGGATCTTGAAGCTCCTGCCCGAGACGCGCCAGACCCTCATGTTCTCCGCCACCATGCCAGCGGAGCTGAACCGGCTCGCCAAGGAAGCCCTGGTCGAGCCGATCCGCATCGACATGGCCCCCACGACCCGGGCGGTGGCCGGGATCACGCAGGCCATCTATCCGGTGCCCCGGATCCTCAAGACCGACCTCCTGCACGAAGTGCTGTCTCGTCACGACGTGCGCAGCCTGATCGTCTTCACGCGCACCAAGCACACGGCGGATCTCGTGGCCCGTCATCTCCAGCGTCACGGATTCTCGACCGCGGCCCTCCACGAGAACCCGAACCACAGCCAGCGTGAGCGAGCCCTCGACGATCTGCGGCGTGGGCGCGTGCAGATCCTCGTGGCCACGGACGTCGCGTCGCGGGGCATCGACATGGAGGGGATCTCGCACGTCGTCAACTTCGACGTCCCCCCGACGCCGGAGGACTACGTGCACCGCATCGGACGGGCGACGCAGCCTGCTGCGATGGGGGATGCCTTCACCCTGATGAGCCCCGAGGAGCAGAAGGACGTCGCCGCGATCGAGCGTTTCCTGGGCCGAACGGTGCCGCGGGTGATGCTGCCCGACTTCGACTACCGGATGCGGTCGACCGAGATCAAACAAGTCGTGAGCTACGCCGAGGGCGCGCGCGGCGCAGTCGTGGCCCCACGCCGCACGCAAACGCCGGCGCCGGCTCCACCGCGGCCCGCCCCCGCCGCCCCGATGCGGAAACCGAAGCCCAGCGGGGTGCGCAAGCGCGGCGCCTAGCAGGCTAGGCGCCCATCCGGGCGACCGCCCACCGCCACGCCTCCTCGGCCGCTCCCGCATCGGCCGCGGCGATCTGGATCAAGTCGGGGCTTCCGCCCCCGCGTCCGCGCGCCCTGGCCGTGAGATCGGGGACCAGCGTTCGCAGATCCAGGGTCCCCGACTTGGCGCGGCCGACGAGCACCACCGGCTCCGGCGCCCCGGCCGCCACCACGGCCCACGGCGCGCCGACCTCGAGGCACTTGAGAACCAAGCGCCGTACCTCGTCGCGGGGCCGCTCCGGCGAAAGCTCGGAGACTCCCCGGGGCGGATCCCCGGCGCGCTCGCGCGCCTCGGCCAGCAGCAGCCGGTCCATCGCCTGCTCGAGTCGCTTGCGCAGCTCGTCGCGCTCGGACGCCGCACGCTCCAGGTGCGCGAGCAGGTCGCGGTCCTTGATGGTGCGGCGACGCGCTCCCTCGACGAGCGCTTCGGTGCGCCACGCATGGTCTTCCAGAGCACGCCCGCCACATAGGAACTCGAAGCGCAGGCGACCGTGCACTTTTTCCCAGCGCACGATCTTGATCACGCCCACCTCGCCGGTGCGCCGGGTGTGGGTGCCCCCGCACGCCGAGACGTCCCACTCCGGGATCTCGACGATGCGAATCCTGCCTCCGGAGCCCAGCCGCTCCTCGGGAGGCCGCTTGCGCAGCGCGAAGCGCTCCACCTCGTCTTCCCCCACCCAGTGGCGCTCGACGGGACGATCTTCCCACACGATCCGGTTCGCGGCTTCCTCGACCCGACCCACCGTCCGCCAGTCCACGTCGCCGAGGCCCACTTCGATCGAGCTCGCGCGCTCCCCCAGGTGCGAGGAGAGTGTCGCCGCGTTCAGGATGCGCTCGAGCGCGGCGGACAGCACGTGCTGGCCGGTATGCTGCTGCATGTGGTCGAAGCGCCGCGGCCAGTCCACCTCGGCCTCGACGGGGAGCCCTGGCTCGAGCGCGGCATCCACCGTGTGCCAGATGCGCCCGCGCTCGTCGGCTTGGACATCCAAGACGCGGGCCGGACCGAGGATGCCGCGGTCGGCTTCTTGGCCTCCGCTTTCGGGATAGAAATAGG
>VBOY01000130.1 GCA_005893295.1 Candidatus Eiseniibacteriota bacterium | reverse complement strand
GCGACCGCCAGGTGTCGGGGCCCTTCGCCCGCTACCAGCACACCCACACGTTCGAGCCCGACGGCGATCGCTGCACGCTCGAGGATCGCATCGACTACGAGCTGACCCCGCTCGGGCGGCTCGTCGCGCCGGTCGTGGAGGCCGAGCTCGCAGCGCTCTTCGCATGGCGCCACCGCGTGACCAGTCTGGATCTCGAGCGCTTGCTCGGGGACGCGAGACCCACGGTCGTCGTGACCGGCGCGAGCGGCATGATCGGTCGCGAGCTGGTTGCATTCTTGTCGACCCAAGGATGCAGGGTGAGGCGCCTGGTGCGGCGGAGGCCCCGAGAGGCGGCGGAGATCGAGTGGGATCCTGCCCGCGGCGTCCTGGATCCGGCGACGCTCGCCGGCATCGATGCCGTGGTGCATCTCTCGGGCGCGGGCCTGGCGGAGGCGCGGTGGACTGCCGCTCGCAAGCGCGAGCTGGTGGATAGCCGCCTGCTCAGCACCCAGCTCCTGGCGCACGCGCTGGCGGCGATGCCGCGCAAGCCGGCCGTGCTGGTGAGCGCCTCGGCGATCGGATGGTATGGCGACCGCGGGGACGAGCCACTCGACGAGGGGAGCGCGCCCGGCGAGGGCTTCCTCGCCGATCTCGCCGCTCGCTGGGAGGCCGCCGCGCGCCCGGCCGCCGAGGCCGGGGTGCGGGTGGTTCACCCGCGCTTCGGCATGGTTCTGTGGCCGCGTGGTGGCTCGCTGGGGAGGCTCGTCGCGCCGACCCGTTGGGGTGTGGGAGGCCCGCTCGGGAGCGGTCGTCAGTGGTGGAGCTGGGTCACGCTGCACGATCTGCTCGACATGGTGCTACGCGCGATCATCGAGCCCAAGCTCCGGGGACCCTTCAACGCGGTGGCTCCCGAGCCCACGCGCCAAGGACAGTTTGCCCAGGTCCTTGGCCGCGTGCTTCGCCGCCCGTCGCTGGTTTCGGCGCCTGCGTTTGCCTTGCGTGCCCTGCTTGGTCGTGGCCTGGCGGACGGAGTGGTCCTCGCAAGCCACCGCGTCCAGCCGCTCGTGCTCGAGGCGTCGGGTTTCCCCTACCGTGACCCGCGTCTCGACCATGCGCTCGCGGTGCTGCTGGGGCGGGCGCCGGCAGAGGTCCCCTGATGCGGGGCGCTCGCGGCCGGGTGGCCCACCCTCCACCTCGAGCGTCAGCCCGCCGTCTTTCGTCCGAAATCGGCCTCGAGCGGGATGCGCGCGGCCGCGAGGAAGCTCGGGATGGTGGCCAAGATCACCCAGACGAAGAAGTGCGGGTAGCCGATTCTGTCCTGCAGCCAGCCGCTCCACATGCCGGGGAGCATCATGCCGAGCGCCATGAAGCCGGTGCAGATGGCGTAGTGGGCCGTCTGATGGCGTCCACGAGCGATGTGAATCATGTAGAGCACATAGGCGGTGAATCCGAACCCGTAGCCGAACTGCTCGAGCGCCACACAGGCCTGGATGAGCCAGATGCTGGTAGGCTGCGCGTACGCCAGATAGATGAACACCGCGTCGGGCAGGTGGATTGCCAGCAGCATCGGCCAGAGCCAAGTCTTCAGCCCGTCGCGCGCGGCTACCCAGCCGCCGAGCACTCCGCCCAGCGTGAGCGCGACGATGCCCACCGTGCCGTACACGGCCCCGACTTGGATCGTGGTGAGCCCGAGGCCGCCCTTGTCGTGCGCATCGAGCAGGAACGGCGACACCATCTTCACGAGCTGCGCTTCGCCGAAGCGATAGAGCAGCAGGAACGCGAGCAGAACGCCGATCCTGGGCCGGCGGAAGAACGAGCCGAACGTGGCCAGGAATTCCTTCACGAACTCGGGGATCCGGCGCGCGTCCCCAGGTCGATCCACGTCCGGCCGGGGTAGCGCCTGCTGGTGCCAGAGCCCAAAGACCAGGAATGTGCCGGCCAGCACCGCCATGGCGATCGACCACGCATGGTGCACGTCGCCGGTGCGCGCTTCGAGCACGCCGGCCAGCATCACGATCAAGCCCTGCCCCGCGATCGTGGCGATGCGGTAGAACATGCTACGGACGCCCACGAAGAACGCTTGCTGCTGGGAGGTGGTGGCGAGCATGTAGAAGCCATCCGCCGCGATGTCGTGGGTGGCCGAGTCGAACGCCAGCACCCAGAAGAACGCAAGCGTCCACCGGAAGGCCATCGGCAAGGGCGCGGTAAGCGCCACGCCCGCGAGTCCGCCGCCGATCAGGAGCTGCATCACCCAGATCCAGCGCCGGCGGGTGCCGAGAAGGTCCACCACCGGCGACCAGAACGGCTTGATCACCCACGGCAGGTAGAGCCAGCTCGTGTAGAGCGCGATGTCGGTGTTCGAGACGCCGAAGCCCTTGTACATGATGACGGAGACCGTCATCACGACGACGTAGGGCAGTCCCTCCGCGAGGTAGAGCGTCGGGATCCAGGTCCAAGGGCTGCGAGGCCGTCGATGGGTTTCGGTCATCGGTCCACACCTCCCTGTGTGGGACTTGGGGAGCGCTCGGCGAGCCTGCCACATCTCGCCCGCATCATGGTCTGCTTCGTGGGGTCGGGCAAGGCTACTCCACCACGCGAAAGACCTTCCAATGCTGCGAGCCCGGCACGACGCACGGGGCCAGCGCCTCGGCATGCTTGCGGAAGCGCTCCTCCTGCATTCCGTCGAGGGCGCGCTCGAAATCCGCGAGCGATTCGAACAGGTACTCGTCCACGATGGCGGAAGCCGATTCGCCGATGTGCCCTACCATGACGCGAGCGCCCTTGGCACGCCGGAACTCCGATGACGCGAACTTTTCGCGCCCCCACTCGCGGATCACCGCGAGAGCCTGGCCTTGCTTCCCGAAGGGGACCTGAAGGTGCCACTGGCAAACGTACATGATTGTCTCCGGGCAGGGAGGCTGCGTTCCGAGGGTCAGCGCCCCGGGATCAATCCGCTCGCGGTGAAGCTGAATCCCAGGCTGAGATGGACGGATCGGAGCTCGAGCGATTCGGGCAGGGTTGCAAGAATCGTTGCCGGAATGCGGTCCTCCGGCTGCACCGCCCGATAGGTCAACGATCCAAACCGCAGATACTGATAGCTGGCTCCGAGAAACACGCGATAGCTGGGGGCTACGCGGTACATCAGCATGAGCATCGCTTCGGGCGCGAGCGTGCGCTCCGTGGTCAGCTCGGCGGCGATCGTATCGGCTCGGATCGCGATGCGTGAAAGGCGAGAGACGGTTCCTGCGACGCCCGCGTACCACGCGAGCCTCCTCGATGCGAGGGGCAGCGGGTACGGTCCCAGGAGCGAAGCAACGAAGATTCCGCCGAGCGGCACCATCTCGGGGAAGTGTGGGGCGTCGAAACGGTAGGAGGTCGAGTGCTGGTAGCCCACCACCAAGGTCACCTTGCCGTTGCCAAGGTGCTTGGTTTCGCTGTTGCGCTGGCGAGTGATACGAGCACGTCGGTAGACGCGCGGCGAGCCCGATGCGGAACCGTCGCCGATGGTCGAATCGGTCGAGTCGGAGGTGGTCTGCGTGACCGTGACCACCGTGTCACCGCGGCCTCCAAACGGCCCATAGAACGCCGCGAATGTCTCTCGAAAGAGCGGCCGACCGTTCTTCGATCCCTGTCCGAATCCGGCCGAGCCCCATATCGCGGCGCCACTCAGGTTCCCGAAGGTGGGAGCAATTCCGTTGAGCTGGGCGCCCGCGGGGCGGCCGAGAGCCATGCTGGTGATGACGAGGAGGGCGACGGACGCGACCCATGAGGGGCGGCTCCTGCGGCGCATCGTCATAACAGCCCATCCTACCGTGGCACGGGGCACCGCCTCAACCCGTTCCTCCGGTTTTCGCGGGCTCGAGCTGTTCGCGAACATCGCATCGCGGCCGAGTCTTGAGTCGAAGGGCGCTGCGAGCACGCCGACCCTACGGATCGGCCCCGACCGAATCGTAGTACTGGACCACCCGATCGTGCGCCCCGGGCCGGGTGTAGACGTCGGGCCGTCGCGACCGGATGACTTCGGCGATCACCATGGCCACTTCCTCGGCACTCTGGGAATCCGGGAGCTGGCGTGAGTCCGGGCCTCCGTGGAGCGCGTTCAGCCCGAAGTCGGTGCTCACCACCCCGGGTGAGACCAGCGAGAACTGGATCCCGGGGTGGGCCTGTTGCACTTCGGCCCGGAAGCTGGCGGTGAGCGCGTTCATGAAGTGCTTGGCGCCGATGTAGGCCGAGCGATTGACCGCGAAGGGGATGCGCCCCAGCATCGACGAGACGTTGATCACGTGACCGGTGCCGCGCGAGGCGAAGTGAGGCAGGACCTCCTGCATCCCATACAGCACCGACTTGACGTTGATGCGCACCATCTCGTCGACGTCGTCGTCGGTGAGCTGGGAGGGCGGGCGGGAGATTCCCTGACCCGCATTGTTGACCCACACGTCGATGCGGCCGAAGCGGGCCAGCGATTCATCGACCACGCGCCGCACCTGATCGCGACGCGTGACGTCCGCAACGATCGCGTGAGCCTGCGCACCGCAGTGGCCGGCTACGGCGCGCAGCGCCTGCTCGCGCCGCGCGACCAGGGCCAGCGACGCCCCGCGCCCCGATAACAGCTCGGCCAGGGCGGCGCCGATCCCGCCGCTCGCACCGGTGATCACCACCACGTTGTCCTGCATCGGGGCTCCTCGTGTGAAGGGGAGCGACAAGCGATTTCCGCCAGCCTAGCACCAGGTCGATCGCCGATGCCCGACTACCGCACCTTCGCCACCGTGCGCGTCACGCGCTTCATGGGCGTATCGAGGCGCACCAGGTACAGCCCCGGTGGGGCCGCGACGCGGCCATCGAGCTGGCCATCCCATGCCCGGGTGTGCGCGCCGCTACCGAGCCATTCGTGACCGATCAGCGAACGCACCCGACGGCCGGCGAGGTCATAGATGCCCAGATCCGCCGTTCCGGCTCGTGGCATCACGAACCCGATCTCGGTAGCTCCCGTGAATGGGTTGGGCGCCGCCGTGAGCGACGCCGCCTGGGGTCGGTCGCCTACCCCGGCGACGCTGCTGGGTTTGGCGTCCACCTCGACAACCGAGTCATGGCAGGCTTCGCCGTGGAGCGAGGCGCGAGTATGGATCTCGGGGAATGGTGCCGTGGGTGGATTAAGGCCGCTGTCGAAGTGCTGAAGTGGACCACCGTTGAACGACAGATCGAGCGTCAGTTGTTCCATCAATGCGAACTCACCACCACGCCGATAGGTGCCGGAGCCGGTGATGGCCACGGGCTGGGTAGCGTCGGGAACCTGCAAGCGCACGTCGAGCACGTCATAGTAGGTGTAGAGCGGATCCACCTGCGACTGGCGAAGGGCGAAGGTGCCGGTGAGCGGCGATCGGACCAGGACCGGACATGCGCACGGGCCGAAACATCCCCACTCGAACTGGCTCGGGGGGCTGGCCAGCGCATATGGCACGGGGTCCGAAGCCTGTGGATGGGCAGGTGTGGCGGCCGGCAACGAAACGAACACGATGATGGACGCGAGCGCGCCGGGCAGCTTCATGGTGCACCTCCTCACGCGGCCCCCCGCGACCCCCATAGGGTCCACCCGCGAGAGATCGCCGGCAAGCCGATTTGTGCACCGGGGTGCAGGGCCAAC
>VBOY01000129.1:1436-7358 GCA_005893295.1 Candidatus Eiseniibacteriota bacterium | reverse complement strand
GTGGCGGCATCGACGAGCAACAAGCCGCGACCCCCGGGGTCCGCGTCATGACGATGCATGGCGCGAAGGGCCTCGGTGCCGACTCGGTGATCGTGGCAGGTGCCGATCACGAGGTCATGCACGGGGGAGCCGTCGGCCCCGCGTGGTACGAGGAGGTGCGCCTCGTGTACGTGTCGCTGACGCGCGCGGCCCATTACCTGGCCGTCACGTTCCCAGGACGCCGAACTGGCGAACACACATACCGGCGCGGCGGCGAGGGCGCACACCGCCTCTCGGATGCGTTGAGCGACTTCCTCGATCCCGTGATCGAGTAGCCCTAAGGCAGCCGCCCCTACCATCTCGCGTTGTCGTGAGTAGGGCGTTCTGGCTCCGTCTTCTCGTGCTCCTCCCTGTGAGCATCGGCGTCCAGCTGCTACTGCGCGATCGCCTCGACCTGCAACCCGACGTCGGTAGCGTCGGAGCGTTCGTCACCGCCGTGGGCACGCTGTACAGCGTGCTCACCGGCTTCACGGTCGTCTCCGTGTGGGGACAGTTCGCCGACACCGACCGCGCAATCAAGCGCGAGGCGCGGGAGCTGGCCGAGCTCTGGCGGTACGTCGGCTATGTGAGCGACGCGGCGGGGATCGCCCGCGCTCGCGACGCGATCGAGCGTTATCGCGACGAGGTCGTGAACCGTGAGTGGCCGGTCATGCTGCGCGGCGAGACCGCGACCGCCGCCGAGGACGAGTTCCTGGAGATGACCGACGCGGTCAACGGGATAGCGGTGGCGACGGCGAAGGACGTCCCGGCGTGGACTGAGGCGGTGCGGGCTCTCGGCGCGGTGAGCGACGCGCGCGGGGAGCGCACGATCCTGGTTCTGCAGCGGATGCCGAACCTACTGCGCGTGCTCCTCTACATCGCGACGCTCAGCCTCATTGGCGGGATGATCCTCCTCGGCTTCGCGAGCGCACTTATCGGTGGGCTCGTCGTCGGCTTCACGGTGATCGTCAGCTTGCTCGTGCTCGAGGTGATCGACGACCTCGACGACCCGTTCACGGGGGCCTGGGGCGTCTCCAGCGCGCCGTTCGAGCGCATTCGGTTCACGCAAGCGACGCAGGGGCAACCGTCCGGCATGGCAGGCTCGACTACGGAGAGGGCCTAGGCTCTTCGCCGGATGGGTGCGTGCAAGTTCTGCGGACAGGACGCCGGCTTCCTCAAGACGGCCCATGAAGCCTGCACGGGAAAGCTCACCTCGGCGATCACGACCTACCTCCGCGGGAACGGCGCGGTCGCTGAGCTCGACACGGCCGCGAAGGGCATCGGTGCGAATGCCGCGAACGCTCGGGATGTGTTCATGCCGCTATGGGACGGTGCCGTCGTCAAGGCTCTCGATGACGGCGTTCTTACCGCTGAGGAAGAGGACCGCCTCATGTCCGCCGCGCGGCTCTTCGGCTACGGGCAGCCGGATCTAGACAAGAAGGGGCAGTACACACACGTGGTGAGGGCCGCCATCTTGCGCGACGTTCTTGAAGGCAAGATCCCCGAGCGAGTGAAGGTCGAAGGCCTCACGGTCAACCTCCAGAAGACGGAAAAGATCGCCTACGTATTCCAGGGTGTCGAGTACCACACGCTGCGCACGATCCGCTCGTTCTCGGGTGTGTCGCACGGGCTCAGCATCCGAGTCATGAAGGGCGTCTACTACCGACCTTCGGTGTTCAAGGGCACCCCCGTGGAAAACACTCAGGTGGTGTCAGGCGGCAAGGGCACGCTGGCCGCGACGAACAAGAACCTCTATTTCATCGGGCCGCTCAAGTCGATGCGGATTCCGTACGCGAAGATCATCACGTTCCAGCCGTACTCGGACGGCATCGGCATTCAGCGCGACGCTGCGTCTGCGAAACCCGAGGTGTTCAAGACCGGCGACGGGTGGTTCGCATACAACCTCATCACGAACCTCGCCGCGATGTAGCGGACTTACTTCAACCCCCTCGAGTCGCACGCGGCGACGTCGCTCTTACCCGAGGCCCATCTGGCCGAGCTCATCCTGGCTAAATGTCCGCGCCGTCCCGTGAGGCGAGCAGAGGATCCGTTGACAGTTCGGCCCGACGAAGTGGCCGCCTGAGGTGCCCGGGCCCGTACAGCAGCCGAGGGCGTGCCCGAGCTCGTGCAGCAGCGACCCGGCCGTGTACTCGACGTCCACGGCTAACAGGGGCGAGGGAGCGAACAGTTCGAGGTAGCGCAGCCGCCCACCAGCGAATGGGATGAAGCGAGCGTCCGCGCGGACATCGCTCCTGTCGTTGAACACCACGAGCACATCGCGGATGGCGGTGTCCTCGAGGACGATGAGTCGGCTGCGTCCGCCCGTCGCCTCAGACCAGCGCTCCACGAAGCGACGGATGATCTGATCGGTGTCCGCCGCGCGCCACGGCGTGGTTCCGCCGGTGTTGACGCGCGCGAAGGCGACGGTGATCGCGTGTGGATCGAACGAAGCGACGGCATCAGCGGAGCCGTCGCGTAGGCGTGGAATCTGCCACAAGCCAGCTACGTGGCCGGCGAGCCCGACGAACAGGACGATCGAGAGCAGCACGTCGACCGATAGTCGTCGCGACGTAGCTGGCCGCATCCCCATCCGCTGGCGAGGATACGCGCGGCCGAACAGCTTCCCTAGCATTGGCGTCGTGCTTCATGACTCGATCAAGGAGTCGACGGAGGAGAACGTCGCGCTGTTCTTCGTCCCGCACCTCGCGTCGCTCGGCGTGACGACGGCGTCGCGACGTCGCGGCGATCCCGACAAGGGCGAGCCCGACTTCGTATGTACCGACGCGAGCGGGAATGCCTTCGGCGTCGAGATCGCGTCCGGCTGGTACAGCGGCAGCGACGCCGCGCAGTTGCGCCGGGTCGTCACCGATCTTGCCCGCGACGGGAAACGTCAGACGGTGATGAGCACGAGTGGGATCGAGGACGCTGACCTCCCACCTGGCGTGATCCGCAACCCGGATGCGAAGCTCGCGGCGAACTTGCAGGTCGCCATGGAGTCGCACTGCCTGAAGCACTACGGGTTGCCCACGTACCTCGTGCTCGACGGCAGTTGGGCAGCACTCTCGAGCGCGCACGACGCGCCCCTCATCCTCGCCGGGCTCGCGAAGCCAGCCGCGTGTCCGTACGTCGAGGTCTTCCTCTGCCTCGTGGGCAGCTACTCGGCTGGCCGCGTGTTCCTTCCCGTCCCGTAGAAGATCGCGGCGGCGCCTACAGCACGAGCGGTCTCGCGGGGATCACGAGGTAAGACTCGTTGCCGGCGACGACCGGATCGTCGCGGCGGATCCGATCGCCGACGTTGAAGGCGCGGCCGGCGGTCGCGAACGCCGTCGTGACCTCATAGCTCTCATCGGCTGACCGCTGCGGCGGGTGCTTCGCGTCTCGCTCGTGGCGCAGGCGCTGATCCGCCTCGATGTCGCTCGCGATCACGTGGTCCCATCCCGGCGTCGGCCACTCGTTCTCCGGGGTGTCAGCTTCGACGAAGTAAGGCGCGCAGCGCTTCACCGCCGGATGACTTCCACGGATCGTCTGGCCGCGCCGCATCGCGAACTCGGATCCGTCCCCGAGCTCAGCGACGAAGCCCTCGATACAGCGGTAGGTCTTGCCCTTGTCGATGTCCCGCGCGCTCAGGGCGTTCTGCTTTCCCATGATCAGCTGACCTCCACGATTTTCGCGGTGGTGATTTCGACGACGCGTGTGATCGGGTCGCAACGGGCTGCGTACGCGTAAAGCGAGGCCGCGCGGAAATCCTCTGAGTACGCGGTCGCGATCAGCGCGACCGCCGGGCGATCGCCGAGCTCACGCTCGAGGAGCTCGGCGCAGGCGGCCAGGTTGTCGACGTCGGCGCTCGAGGGCAGGCCGCCGGCCCTCGGATGTGAATGCCAACGTCCGGCGAAGGAGTAGCGCAAGCCGAGGTCGTGGAGCGAGCGCTCGACACCGAAGACGTAATTGGCGTCGAGGGATATGAAGCCCGGGCCCATGTGGGCGTCCGGCCCTGGCCCCGTCGCGTGCGCGATCCGGCCGCCGTCATCGACGAGTAGCGCGCCGCCGGTTTCGTGACCGTGCCCGGCGTGCTGCGTCTCCCACCCGATCTGCGACCACGCGAAGCTGCTGACCCGCACGACCTCGTTGCCCGCGCGCCATCGGATGCGCGGTGCCGCGGCCGCGCCGGCCGGTTCACTAGGCCGACCGACGCGCGCCGCGGCGGGAGTTGAGGAAGTGGATCTGACGGGTTTCGTGTCGCGGCGCGCGTCTTCGTCGTGCGCGACCGCGGATCTGCTGCCGCGATCCGCGAGGCTGCGGTATTTCCGCTGCAGGACGGCGAGCGTCTCGCGATCGCCCGACGCATGCGCGGCGGTGATGGCCATCTCGAGCTCGTCGCGGTTGAAGCCCGACTCCATCGCGGCGAACGCGTCGGGGAACTTCGCGATGAACTCGTGGCCGGGCGCGATGCGGGTGATCCCCTCGAGGATCTCGAACGGCCTCCCCCCGCTGGTGCGCGCCGTGAACGTCCTGAGCGCGATGAACATGCCGGTCATGCGATACCTCCGTGCGCGTTTATTTCGCGGAGAGGGGCTGTCCCACGTACCGACGGACGCGTTCGCGGCGCGACCCCCTCCCCCCTCGTGAAACTGCCGGATGCAGTCACGGAATCAGTGGCTCGTCCGCGTCCCCGGTCGACGCGGATCGGTGCGCGATCTGTGCCAGAGCCACGCTGATGTGATGTATCGCTCCGTCGTCCTTCGTACCTGAGCGACGCGAAGACGGAGCCCTATCGGGCCCGGGAACGGGACCGGGTACGGGGGTTCGGTTTTGCTTCCCGTTTGCTTTGCCGTTTGCTTCCAGCAAATCCGAAGCACCGTGCTTCGCGGGTGCTTCGTGTTCTGCTTCCAACCTGCTTCGGCGAGCTGCTCCGGTGCGCAGCCCTCCAAGACGGCCGGCCTCGGCCTTCGTGAGCCGGACGGCGAGCACCGAGGCACGGCTCGGCTGGTACTCGAGGAAGTCGTGGATCGCGTATCCACCCGTCGTGATCTCCCACAAACGGGCCGCCACGAGGGCGCTCACGACACGTTGCCCTTGCCGGCTGGATCCCGCGAGCTCGCGCGCCACCGCGCGCGTGATCAGGCCGTCCGTGAGGTTCCGGCCCGAGTAGCAGAGGGACCGAACGAACACCCACGCCGCCACCGGCCCGACCTCGAGGAGCTTCGGGTGCTGATCGAATGCGTCATCGAGCTTGATCCACGTCACCCGCGTGCTGTCCGTGCTCTGCGTCGCGCTTGCGCGGATCGGAGGGCGAGCCGGGCGAAGTGCGCCTTGCGGGCCGAGGCCGCACGACGGGCACGCTCGGCGGGCTCGAGCCTGCCATCGGGATCGACCTCGCGCTCGAAGCCGCTTAGGAACGCGGCGCGCGCTGCGCCCGTGGTCTCCTTCGCGTCGCGCTTGGCGTGCAGCGCGAACGCGCCGATCCGCGCCCGAAGACGCCGCTCAGCGGGAGCGAGCAAGCTCGTCCTCCGTCGGCTTGCGCTCGAGGCCGTCCGCCGAAACGAGCCGGCGCTGCGCGAGAGCGCGGATGATCAGCAGCGCCGCTTGGTCACGGGCATCTCGTCGCTCACGAATGGCGAGCTCACCGAGCGCCTCGTGCGCGGCGGCCGGAAGCCAGACCCGAAGGTGCATGCTCGCCACAATCCGGCACTTCGGCGGGCGTAGAACGGGCGGAAAGTCGGATGTGGCGGCTTAGGCCCGCGCCCTCCGCAGCTTTTGCTGGTGGCGGGCACGCTCCGTTCGGACGACGCTCTTCAGCGCGCCGAGCCCAAGTTGTCGCGCCCATGTGCGCAGCCGCTTCTCGTCGACGCCGATCGCGCGCGCCAGCGCCCCGGCCGTGATGAGTTGCTGCTGACGGGCAAGCTC
>VBOY01000129.1:0-1410 GCA_005893295.1 Candidatus Eiseniibacteriota bacterium | reverse complement strand
ACCTAACGGGTGGCGAAGGTCAAGCGCCTTGCGGAGCGCTCGAAGATCGGGACGTTGAGCGACCACACGGGGGGCGTACTGCCCGTACAGCTGATCGGCCATTTCCGGCTCGCCGAGGTCATGTAGCACGCGGTACACGACCCACGCAAGAAGCTGAGTCCGGAAATAGCCGCCCTGCAGGTCAGCGAGAACAGGCGCAGTCGAACGACCCAGGTCCACGAGGACCTGAGTCGCCGCGAGCCACTGCGCCTCGATGTCGTCGTCGATCGTCCGGGCATCGAAGTAGTCGTGAAGCACACGCCGCGCGTACTCGAATGCCATCAGGAAGTCCCGGTCGCTCGCGAGCGGATGAGCGGCGGCTCGCTCCGCGACCTGGAGTTGATGGAAGAACGCATCGAAGGCGGGCCCGACGGGCTGACTCACAGCCGATCTCCCGGCGACAGCCGACGGTGCGCCTCTCGAGCCCGCTCATCGCTCGCGCTCGCCGCGTAGCGGTTGAGCATCGACCGGCTCTTCCATCCCGCGATGCGCATGAGCGAGTCGTCATCGCCGCCAGCCAGCCGCCACTGATGGGAGAACGTGTGTCGGAGCGCGTGCACGTGGAAGTCGTTGAGCCCTACGCCGCGCGCGCGCGTCTCGAGGATCTGCGCGAGTCCGTTCGGTGTGATCGGGCCACGGATGCCGAGCCATAGCTCCGCGCGCTCGACGTCACGGTGTGTGGGCCTGATGCGCATGTATCGGTCTATGGCCTGCGCGGCCTTCTTTCCGAATGGGACCGTGCGCACTCGCCGACCCTTACCGACGACGCGGACGAGTTGCGCGTCGAGGTCAAGGTCCTCGACGCGGATGCCCGCGAGCTCGGCGCGGCGGAGTCCTGTGTCGATGGCGAGGCGCAGGACCGCGAGGTCGCGACGATCGACGAACGCGGCACCCTCGCACGCCCGCAGCAGCTTCCGCAGGTCGGCCTCGGAGAGGACGGGGGTCGGCGACTCTGGAATCGTCGGCGGATGCATCCGTTCGAGCGGGCTCTTCTTGACCTCGCCCTCCTCGAGGCACCACCGCCAGAAGATCCGCAGCGAACGGAATCGCGTCGCGACCGTGGCCGGTTTGTACTTGCTCAGCTGCGCCTCGAAAAACATCTCGAGGTGCTCGCGGGTGACCGCCGCGACCGCGTCGGGAAGCCGATGCTCAACGACGAACTCCGAGAAGCGCTGCAGACCGTCCAGGTAGCCCGAGACCGTGTTCGGTGACTTCCCCTCCGCGCGCAAGCTGCGCGCCCACGATGGGAGCAGGGACGCGATCGTTGGCCGCAGGAGCTCGCGACGCTCCGCAGTAGCGGTGCTCGATGCCATGCCGGTACACCCTTCCGACCTAACGGATTAAGCGCTGAGGAAGCGCAGTGCTTCCCCG
>VBOY01000105.1:5984-7266 GCA_005893295.1 Candidatus Eiseniibacteriota bacterium | reverse complement strand
GTCTCAAGATACGCGCACCAGCGATGCCAGAGGATACGGATGGCCCGTCCCATAGGCACCTCCTTGTCCGCCCGCTTCGCTGCCTAGGGCGGCTCGTAGCGCGTGAGTTGCAACATCCTCGCCTGCGGCGGCGCATCGGCTTGCCCTACGTAAATGACACCGAGCGAGTCCGCCGGGTCGGGACGGACCACCGCGACCTCCCTGCCGGTCGGTGACAACGCATCCCAAAGCCCGAGCAACCGGCGGTCGGAGATCGCAAGGGGGTCAATGGTCAGCTGCAGGGTCCGCTCGATCTCCTGACCGAGCACCAGCATGACGACAGACTCGGTTGCAAGTGGTCCCGATCGCGGCCGGGCTGGACCCAGGTGCTGGAGGTTCCAAAACGCCTTCGGGAAGGGCACCGACACGGCGCCAGAAATCTGGCTGCCCAAGAGACGTGCAACACTAAGACGCCATCCGCTGATGTCACCGTGGAGCACGGCCAGAGCCGCCCCATCGCGGATCCACTTGGAGGGCCCGGCTGGTTCCGCACCGTAACCTGACCAGAGCGGACGATCGAGACCGGCTTCCACGTCGAATAGGTGAAGGCCTGCGGAATCCTCCGGTTCAGGGGGGAAACCACTGCGAAAGATCCTAAAGTAGACAACGTGACGCCCGTCGGGGGACCAATCTGGGTAGGTCGCCCCATTGTCCGTATACATCGGCCTGCTGGTCGCGCCGCTGCCGACATCCACGAACACGAGCTGGTTGGCGCTGTTGCAGACCAGGCGCCCTGCATCCGGAGAGAAGCTCACTTCCCTCGGGAAATAGAACCCACCCGTGAGGAGCAGGCGCGGCGTCCCGCCATGGCGCGGAACGATGTAGAGCCCGGGCGGTCCGTAGCTGCTCGGGTACCGTCGATGAAAGGCGATCAGCCGGCCATCCGGAGACCACGCCGGGTAGTCGTCGACCACCGCGCGAAGGGGGATCGACCGATCGTCCGGAGGCAATGCCGCCAAATCGCCCACCAAGAGCCGGCGCGGGATCGACTGCTCGCCAGGAGCCAAGGTGCGGACGGCCTCGAGCTCGGCATCAGTCGGTCGTGTCCCGACGGCGGGTGCCATAGCGTGACGGCCGCATGACGCGACCACCATAAGCGTCAGAAGCAGCAAGAGGCGATGGCAGGACTCACTTCTCAACCGGCCCAGCGATTCGAATGGGTCCATTGGAGCGTCGTTGCCGCAGCAGGTGCTTCTCGCAGTGCCCGTTGGCCACCGAGATACTCAGCTTCGGCCTGCCGACG
>VBOY01000105.1:0-5971 GCA_005893295.1 Candidatus Eiseniibacteriota bacterium | reverse complement strand
ATAATTGGGTCGTCGAGCTCGGCACAGCCGGCGAGACCCAATGGACGACGCCCTTTATTCTACAGCAGCCTCCCTTGACGCAATGTGCCTTCCAGAGCCCAGCCCGGGACTCGGCCTACGCGCGAATGAGGGCCAGCCGCGGCAAGGGACGAAGGGGAAGGACGGCGAAATCTGTTTTTGCCGCTCTGAACTCGGGCCTGTGGGCCCGGAAGACGAGTGCCACTCCCCGCGATTAGACTCCCCGCGTGAGCGCTCCGAGCAGACCGTTGCTCCTCTGGGACGGCACTTGCGCCTTCTGCCGTCGGTGGATCGAGCGCTGGCGCCGAGCCACGGGCGACGCCGTGGACTACGCCACCTACCAGGAAGAGGCGTCGCGCTTTCCCGAGCGGCCCCGCGAGCGATTCGAGCGGGCAGTCCAGCTCGTCGAGCCCGACGGCCGCTGGTCGGAAGGCGCCGAGGCGGTGTTTCGCTCGCTGGCTCATGGAGGGCGCGGGGGGCCGCTGTGGCTCTACCGGTTTCTGCCCGGCTTCGCGCCGACGAGCCGATGGTGCTACCGCGTCGCCGCCGGGCATCGGCCTTCCTTCGATCGACTCACGTGCTGGATCTGGGGCGATCACGTCGTGCCCCCGGGGAACGCGTTCACCACCTGGCTCTTCTTTCGCCTCCTGGCCGCGATCTACGCGGTCGCGTTCCTCTCGCTGTGGGTCCAGATCCTGGGGCTCGCTGGCAGCCACGGCATTCTGCCCGCCCGCGACACGCTCCAGGCGATTCGCCAGTACGCGGGCGCCGGTCGCTTCTGGCTCTTGCCTACGCTGTGCTGGATCAGCGCGAGCGACGGTTTCCTGGTGACGCTGTGCGGTGCCGGAACCGTGCTGGCGGTGTTGCTCGCGGCGGGTGTGGCGCCGCTCCTCACCGCGGCCTTGGCGTGGGTGGTCTATCTCTCGCTCGCCACGGTGTGCCGCGACTTCCTGTGGTTCCAGTGGGACGCCTTGCTGCTCGAGGCCGGATTCCTGGCGATCTTCCTCGCCCCGCGCCGCTGGTGGTCCCATCCGCGTCGCGATCCACCGCCACCCACCGCGGCGCGCGGGCTCATGCGCTGGCTGCTGTTTCGTCTCATGTTCTCCTCGGGCGCGGTCAAGCTCACCAGCGGCGACCCCACGTGGCACAACCTGACGGCGCTCCGCTACCACTACCAAACGCAGCCGCTGCCACCCTGGACGGCGTGGTTCGCGCACCAGCTCCCGCCGTGGTTCCAGACGTTCTCGTGCGCGATGCTGTTCGCGATCGAGGGCATCGCGCCGTTCTTCTTGTTCACGCCACGCCGCATCCGCTTCGCCGCCGCGGGAGCGATCGCCGTCCTCCAGGTCTTGATCTCGATCACCGGGAACTACAGCTTCTTCAACCTGCTCACCCTGGCGCTTTGCCTCTTGGTGCTCGACGACGGCGTGTGGCCGCGCGCATGGCGGCCGAGTGCGGATTCGGCCTCCGTCGTTCCCTACCGCTCGAGCCTCGGGTGGATCCTGGCCGCCGCGGTCTTCCTCACCAGCCTCGTGCCGACGCTGGACGCACTGCACTGGCCGACCGACTGGCTCGGACCCTTCAACACGACCTACCGCCTCGCCTCGCCGTTTCGGGTGGTCGATCGTTACGGCCTGTTTGCGGTGATGACCACCGAGCGGCCCGAGATCATCCTGGAAGGGAGCGACGACGGCCGCACCTGGCGCACCTACGAGTTCCGCTGGAAGCCGGGAGATCCGAAGCGCCGGCCGGAATTCGTGGCCCCGCACCAACCGCGGCTCGACTGGCAGATGTGGTTCGCCGCCTTGAGCGACTTCCGGCGCGAGCCGTGGTTCCTGAGCTTCTGCCAGCGCCTGCTCGAAGGATCGAAGCCGGTCACGGCTCTGCTGGCTTTCGATCCCTTCCCCAAGGCTCCGCCGCGCTTCCTGCGCGCGGTGGTCTACGACTACCGCTTCACCGACGCCGCCGAGCGCCGCCGTGGCGGTGCCTGGTGGCGTCGCGAGCCGAAGGGCCTCTATTGCCCCGTCCTGGCACTCGAAGGCGGACGCCTGGTAGCCGTGACGCCGCTCCCGTCTGGGCCCTGAGCCGGATCCAGAGAAACGATCCGTGCGTCGACTTGACGTCGGCTTTTCAGACGCGCGCCCGTCTCCTGGCTTCTGTTTCGAGCCAGCGTGCTATCGTCGAAACCAATGCGCGTCTCCCCCGTGCTGACCTTGTTGCTCCTCGCTGCGTCCGCTTCGCCCGCCCTCGCCCAGTGGACCAAGATGGGTCCCGGCGCGGGCGGCGCCTTCACCAGCATCGCGGCGGGTCCCACCGGAATCGTCCTCTGCGGGTCCGACATCGGCGGCCTCTATCGCTCGCTCGATGGCGGTGCACGCTGGGATGGCATCGGGATCGATCGCGGGGTGCCCCTCACCCACATCTCCGCGGTCGGCTTCCACCCCGCGGATGCGTCGCTGCTGTTCTGCGGGGGCAATGCCGGCAAGAGCGGCCCCAAGAGCCGCGCCCCCTGGTACCGCAGCGTCGACGCGGGGGCCACCTGGACGGCCGGCAAGCCAGCGGTCGGCGGCTACGTGAGCGCCTTCGGGACCACGGCACGGGACACTCAGTACTGCGCCTGGGCCGCCAGCTTCAACGACCGCGACCAGCAGGTCTGGCGCAGCGTCGACCGCGGAGCCTCCTGGTCACGGGTGAGCGCGACCGCGCTCACCGGCAAGCGCATCGTCAAGCTGCTGGTGCATCCCGCGAACGCCCGGCGCCTGGTGCTCCTGTCGGGCGACGATGGGAACCTCACGGGAGCGAAAGAGATGTGGAAGTCCAACGACGGTGGGGCCAACTGGCGATGGATCGGATCGGCGCTCGGCGAGGTGCTCGACGTCGCCTGGAACCCGTCGAAGCCCGAGACGCTGGTCGCCACCAGCGACGCCGCGCACAATCTGATCGACGGCTTCGTGTGGCGCTCGCTCGACGGTGGCGAGACCTGGAACAAGGGCCCGAGCATGACCGGGGCGATCGCCTGGAAGGCCGGCAGCGACACGGTGCGCGTCATCAACGTGGAGCGCAACATCACGCCCACCGGCAAGGCGTGCGGAACGTTCGAGAGCGGCGACGCCGGCGCGAGCTGGAAGCGAAAGGCCACGGGCACCGACTGGGACGCGGGTTGGGTGAAAGAGCTCGGCCCCGCCTACGGGCGCGGCAGCTACGGCATCGGCAAGACGCTCGGCCAGTCGATCCAGAACCCGAACGAGATCTGGTGGGTGACGTCGCGCTTCCTCTGGAAGTCGAGCGACGGAGGGCTGCGCTTCGAATGTGTCTTCGCAAACCAGAGGGCGCCCGGTGGCCAATGGCTCACCCGTGGCATCGACAACATCAACATCTTCGCGCTCGCGGCATCCGAGCGGAAGCCCGGCACCCTCTTCGCCGGCTACTACGATATCGGGCTGTGGCGTTCGCTCGACGCCGGCGCCTCGTGGCGGATGCTCAACGACTCGGTTGCCACCGGCACCTGGAAGGGTCGCGGCGGCAATTGCTCGTCCATCGTGCTCGATCCCGACCGCCCGGGCATGGTGTGGGTGACGAATGGCGTCAAGCGCAGCCAGCAACGGCTGATCCGCTCCGAGTCCTTGGGCGACCTCGGCACCTGGACCCAGGCGACCGGGCTGGTCGACGACCGCTTCATGTACGGCCTCTCGCTCGATCGCACCTCACCGGCGACGCGGCGCACCTTGTTCGTCACGGCGGACGGCGACGTCTACAAGTCGAACGACGACGGCCGTAGCTTCGCGCGCGTGCTCGATTGCCAGAGCTGCTTCGTCACCGCCGTGGACCATTTCGACGGCAAGCTGGTCTACGCCGGCGGGCCCGACGGCCTGTACGTCTCGACCAACGGCGGGCAGACGTGGAGCCGCCCGATCGACAACGGCGGAGCATTCAGCGGCGCGGTGCCCAAGCCCGACAACGTGGGCGAAGCGCAATGGACGGGGATCCACGCGATCGTCCCCGACCCGGTGGCACGCGACAAGGTGTACGTGGTCGCCTACTCGACCGGCGGCGACAAGAAGGGGCTGTGGGTGTGCACGAATCCGCGCGCGTCGAAGCCGGCCTTCACGCGCAAGGCGGCGCGCCTTTTCGCCCGCGGCCTGGCGATCGACCCACGCGACCCGCGCCGCGCCTACCTCACCACGTCGCCGGCCGCGAACTCGGGCAAGTCCAACATCGACACGACCACCACCTTCGGGATCGAGACGACGGCGAACATCGACGCGCCGACCCCTGCCTGGACGAGCCTCAACCGCGGCAAGCAGTGGCCGTTCGCCTGGCCGGTGGTGGTGGATCCGTTCGATTCCTCGGTGGTTTACGTGGGCGAGCCCGGAAACGGGGCGCTCAAGCTGCGCCTGCCGGCGACGGTCGTTGGCGTCGGGCGGGGACCGGCGAGGTAGGGCCGCAATGACCCCCCTGCGGGAGAGCCGCTCGGGCTGGGTCTGCGCCGTCGCCTAGTCTGACCGCTCTCACCGGAGTCGAGCTCAGGCGCGCAACCTGCTCCTTCTGAGTCGCTAGGCGGTATCGTTGCGCGCAATGGCCTACGTCCACAGGGCGCGCAACCCTTCCGGCCTGGGCCCGCTGCTGGGCTGGCCCGTGCACGTGCTCGTGCTGGCGCTCGCCGTGGCGCTGGCCTACGGGCACACGCTCGACGTGCCGTTCTATCTGGACGACTTCTCGTCGATCCTGGAGAACAGCCTCGTCTACCATTGGCAGGGCTTCGCCGCCCTCCGAGCGTACGCCCCGATGCGCGTGCTCACCTACGCCAGCTTCGCGCTGAACCACAGGTGGGGCGGGTTCGACCCCGTCGGCTATCACCTCGTCAACCTCGCCATCCACTTCCTGGCGGGTGTCGCCGTGTACGGTTTCACGCGCGGCGTCCTGCGCACTCCCCATGTCGAGGGAAGCGTCTCACCGTCGGTGCGCGCCGGCTTGCCGCTCTTCGTGGCACTGGTCTTCCTTCTCCATCCTCTCCAGACCGGGGCGGTGACCTACATCGTCCAGAGGCTCGCCTCGATGGCGGCGCTTTTCTATGTGGCCGCGCTCGCCGCCTACCTGCAAGCGCGCCTCGCCGCCCGCGCGCGGACGCGCATTCTCGGGTCGGCGGCGTGTGCGCTCTGCGCCTTCCTCGCTCTCTTCACCAAAGAGAACGCTGCAACGTTGCCGGGCGCGTTGCTGCTGCTGGAGCTCGTGCTCGTTCGCCCCCGCCGCAGCGACTGGCCGTGGCTGGCGGGTGTCTTGATGGGGAGCGCTGCCCTGGTGTGGCTGCTCACGGCCCTGTCGTTCGGCGGCGATCCGTTTTCGCTCGGGGCCATGCGAGACTTGGCCTCCCAGTCGCGGCAGATCTCGCGCGGCACCTACTTGGCCACGCAGATGCCGGTGCTATGGACCTACATACGCCTGTTCTTCTGGCCCGTGGGGCTCCATCTCGACCGCTCGGTCGACCTCCATCACTTCGGAGACGCCACCGCGCTGTGGGCCCTGGCCGGCCATCTGGCGCTGGTCTCGATCGCGGCGCTCGCGGCCCGCCCGCGCCCCCTCGTCGCATTCGGGGTGCTCTTCTACTACCTCGCTCACAGCATCGAGTCCGGCATCATTCCGATCCCCGAGCTGGCCTTCGAGCATCGGAGCTACCTGCCCAACCTGGGGCTCTGCCTCGCCTGCGGCGACCTCCTGCGGACGGGCTTGCCAAAACCGATCGGCGCGCGACACGTGGTGCCCCTGGCCGCGCTCGTGCCGCTGCTTCTCGGCTGTGCAACCTGGCGCCGGAACGAGCAGTGGCGCGATCCCATCGCCTTCTGGCAGGACAACGTGCGGCGGGCGCCCACCAAGGCCCGCGCGTGGGGCCAACTCGGCAAGAGCCTCGTCCTCGCGGGCCGGCCCGAGGACGGGTTGCGCGCGCTTAAGGAGTCCT
>VBOY01000104.1:3431-13852 GCA_005893295.1 Candidatus Eiseniibacteriota bacterium | reverse complement strand
CGGCGGCCGCGAGCGTCTCTGGATCCACCTTGGGCTGCGTGAGCTCGGGCGGGACGTGCATCACCGAAAGCACGCGCAGCACAGACTCGTTGAGACGCAGTCGCCGCTCGATCTCCTTCACCAACACCCCGCCACCCTGATAGAGGAGCAGGGTGTAGATCCCGTCGCGCTTCTTCGCGATCTCGTAGGCCAGCCGCCGCTTGCCCCAGCGCTGCACTTCGAGCATTTCGCCGCCCAGATCGCGGATCCACTGTCCGACTCGCTCGATTTCCTCGTTCACCCGCGCCTCGTCGAGGCCCGGCTCGAGAACGAATGTCGTCTCGTACTTGGTCACGATTCGGGAACCTCCTTGCGCACTCGTCGGTTGAACCGATTCATGGTGGTTCGAATGTCCTGGGTCACCCAACATTCCACCGCGTCGGCGGCGCGCCGCACGGCCGCTTCGACCGCCGGCCGCTCGTCGAGGTCAAACGCCTCCAACACGTGCTGTTTCAGCTGCGCGCTGCTCTCGGCGGCCCCGACTCCGATGCGCAAGCGCGCGAACTCTCGCGAATCGAGGGCCTGCTCGACGCTCGCCAGCCCGCGGTGGCCGCCGCTCGACCCGTGCTGCCGGATACGCAGCGTTCCCACCGGCAGGTAGACGTCGTCGGTGACGATCAGCCAGTTCGCTCGAGGAAGGGCGGGTTCCGCTTTCCACGACTCCAGGGCACGCCCGACCTCGTTCATGTACGTGAGAGGCTGCATCAACACCACCGTCTCTCCGCCGACCAGCGCTCGTCGCGTACGCTTAAGCGGCGACGGCGGATCGTCGTTCGCCCGCCAGCGCGCCGCCAGCTCGTCGAGCACCTGCCACGCCACGTTGTGGCGCGTGGCGGCGTAACGCTCACCGGGATTGCCCAAACCGACCACCAGCCGCACGATCCGCTACTTCTTCCCCTTGTCCCTTTCCTTTTCTTTCTCCTTTTCCTTCTCCTTCTCGCCGCCCTCCGCCGCCTCTTCCTCCTCCTTCTTGCCCTTGGCGATCACCTCGGGCTCTTCCGCGGCCGCCTCGGTCGGAACCTCGGCCACCGGCTTCTCCTCCATCACGGTCGGCGGCACCACGGTGGCCACAGTGCTCTCGAGCTCGGTGAGGATCGTCACATCGGGCACCTTGAGATCGCGCACGTGGACCGAATCCCCGATGTTCAAGGCCGAGACATCGATGTCGATCGACGCCGGGATCGCGGTCGGCAGGCACTTCACCTCGACCTCGCGCAGAATGTGCTCGAGAATGCCACCGCCGTCCTTGACTCCCACCGGCAGCCCGACCAAGTGCACGTTGACGCGCACCTCGATCGTCTCGGTGAGCGAGATGTGCTGGAAGTCGAGGTGCAGGATGTTGTGCGTGAGCGGATCGTACTGGACCGCGCGGATCAGGGCGGTGTACTCGCCGCCCGCCACCGTCAGGCTCACGATCGGGTTGCCGCCCTTGTGCGGGCGCAATGCCAGGTCGAACTCGCGCGCCCCCACGCTCACGGGGATCGGCTCTTCGCCATGGCCGTACAGCACTCCCGGGATGTGCCCGGCCCTGCGGGCCTTGCGCGCCCCGCCCTTGCCGAGGCTCTCGCGGCGCGCGCCGTTCAACGAGATGACTGCCATGCCACTGCCCTCCTTCGCGACCGGCGCGTGACGCCGGGTCGACTCGTCCGCACCACGCTCACACGAACAGCGAGCTGAGCGAGCGCTCGTCGTGAATCCGCTGCACCGCCTCTCCCAGCAGCCCGGCCACCGACAGCTCGGTGACGTTGGCGGGCAGCTTCATGTACTCGTGTTCCACCGTGTCGGTCACCACCAGCTCACGGATCGGTGACCCCGCGACCCTCTCGAATGCATCGGGGCAGAACACGCCGTGCGTCACGCCGGCGTAGATATCCTGGGCACCCTTCTTCTGGATCGCCGCCGCCGCCTGGCACAGCGTCTTGGCGGTGGTGACGACGTCGTCGAACAGGATCACGTTCTTGTCCTCGACGTCGCCGATGATGTTCATGATTTCGACCGCGTCGGGCCGAGGCCGGCGCTTGTCCACCAGCGCCAGCTCGGCGTTCAGGCGCTTGGCGTACGCACGCGCCATCTTGACGCTCCCGATGTCGGGCGCCACCACCACCAGGTTCGGAACGCGCTTCTGCGCGAAGTACTCGATCAGCACCGGAGCGGCGTACAGGTGATCGAAGGGGATGTCGAAGAACCCCTGGATCTGCGCGCTGTGCAGATCCATCGTCAGCGCTCGATCGGCGCCCGCCACCGTGATCAGATTGGCCACCAGCTTGGCCGAGATCGGCGCCCGCGGCTGATCCTTGCGGTCCTGGCGCGCGTAGCCGAAGTAGGGCAGAACCGCGGTCACGCGTCGCGCCGACGCGCGGCGCGCGGCATCGAGCATGACGAGCAGCTCCATCAGGTGGTCCGCCGGAGCACCGGTCGCTTGGATAATGAAGACGTCGCTGCCGCGGATGTTCTCGTTGAACTTGACCGAGACCTCGCCGTCTTCGAACCGGGACACTTCGGCGTCCCCGAGCGGCACGTTCAGGTTCTCGCAAATCGAGACCGCCAGCCGGCGGCTGGCGTTGCCCGCGAAGAGGCGACAAGGATCCACGCGTGATCCTCCGATCGGGCGCAGCGCGGCGCCGAGATCCGTGGCATCCCGGGGTCCGCCGCCCGGCCCCCGGGATGGCTGGGGCGGGAGGATTCGAACCTCCGGATGCGAGATCCAAAGTCTCGTGCCTTACCGCTTGGCCACGCCCCACCAACAGAACGGGATTTCCGTCACGGTCCGCGCCAGCCCGAAGAGGCAGGCCCGGGGTGATGGCCATTGGCCCAAAGGAGCAACTGGAGAAAAGCCGCGGGAGACTACCGAGCAGCGAGGCCCGGTGTCAAACGCCCGGGGGCATCACGAGGCGGCCTAGAAGGAGGTTTCGGAGCGGGTGACCGGTGTGTGCTGCGCCCCCGGCCGGCCCAGTTCCTTCTGGTACTCGGCCATCACGATCTCGGTCAAGTATTTGCGGGTCGAGTCGTTGATGGGGTGCGCGAGATCCTGATGTTGGCCGTCGGGTCGCTTGCGGCTCGGCATCGCCACGAATAGACCCGAGTTGCCATGAATGATCTTGAGTCCACGGATCACGAACGAGTCATTCAAGGTGATGCTCACGAATGCCTTGAGCTTCTCGTCGTTGCGCAGGGAGACGCGAACCTCGGTGATCTGGATCATGGAGTCACTCCCGAGCCATCCTTGGGGGAGCGCTGGCTCGTTGGGGGTCCGCTCGACCTCGACGGCGGCTGTCTTGAGCGCCATGCATCCTTGCCTCAAGCTCAAGTTATCCATCCACGAGCACCCGTAGCGCTCTTCGCGCCGAACGGACCGCGTACAGCGTCTCCGTCCCTTCGAACCGTTCGACGAGAGCCCTTGCGGAAGCTCCAGGTTGCAGAACTCCGAACACCGCTGAACCGCTGCCGCTCATCCGGGGGTTCTCGAGCCCGGCCCTGCGCAATCTCTCGCACAGGGAATCGAATGCCCGCCGTTGATCCCCCAATGCCGCTTCGAAGCTGTTGCCCAGGCGAAGCGCGTCGCGCGGCCTTATTGCATCGGACCGAAGACTTTGAGCGAATCTTAGTTTCGCTCTCCACCCTGTCAAGGCATATTTCCCCCGGTCGAGTCGGCCATAGGCAGTTGCGGTGGAAACGCGCCACGACGGCACCGCCACCAGCGCGCGCAGCGGCCGTTCGAGCCGCAGCGCAAGCAGACGGTCCCCTCGTCCCACGCCGAGCGCGGTCCCCCCCGTGGTTTGGAACGGCACGTCCGCCCCCAATCCGGCCGCCCATTGCACGCGCGCGCGCGGCGGCACGCGCACACCATAGAGACGGGCGAGCCCGATCAGCGCGGCGGCCGCATCGGCGCTGCCGCCGCCGAGCCCGGCCCGACTGGGAATGCGCTTGACCAGCTCGAAGCGGGCGCCGCCCTCGAGCCCATGCGCGCGCAGCACGCGCGCGGCGCGCAGCACCAGGTTTTCGCGCCCGCGCGGCATCGCGCGGCGCTCGATGTTCGGCGCAGGGGAAACGCGGCGGGCGATCGCCGCGTCCTCGAACCGAATGCCGAGCGAGAAGCCGCGGGCGCGTGGCGTGATCACGAGCGTGTCGCCGAGCGAGATCGATTGGAACACGGTGGCGATCTCGTGGAACCCGTCGGGGCGTCGTGGGCCGACGGCGAGTCCCAGGTTCAGCTTGGCGCGCGCCTCCACGTGGACCGCGCGGCAGGCCGGGCCGCGTAAGCCCAAGCCCATCAGCGCGTGTAGAGGATCGCCAACACGGCGATCAGGTACAAGAGCACGCAGGCCGCGAGCGGGCGGTCGGCCAACAGCATGCTCGACGGATCCTCGGCCTGCTCGGCCGCCCTCACCAGGTAGAGGTAACGGAAGATGCCGTAGGCGACGAACGGAACCGTATAGAGAAGCGCTTCGGTGCCGAACTTGGCCACCGTGCCGGGCCAGATGGTGTAGAGCGCGTAGGCCATGAGACTGGCTGCCGCGGTGACCATGAGCAGGCCATCCAGCAGTCCACCGTCGTAGTGGCCGAGAACCGCTCGCTGGTGCGCCGCGTCGGCGCCAGCGTTCGCCAGCTCGCGGCGGCGCTTCGCCAGGGCGAGGAACAGCGCCCCAAAGAAGCTGCAGACCAGCAGCCATGGCGATAGCTCGGTCTGAGGCGACACCGGCTTGAGCAGCTCGACGCCGGCGATCGCGCGCAGCACGAAACCGATCGCGATCGCGAACACGTCGAGCAGCACGTGGTTCTTGAGGGCGAAGGTGTACGCCAGGTTGAGCGCCAGGTAGCCGGCGGCGACGCCGAGAAAGTCGAGGCCGAGCCACCAAGCGATCGCGCCGGCGCCTGTGAGCAGCACGGCGACGATGACGCGGGCGGTCGCGGTCGGCAGCCGGCCCGAGGCCACGGGACGCCCGCGCTTCGTGGCGTGGCGGCGATCGGCCTCGACGTCCTTGAGGTCGTTCACCAGGTAAACGGCGCTCGAGAGCAAACAGAAGGCCGCGAATCCCACCCCCGCCCGCAGCGCCAGGGCGGGATTCCCGAGCTGCCGCGAGAACAACACGCCGGCGAACAGCAGCAGGTTCTTGGTCCACTGCCGAGGCCGCAGGGTCTCGAGCACCGTCTTCATCGGGTGCGGCGCACCCGGGGGGAGCGCCGAGTGCCACGCGAGCGCCGCGGCGGCGGCGTGACGCGCGCGCTCCGCGCGCCAGCCCTGGCGCGGCGCATCGCGCCGCCGGCACCGCGGGCGCCGAACAAGGCGCGCTCCACGAGCTCGCACAACGCGTGCCCCATCGCGATGTGGCCCTCTTGGATACGTGGCGTCACCGTGTGCGGGGTCACCAGCGCGTGGTCGCACAGCGCCGCCATGCGCTGCCCGCTCATCCCGGTCATGCCGATCACGACCAGCCCCATCGCGTGAGCGACCTCGATCGCCTTGAGCACGTTGGGTGAGCCTCCGCTGGTGCTGAGCGCCACCAGCAGGTCGCCGGGCGATCCGAGCCCCTCGAGCTGCCGCGAGAAGACCTCGGCGAAACCGAAATCGTTGCCGATCGCGGTGAGCGAGGAGGTGTTCGTGGTGAGGGCGACCGCCGCGAGCGCGGGACGTTCGAGCAGGTAACGGCCCGCCAGCTCGCAGGCCAAGTGCTGTGCGTCGGCGGCGCTTCCGCCGTTGCCGCAGAAGTACACCGTGCCCCCGCCCTGGAGGCACGCGATCACCGCCTCGCTCGCTCCCGCCACGGCCCGCGCGCAACGTCGCTCGAGCCGGCTCAGGGTGCTGCGCCGGCTGAATCGTGCGCCTCTTCGCCCTCACCGGATCCCCCTTCTTAAGGCACGCTGGCCCGGCCCGGCGCCCACCTGCCCGCGGGCCACCGTCACGCCAGCTCGACTCGGCTCGAATCGCCGACAATGAGCCGATGTGCGCGCGGGCGCTGGTCGTTCGCGATCACGACCACGTCCTTGCCGATCAGGCTCGACTCGATTCGCACCGGCACGTCACGGATCACGCTCCGCTCGAGCACGATCGAGTGTTCGATCTCGGCGTGAGAGATCTCGACGCCGTCCCCGATCGCGGTGAACGGGCCGACGTAGGCCTCGGCGATCCGCGCTCCCGGCCCGATCACCAGCGGCCCGCGCAGGCGCGAGCGCTCGATCACCGCGCCGGCACCGATCCGCACCGCGTTCTCCACCGTCGTCTCGGAGTCGATCGATCCTTGGACATCGGTGGCGAGGTCCGCGAGCACGATGCGGTTCGCCTCGAGCAGGTCTTCGACCTTGCCGGTATCCTTCCACCACCCGGAGATCACGTGCGAGCGCACCGCGCGCCCGGATCCGATCAGGTGCTGGATCGCGTCGGTGATCTCGAGCTCGCCGCGGCCACTCGGGCGGATGGCGCGCACCGCCTCGAACACGCTCGGCCCAAACAGGTACACGCCCACCAGGGCGAGGTCGCTCTTGGGTCGAGGTGGCTTCTCCTCGAGCCGCACCACGCGATCCCCCTCCAGCTCGGCGACGCCGAACTCCCACGGCGTCTTCACGTGGGCGAGCAGAATCTGTGCGTCGGGTCGCTCGGCCCGGAACTCCTCGACGAACGGTCGAATGCCGTCCTTGATCAGGTTGTCGCCCAGGTACATGACGAAGGGCTCGGCGCCCAGGAACGGCTCGGCGATCTTGACCGCGTGCGCGAGCCCCAGCGGCGCCTCCTGCTCGATGTACGTCACGGTGAGCCCGAACGCCGAGCCGTCGCCCACCGCGGCACGGATCTCGGCCTGGCTGTTCACCATCACCGTCACCGCCCGCCCGGTGCGCGGGTCCGGATGGAGCATCTCGCGCGGATCGCTCACCACGATCCCCGCCTCGGTGATCCCCGCCGCGCGGATCGATTCCAGCCCGTAGAACAACACCGGCTTGTTCGCCACCGGCACGAGCTGCTTGGCGCTGGTGTGGGTGATCGGCCGTAGGCGAGTTCCCCGGCCGCCCGCCAACACCAAGGCCTTCATCGCGCGCCTAGGCTCCGAGTGCCGCCGTCAGCAGCCGTCGTGCCTCGTCGAGTGCCGCGCCGAGCTTTGCCGGGTCCTTGCCTCCGGCGAGCGCCAGGTGCGGCTTGCCGCCACCCGAACCGCCCGTGACCTGAGCGACGGCACGCACCAGCTGGTCGGCGGAGAGTTTTTTCTCGGCCACCAAGTCGTCGGTCACGGCGGCGAGGAAGGTGAGCTTGCCGGCGCCTTGGATGGCCAGCACCGCCGCACCTCGCTCGAGCGTGCCGCGCAAGCGATCCGCGGCCTCGCGCAACGCTCCCGCGTCGGCCTCGACGCGGATCTCCTCCACCGCCCAGCGGCCTTGCGGCGCCGTCACCGCCTGCGCCGCGATCCTGCGCATCTCGGCCTCGAGGCTGCCGCGCCGCGATTCGTGCTGCGCCTTGCGCAGTCGCTCGATCTCGCCCTTGAGCTTCTCGATCTGCTCCGGGACCGCTTCGGGACGCACCTGCAACAGCTCCGCGGCGTGCTCGAGTGCCGCCGCGCGGCCCTCGAGGTAATCGAGCGCCACGTGCCCGCAGAGTGCCTCGATGCGGCGAACCCCGCTCGCAATCGGGGTGTCCGAGACCAGAACGAAGGCCCCGATGTCGCCGGTGCGGCGCACGTGCGTTCCGCCACACAGCTCGCGGCTCGGCGCGATGCCCGCATCGTCGACGCCCGCCACCGTCACCACCCGCACCTCGGCGCCGTACTTCTCGCCGAACAGCGCCATCGCCCCCGCTTGCTTAGCCTGGTCGAGCGGCATCACTTCCCAGCTCACGTCGCGGTTGCGGAGCACCCATTCCACCACGCGCCGTTCGATCGCGGCGCGCTGCTCTTCTGTGGGAGCCTCGAAGTGCGTGTAGTCGAAGCGCAGCCGGTCCGGCGCCACGAGCGAGCCCGCCTGGCGCACTTGCGCCCCCAGCACGTGGCGCAGCGTGGCGTGGAGCAGATGGGTCGCGGTGTGGTGCCGCATGGTCGGATAGCGAATGCGGGGATCCACCGCCGCCTTGAGCCCGCCCCGCGTTCCCGCCGACACCAACCCCTCGCGCCCGCCGTTCGCCAGCCGAACCCGATGCACGATGCTCTCCCCCTCGCGATAGACGTGGGTTAGCTCGGCCACGATCCCGATCGCCTCGATCCGCCCACGATCCGCGACCTGTCCGCCGCCTTCCGCATAGAACGGGGTGCGGTCGAGCACCAGCTCCAGCTCGTCGTCGCCGTGTGAGCGCAGGCGTCGCAGCGTCACGCCGTCCGCGCGCAGCGTCTGGTATCCCACGAACTCGGAGTCTTCGCCCGCCGTCACCTCGGTCCACGGCAAGCCCGCCTCGCCCTCGCCGGCGCGTTCGAACTTGCTGGCCCCGCGGGCGAGGGCACGGTGGGCTTCCATCGCTCGCTCGAATCCTTCGACGTCCACCCGCGCCCCCAGATCGGCGGCATCGCTGACGATTTCTTCGATCGAGTAGCCGAACGTGGCGTGCAGCAGGAACGCCTCTTCCGCGCTGACCGAGTCCCTTCCCGCGGCCAGCAGCCGCTCCAATCGCTGCCGACCGCCGCTCGAAGCGTCGGCGGCCTTGCGCTCTTCCCGGTCGAGCAGGGTTTGGATCGTGGCCTGGTGCGCCCTGAGCTCGTGGTAGTGATGCCCATAGGCGTCGATCACCGCTTCGGCGCAGGCCGAGAGAAACTCCCCCGTGATGCGCAGGCCCCGAGGATTCCCGCCGCGCGCCACCATGCGGTTCACGAGCTTGCGCAGCAGGGAACCTCGATCGTCGGTCGAGCTCGGCGCCACGCCATCGGCGATCGCAAAGGTCAACGCGCGAGCGTGATCGGCGATGACCCTGGCGTCCAAGAGCTCTCGGGCGCCCGGCTGCCCCGATCGTTCGCGCTTAAGAGCGAGCACCTTTTCGACCAGCGGAGTGAAGGCGTCGGTCTCGAAGACGCTCGTCTTCTCCTGCACCACCAGGGCCAGGCGCTCGAGGCCCATTCCGGTGTCGATGCCGGGCCGCGCGAGCGGGATCAAGCTCCCGTCGACTTGCGCGTCGAATTGGGGGAACACCAGGTTCCAGAACTCCATGTAGCGGTCGCCTGGATCGCCCGGCCGCTCGCCCCAGAATGCGCCGGCGGGCAGACTCGCGGGGCGCTTCTCGCCCAGGTCGAAGTAGATCTCGCTGCACGGGCCGCACGCGCCGCGCCCTCCGGCCGGGCCCCAGAAGTTGTCCGCGCGGCCGAGCGCCACGATGTGATCGGCCGGCATTCCGACGCTCTTCCACAGTGCTTCGGCTTCGTCGTCCCGTGGCAGGGTTCCTTCACCCTCGAAGATCGAGACGTAGAGCCGGTGGCGCGGCAGGCCCAGCACTTGGGTCACGAATTCCCAGGCGAAGACGATCGCATCCTGCTTGAAGTAGGCGCCGCGCTCGGGAGCGCCGAACGAGAAGTTGCCCAACATCTCGAAGAACGTGCAGTGACGAGGCGTCGTGCCGACCTGGTCGAGGTCGGTGAGGCGCAGGCACTTCTGGACCGAGACCGCCCGCGTGAACGGCACCTCGCCGCGCGCGGCGTAGTAGGGCTTGAACTGCACCATGCCGGCGGTGGTGAACAACAACGTCGGATCGTCGGGCACCAGCGGCGCCGACGGCACCGCGGTGTGCCCGCGCGCGACGAAGAAATCGAGGAACGCCCGACGCAGCTCGGCGGCCGCGCGGGCGCGGGTCGAAGTGGGAGACGGAGTCATGAAGCGCGAAAGATAGCGACTTCCGGGGCGGGAGTGAAATCCCGATGCGGCCACGCGCACACCGGAGCGCGCGTCGCCCGGCAGCCTACTGGGACACTCCCAGCGAAGGATCGAGCGCCCCGTTCGTGACCAATGGCCTGCCATCGATCGTCACCGTGGCGCCGGTGAGGATGCAGGCCCAGCCGAAGTCGGAGCGATTGTCGCCGCCCGCCCAGAGATTGTTCCCGAAGCCGAGCGCCACCGTGCCGGCGGGCACGAAGCTGTCCATGCGGCTGCCGGCGGGACGCCGCACCTTGGAATTGATGCCGATGTCGATCAGGCCGAACTCGTCGCGTCGCGAGTCCGCGGCCCCGTAACGAGCGAGCAGCGGAGCGATGCCCGACTTGGCCGACATCTCGACCAGCTTGCCCGCCCGGAAGGAGAGCGATAGGCCGGCCACGTCCTTGTCGAGGAAATGCTGGCGCGCGGCCACGATCCGTCCTTCGGCGGTGCCGGGAACCGGCGTCAGGTAGACCTCGCCCGCCGGGAGCCGCGCCTGGCAGGCGCCTCCTCCCTGGGCCCGATCCTGGGCCGAGATCACGCCGTCGCTCACGAACACGGTGCGACCCTCGACG
>VBOY01000104.1:0-3385 GCA_005893295.1 Candidatus Eiseniibacteriota bacterium | reverse complement strand
CGCAGCTCGTCGGAGTCGGCGTTCACTCCGTCCCAGAAGATCCGGGCGAGCTGCTCTTGCCCGATGCGGAAGTGCCGCGCGAGCGCCGCCGTCGGGTAGAGCCCGTTGCCCAAGCTCACCTGCCGCACCCCACGCGCGAGCAGTCGCTCGGCGATCCGCCGGCTCGCCTTCTCGCGGGCCGCGATCCGGTCTAAGGGAACGCTGCCGAGCAGAGCCGGATCGTCGCCCGCCTCCACCGTGATGGTGACCGTTGCCCTGTCGCCCAGGGCCATCTCCCATCCTGGCGCGCTGGTGTCGAACGCCGCTGGAACGTCCTCGACCATCCTTCGGGTCAAGCGCTCCGTGCCGGGCACGAGGAGCGGCCACGCTCCGACGGAGCGAACCTCGACCGCGATATCCTCGAGTAGCTCGAGGTCGCGCAGGCTCCCCGAGACCACGACCAAGTCACCTTCGTGAACGCCGGCGCACTGTTTCACCAGCTTTTCGGCCACCGCCTCGAGGTTGGCCACGCCCGCCGGGCGGTTCGCCGCAGTCGGCACGATGACCGCCGCGATGGCCCATGTCAGCAGCGAAAGCATCCACGAGGCGTTCACGGGACTGTCTTCGAACGGGGTCCTGGTGCGAGATGCGTTCCCGAGACGTAACCCGGCCGGGGCACGGGACAAACGCCCAATTAAAGGTACCGCGGCCGGCGCTTCTCACCACGCGAATTCCTGCTCGCAGCCGCCGCAAACGCCACGCGGATGGCGATCACCCGTCGGCTGGCTTGTCACCCCCGGCGTCGAGCGCCGCCTCGATCGTGTCGGAGTCGAACCCGCGTCGGGCGAGCAGGGCGTAGAGGCGCCGTCGCCTGAGGCGCGGATCGAGCCCGGCGGCGCGCCGCGCGGCTTGGGCGAGGACCCGCCGGGCCAGCGACAGCTCGTCCAAGGGACCACGCTCCGCTTCGAGCAGCTCTCGCCCGCGGGCCACATCCTCGGGACCGATCCCGCGGCGCCTCAGCTCCTGCTCGAGCCGGCGCCAGCCGGCCGGCCGTCGGCCCCAGCGACCCGACAGGAACGCCCGCGCGTACTCGGCGTCGTCCACCAGCCCCACGCCCAGGAGGCGCTCCAGGACTTCCTCGATGGTCCGAGACGCGAAGCCCTTCTGTCGTAGCCGCCGCGTCAGATCGGTTCGGGTGCGGCGCGTGCGCTCGAGCAGTCGTAGCGCGGCCTCCCGGGCCGCCGCCAGGTCCTGCGAGCGATCGCCTTGCTTCGTGGCCGCGCGCCTCCGTGCTCGAGCCGAGCCCCCGTGGCCTGGCATCAGTAGATCCCCGGCAGCAACCGCGCCGTGCGACCCATGTAGGTCCGATACGGGTCGCCAAACCGCTCCACCAAGAACGCCTCCTCGACGTCCATGCGGCGGACGAACATCCAGACCACGAGCGGGAGCAGGAGCAGCGCGACGACGCTCCGGAACACGCCGGCGAACCCCAGGTCCATGAGCAGAATGCCGAGGTACGAGGGGTGGCGCAGCGTCGCGTAGAGACCACGGGTATGGAGCGTGTGTTCGGGCTGGATCGCGACGGTCGAGCCGAAGCGGCGGCCCAACGTGAGCATCGGCCCGATGCGCAGCGAGGCCCCGGTGGCGAGCAGCGTCAGTCCGATCCAGCGCGTCGCATCACCGCCCGGCAGCACCCACAGGTCACGCGCGTCCATGTAAGGCATGACGTACGCGGTGAACAGGGAATGGAAGACCAGCAGCGGGAAAAAGGGCTTCCAATCGGGGGCGCTCGCGACCCCGCGGCTGCGTCCCGAGGTGGCGAGCGTCATCACCGGGATCATCGCCAGATGGACCGCGACCACGCCCACCCGCACCGGATGCGCGAAGAAGCCATGGACGCTCCCCCATCCCAGGACCATCAGGAAGAGGAACATGATGACGTTGAGCGGAATACCGAGCAGTTGGGGCCAGGGAACGATCCGGGTTTGCCTCATCGCCTGTGGATGCGTGACGGGGGAGTCGTGGCCGGCGGCGGGAGGGCGCCCTGCTCGAGAGCGCCCTCCCGCGCACGTCTACATGCCGGGAGCGGCTTTGTCGCTGTTGAACGTGTCGACGACGATCTTCCAGCTGCCATCCACCTTCTTGAAGATCGTCACGTACTTGCCGATGTCCTCCATCGGCTTGCCCTTCTTGTCCGTCATCTTCATCGCGTAGCCCCCGATGTCGATGATCATGTCGCCGGCCTCGGTGAACATCGGCTGACTCGCCGTGAGATTCAGCACGAGCCCCGGGGTCTTGAGCATCCCTGCCCACATCGCGCGGATCGCATCGCGCCCGTCGGCGCGCGGCATGTTCGCGGGCAGCACGTGCGCGTCGTCCGAATACATGGCCGCTACCGCGTTCGTGTCGCGCGCGGCCACGGCGGCGATGAACGCCTTGTTGAGGCTGTCGAGCGACGCCGTCATGGCCGCGGTGTCCACGGCGGCGGGCTTGGGGCCGGGAACCTGAGTGGCACAGCCGGCGATGACGCCCAGAAACGCCAGTGGAAGAGCCCAGTGTTCGGCACGTGTGCGCATGGGACGACCTCCTGCTCGGGGATTTCGGATGCGAGGGCGGCGACCCTGCCCACCCGCACGGGGAGCCTAGCGCTTGCGATCCCCTCCCGCCACCAACGCCGGCTGAGGGCGCTGCGGAGCGCCAGCCGTCGCGGGCTTGGCGGGTGGAGTGAGCGGCTTGGAATCGGCGTGAGAGGCGCCCGGCTTGTCCGGGCCCTGCGCGACGCTCGGCTTGGCATCGGCCGCGGTCTCGCCCGCCGGCACCTTGAGTCCGAGCGCAGGATAGAGCTTGGCTTCGATCTGCCGGCGCACGTCGGCATGTTCCTTGAGGAACAACCGCGCGTTCTCGCGGCCCTGCCCGATGCGCTCCTCGCCGAACGACAGCCAGGTGCCGGCCTTCTGGATCACGCCCTTGTCGACCGCGAAGTCGATCAGCTCGCCCTCGCGCGAGATCCCTTCGTTGTAGAGGATGTCGAACTCGGCGTCACGGAAGGGTGCCGCGACCTTGTTCTTCACCACCTTCACCTTGGTACGGTTGCCGATCGCGCTCTCGCCTTCCTTGAGCGTGGCGATGCGGCGGATGTCGAGCCGGACCGAGGCGTAGAACTTGAGCGCTCGCCCGCCCGCCGTCGTTTCGGGCGATCCGAACATTACGCCTATCTGCATGCGAATCTGGTTGATGAAGATGACGCACGTCTTGCTCTTCGAGATCGAGCCGGTGAGCTTGCGCAGCGCCTGCGACATGAGTCGCGCCTGGAGCCCGACGTGCGAGTCGCCCATCTCGCCCTCGATCTCGGCGCGCGGCACCAGGGCCGCCACCGAGTCGATCACCACGACGTCCACGGCGCCCG
>VBOY01000103.1:15238-18925 GCA_005893295.1 Candidatus Eiseniibacteriota bacterium | reverse complement strand
CTCGAGCGCGGCATCCACCGTGTGCCAGATGCGCCCGCGCTCGTCGGCTTGGACATCCAAGACGCGGGCCGGACCGAGGATGCCGCGGTCGGCTTCTTGGCCTCCGCTTTCGGGATAGAAATAGGTCGCCGCGAGCTCCACCGCGGCGCGCCCCTCGCGCTCGGTGCGCTCGGCCACCTCGGCGTTGAAGCGCGTCGTGTAGGCGTCGTCATAGTAGAGGCGCTCGGAGCCCATGGGACTAGGGCCACCCTTCCCCGGCACGCGCTCGCCCGAGGCCGTAGGCGCGCATCTTGCGCCACAGCGTGGTGCGCGAGATGCCGAGTTGGCGGGCCGCACTCGAGGCGTTGCCGCGATGACGCTTCAACACCGTCAGGATGTGCTCCCGTTCGACCTCGGCGAGCGACCACGCCTCGCGTGGCGATCCCGCATGAGCCGCGGCGCCCCGCGGTTCGTCATGCGCTGGCTCGCCGGCGGGTGGCGTCCTCGCGGCCAGGAGTCGCGGCTCGCGCAGCGCGGTCGGCAGGTCCGTCGGGCGAATGATGCGCCCTTCGCCGAGCGTCACGGCGTGCTCGATCGCGTTCTCCAGCTCGCGCACGTTGCCCGGATAGTCGTAGCGCTCGAGCAGAGCCATGGCGGCGGGCGCGAAGCGCAGTCCCCTCCTGCCGCGTCGTTCGGAGATCCGGGTGAGGAAATACGAAGCCAGGAGACCGATGTCCTCGCGTCGCTCTCGCAGCGCGGGCAGCGCGATCTCCACCACGTTGAGCCGGTAGAAGAGGTCCTCGCGAAAGCGCCGAGCCGCGACCTCGGCGCGCAGCTCGCGATTCGTCGCCGCCACGACGCGGAGATCCACGACGCGCGCCGTGGAGTCGCCGAGACGGCGAACCTCGCCGCTTTCGAGCGTCCGCAGGAGCTTGACCTGCGTGTGGAGCGGCATGTCTCCGATCTCGTCCAGAAAGATCGTGCCGTGGTCGGCCTCCTCGACGAGCCCCGAGCGATCCACGGTCGCACCGGTGAACGCGCCGCGCGCGTAGCCGAACAGCTCGCTCTCGACCAGGGTCTCCGGGATCGCCCCCATGTTCACGGCGACGAACGGGCCCTGCGCGCGTCGCGACTGCAGATGGAGCGACCGAGCGATCAGCTCCTTGCCGGTTCCGCTTTCTCCGGTCAAGAGCACGGTGCTGTCGGTCGGGGCGACTTTGGAGACCAGCCGGAAGATGCGCTGCATCTTCGGGCTCGCTCCCACGATGTCCTTGTAGAGGAGGTCCCGGCTCATGCCGGCCTGGCTGATCCGCGGCGGGCGGACGGCGCCGGTCATTTGTGCCATAGGAGGCTCCCCGAAATGAGATTGGAGTCCAACTGTTTCAAAATGCCACAATATGGCCGAAGGGTCAATATGGCAGCCCAAGCGGCTGGGCTCAGGGAGGGGTCCCAAGCGCTCGGTCGACCACGAGTCCGGCAAGGGACAGGAGCGCGACGAAGACCGCAGTCGCGAAGAGCCCGGCTCGCCGAACAACACGCCGAGGGCGAGGCCCAACTTCATGGCGATCGCTCCCCGGGGCCCACCCGCAGGATCTCCTGGATGTCATCGATCTGGTGGAGCAAGGACACGAGTTCCCCTTCCCGCGTGATCCGTCGTGGGCGGTCGGCCCCCCCTAGCTCGCGCGCGCGTCCAAGAGCGTCGCTCATGATCCGGGCGACGGTCTCGAGCTGGCGCCGGCTCGCGGCTTCGAGCTGCCACTGCGCGTCGTTCAGGCGTTGCATCCAGTCACAGCGAATGCCTGCCAGGTTCTGGGCGATCCGCTTCTCCATCAACTCCGCAAGCCATTTCGCGGGCGAAGCGGAGCGCGATGGGACGCGGTAGACGAAGCAAGAGCGCGTCGCTGCGAGGCAACACCGGGCCCGAGGCGTCCGGACCCGGTCGGTGACGGAGCGCACCGACTCGAGCAGGCGGCGCTCCTCGTCCCCGATCGGCTGGTCCGCAGCCAGAACCAATACGACCGCATCCGCCTCGTCCAGGTACTGGTAGGCGGCTTGCGTACTGAGGCCGTGGATCGAACCCGTGCCGGGTGTATCCACGATCCGCACCCCGTCGGCCAGCCACACGTCGCGGTCGAAGACGACCACGCGGCGCACCTCGTTCCACCGCCGCGAATTCTTCCGCCGAGTCGGGCGAGCCCGCCGCCGGGCACGCTTCCCGTAGGCGATGGGCGACGGCAATCAGGTGATCGCGCCAGGTAGGGTATCCGAGGGACATCGTGTCGCCCGAACTCGGTCGAACGTCCACGCCTACATGCTCTCCTCTTCCCGGGCCAGCACTTCCTCCTGCTCGGCCGGCGAGAGCCTCGGCGTGAACCAGCGCTGGGCGATCACGGTGGGCACGACCGCCGAGCCGATGACGACCGCAAGCAGCATCGAAAACTGCACCCGGTCGATGATGCCGGCCTGGAGCCCGTACAAGGATGAGATGGTGCCGAAGGTGAGCCCCGTGCTCATCAGCAGCGTGGTGAACGCCGCCGCTCCCGGCACGTGACGGCGAGCGAGCGGGAACACCCCCACCCCCTTGGCCGCGAGCTTGACGGCCAGGAACCCCATCACCAGCCCGAACTGAGGGCCAAGGGCGCCGAGCGAGACGCTCATTCCCCCTTTCAGGAAGAAGAACGGCGTGATGGCGCCGAAGGCGACGATGCGCAGCTTGCGCTGCAATTCCCGGTGACGGTGAAACATGGGCCCCAAGACGAGGCCGAGGACGAAGACTGGAAGCACAGCGTGGCTCTTTCCGAGACTCGCAAGCAGCATGAAGCCGAACAGGATCGCGAACAGCAGCTTGATCTCTGGCTCGATCACACGGGCGCCATAGCGCTCGAAGACGGGAGGCAGCACGCGTGGCGCGAGCACGATGATCACCGCGGATGCGGCAAAGAACACTGCCGTCGTCCAGCTGAACTGCACGAACAAGAGCGACAGCGCCAGCGCGGTCCCGATGTCCGTCACGAAGGTCGCCGCCATCAGGAGTTTTCCAACCTCCGTGGCGTTGAGACCGGTCTCCACGAGCACCGCGTACACCACCGCCAAGGACGTGGTGGAGAGGGCCACGCCGGCGATGAGGGAGGCCTTCGTCGTCCAATGGGCGACGTAGAGCGCGAAGGCGGTGGAGGCGAGGAACGGGAGGAGGAACGAAGCCCCACCCAGGACCAGGCTGGGCCTGAGCTTGCTCTTCAAGAGTCCGGGGTCCACCTCGGCCCCGGCCAGAAGCGTCAGCAGGACGCCGCCGAACTGGGCGAGGAAATCCAGCCACGGAGCGCCGCGGATCCCGAACAGATTGCCGGCCAGCACGCCGGCGATGATTTCGACAATGGCCACCGAGAGCGTCCATTCGACCGCGAACACGCTGGCCAGGCAGACGAGCACGGCGACCAGGGCCGCCACCGCAAGTGGTTCCATCGCTCCTCCTCGTGTGGATCGGGCGACAGGAACGAAAAACTCCCACCGCCTACGTCACGGTAGGAGTCATCAGCCCCGCGGTGGGGGCGGTTCGGGCGGAACTCCATCGCCCTCAAACCTCGTGGCTCAGTTTACCACGGCCGGTCGGGAACCGAGGAGGGCTCGGCACCCTGGACCCATGCCCGGCAGCGGACTAGGCCTGGTGGTCCTCGGGCGCTCGATCGGGCGGCACCAGCTCGAGCGGCG
>VBOY01000103.1:0-15201 GCA_005893295.1 Candidatus Eiseniibacteriota bacterium | reverse complement strand
CACGATGTCCATCTCGTCGAGGCGCAGGTAGAAGAACGTCCAGGCGTACTGGATGAGCGGAGTGATCCCGATCACCACCAGCCACGAGGTCGCGAGCCCGCTCGGGCCAGCGAGCCAGGGAATGGCGAGCGACGCGACCGAGCACACCAGGACCGCCCCCAGGACCAAGGTCGCGGACAGGGCGATGAGCTCGAGCCAGCGCTCGAAGTGGCCCCGCATGAGTCGGAACGATCGCTGGAACGCGCCGGCGAGATCGCCCTCGTGGAGAACCACGGCCTCGGTGGCTACCGCGAGGCGGAATCCCAGGAACAGGGCGGGCAGCGCCAGGAACCCCGCGATGAGCAGCAGCACCACGTCGCGCAGCAGGTCCTGGGCCATCGATTCCGGCCTCAGCCTCATGAGCTGGGTGGGGATCACGACGAACGAAGCCGCGAGCCCGAGCGAGAAATTTCTCACGATTTCGGTCACGACGAGCCACGGCACTCGCCGGATCCCCCGCGCGTAGCAATCGCCCACGGGCGCGGGGCGAAGCACCACGGGCTTGAGGAACGTGGACCAGGCGCGGAAGCGGAGCATCGAGCCCACGATCAACATCATGAGGAAGTCGCCGAGCAGCGCCACCGAAGCCACCGCGAGCGTGGCCGCGTCCACCTGGCTGCCGGGCAGCGGCGACACCAGGGCCATCGCCAGGGCCCAGGGGGAGCGAAGGAGCAGCGGCACGACCACCGAGTGCAGGAGATCTCGCCGCACGCCGAGATCGAAGGCCAGGGCGAAGGCGTGGCGGGTCGAGACCGGAGGACTGGTGTGGGCCATGGGAAGTCTTTGCTGCAGTTGACACTAGAAAGGGTGATTCCTAGTGTCAAGGGATCGTGCGACGCAAGCTCACGCATGTCGATTCCCGCGGGCGGGTGGCCATGGTGGACGTGGGCACGAAGCCGGTGACGGCGCGCCAGGCCATGGCGCGCGGCCGGGTGTTCATGCGACCCGAGACGCTCGCCCTTCTCGAGTCGGGCGATCCGCGCAAGGGAAACGTGCTCGCGACCGCCCACCTCGCCGGCGTGATGGCGGCCAAGCGCACCAGCGAGATCATTCCCCTGGCCCATGCCCTCCCCCTCGACTCGGTGCGCCTCGCCTTCACCATCGATCGCGAGAATCCCTCGGTCGGCATCGAATCGCGCGTGCGGACGCGGGCGCGCACCGGCGTCGAGATGGAGGCCCTGACCGCGGTGGCCGCCGCCGCGTTGACGATTTACGACATGCTGAAGGCGGTCGACCGGGGCATGGTGCTGGGCGAGATCGCGCTCTGGGAAAAGCGCGGGGGACGAAGTGGCCTCTACCGGCGCCGCGCCTGAGACCCTTGCGCTTGCGGTCGCCCGCGAGCGGGTGCTCGAGGCCGCGCGTCCGCGGCCTGCCGAGCGCGTTCCCCTGCGCGAGGCCCGCGGCCGGGCGCTGCGCGAGGACGTGATCGCCCCGCACGACCTGCCGCCGTTTCGCAACACCTCGATGGACGGCATGGCGATCCGAAGCGCCGACACGCGGGTGGGCCGCGCGGGCGGGAACGTCGTGTTGCGCGTGGTCGAGACCATCCGCGCCGGTCAGGTCGCCTCGCGGCCGGTCGGGCCCGGCGAAGCCATGCGCATCATGACCGGGGCCCCGCTCCCGGAAGGCGCCGATGCCGTGGCGCCGATCGAGGACGTGGTCCTCGACAGCGACGGCGGAGGCCCGCGGGCCTCCCTGGGCCGACCGGTCGAGCCCGGCGCCAACGTGCGCGCGGCGGGCGCCGATCTCAAGGCGGGAGAGCGCGCTCTTTCACGGGGGCGCGAGATCTCGCCGCACGACGTTGCGCTCCTGGCGGCGCTGGGCGTGGCCGAGGTGCACGTCGGGCCGCGCCCACGGGTGGCCGCCCTGTCCACCGGCGATGAGCTGGTACCCGCCTGGGCTCCGCTTCGTCCCGGCGCGATCCGCGACAGCAACCTGCCGATGCTGGTGGCGCTGCTCGAAGAATCGGGTGCCCTGGTCGGTGAGGCGCTTCGCTGCGGGGACGACCCCGGCGAGGTCGCCGATGCGATCGTGCGTTTGCTCGAAGGCGCGGACGTCGTGATCACGATCGGCGGCGTGTCGGCCGGCGACTTCGATCCGGTCAAGCAGGCGCTGGACTCGGTCGGAGGGATCTCGCTGTGGCGCGTCGCCATGAAGCCTGGCCGCCCCCAGGCCTTCGGCTCGCCACGCGGCAAGCTGTTCTTCGGGCTGCCCGGGAATCCGGCCTCCGTGACCTGTGTCTTCGAGGCGCTCGTGCGTCCGGCGCTGCGCAACCTGCAAGGGTTCTCCGAGCTCGACCGGCCGCGCCTCGCGGTGCGTGTGGCCGAGGCGATGGAATCGCGGCCAGGTCGGACCGATTTCGTGCGCGTTTCCCTCGACTGGCGCGAGGGCGAATGGTGGGCGACCCCTGCGGGCCCGCAAGTCTCCGGGCACGTGGCGCCCCAGTCGCGTGCGCACGCGCTGCTCGTCGTGCCCGAGGAACGCGTCGCGATCGAGCGCGGCGAATCGGCTCAAGTCCTGGTCCTTCGCTGGCCCTCCGGCGCCCGTTCGTGAGCAGGCGCGACGCGGGCCGAAGAACGCGCGCCTCGCGGACTCCGCGGCCAGGCTCGAGCGCGAGCTCGGAGCGGAAGCCCACTCCCAGCCTCGGCCTGTTCCACCCCGCCTCGCTGGTCGTGATCCTGGTCGCCTTCGGCTGCGTGGCGCTCTCGACGACCTTCGTCCTCTACGAGACGGACTTCTGGCAGCAACTGGCAGCCGGCCGCGCCATCGCGCAGCTCCACCGCGTGCCGACCACCCAGCTCTGGACCTGGCCGACCTACGGCGCCCCCGACGTGAACTCGTCGTGGGGCTTCGAGGCGCTGATCTGGCCGATCTGGGAGGCCGCCGGCGTGTGGGGGCTCTACGCGTGGCGCTGGAGCACCGCCCTGCTGGCGCTTGGGCTGGGGTGGGCGGCTGCCCGCACCATGGGCGCGCGCGGGCTGACGCCGCTGGTCGTGGTCGTGCTGGGCGCGTTGACCTATCGCCAGCGCGCCCACATCCGGCCCGAATCGCTGGCCGGCGTCCTGTTCGCCCTCGAGATCTGGGTCCTCGAAGCCTGGCGCCAGCGCGCTCTCGGCGCCGGGCCGACGCCGTCCACCCCCTCGCCGCCTCCACGCTTCGGCGGCGAGGCGCTTGGGTTCGGTGTCCCCCTGGTGGCGATCGCCCTGGTCTGGGCCAACGCTCACCTCTCCTATTTCCTCGGCCTGGGATTGCTGGCGGCGCACCTGATCGAATCGCGCTTCGCAGCCCGCGGCGGCGGCAGCGCGGTCCGCGCGCGCGGGCTCCTGATCGTGGCCGGCGCCGCGCTGCTCGTGTCGTTCGTGAATCCCTTCGGGTGGCGCGCCCTGTCGCAGCCGTTCAGCTTCGCCCTGGCCGAGCGCCGCGAGCCGATCTACCAGAGCATCCCCGAGCTCGGTCCTCTCGACCTCGCGACGAACCTCAGGAACTTGCTCCCGATCGTGCTGGTAGGCTGGCCGGTTCTCGCTCTGTGGCGTGCGCGCCGCTTGGGATTCGATCGGGTCGAAGCCCTGCTCGCCGTGGGGACCATCGCGATGGCCCTTACGTCCCACCGCTTCCTGGGCTTCGCGATGGTGGCCGCGACGCCCTACCTGGGGCGCGACCTCGACGCCTGGGTGCGTACCCGGCGCTGGCCACGATGGACGGCGCGGTCCTCGAGTCGGGCCGCGCTCGCGACGTCGGCATGCGTGCTCATGGGGCTCCCGGAGTGGAGCCGACCCGACCTGCCGTTCGGGATCGGCATCCGCATGCAGGAGTTTCCGGTCGCCGCCTGCGATTTCATCGCGGCCCATGGGATCGAGGGGCGCATCTTCAACCAGTTCTACTTCGGCGGCTACCTGCTCCACCGTTTCTGGCCCGATCGCGGGCGGCTGCCGTTCATCGACACGCACCAGGCCGGAACGCCCTCGCTGCGCGCCGCCTACTCTCGGGCGCTCCTCGACGAGCGCGCGTGGCACGACTGCTCGACTTCCTCGACGCCGACACGACTTTCGCGCTCGTGTTCCTGGACGACGCAGCAGCACTCTACGCGCGGCGCGAGGGGGCCCTGCGAGAGCTCGCGACGACCTCGGCCTACCGGGTGCTTCCCGCGGGGCCGCTCGCCACGTCGAGGCTGAGCGCCGCGGTGGTCGAGGACTCGTCGCTCGCGCGGCGGGTCGAGCGCGAGCTCGGGCGCGAGGCGGCCTCGTCGCCCTATTGCGCCACCGCCCTGCTCCGGCTCGGGAACTTGGCCGCGGTGCGGGGCGACTACGCGCGGGCCCGCGCCCTACTCGGCCGCGCACTGGACTCGGACCCCCGTGCCCCGCACGTCCACGAGCGGCTCGGCCTCATCGCGCTCGCCGACGGCCGGGCCCGCGAGGCGCTGCGCGAGCTCGAGCGCGAGTACTCCCTCTACGGATGGTTCCGCGGGTACGGCCTACGCACCGGCCAAGCCTATCGCCTGCTCGGCGATCCCGGGCGCGCTCGCGCTCGTTTCCGAGCCGAGATCGCGCGCGACCCGGGAAACGAGGAGGCGCTGGATTCGCTGCGGGCACTCGGGTACTAGCGCTACATCAACCCCAGTACCGAGCGTTGCGCCTGCTCCAGCAGCGCGTGGGCCTGCAGCCCCCACCACAGCGTGAGCGCCAGCGACACCACGACTCCGATTACGGCCGGGATCGACCTCGACACCGCGGTGGGCTCGCCCGCCGGCTCCTCCATGTAGAGGGCCACGGTGACGCGCAGGTAGTAGAAGATCGAAACCACGCTGTTCAACACGCCGACGATCACGAGCGGGATCTGGCCGGCCTGGACCGCGGCGCGGAACACGTAGAACTTGCCCATGAAGCCCGCCGTGGGCGGAATCCCTCCCAGCGACAGCATGAAGATCGTGAGCGCGAAGGCGAGTGCCGGGTTCTTGAAGCCGAGCCCGGCCAGATCGGAGAGCAGCACCGGCTCGTCCTGGTCCCTTCCCAGCAGCGCCACGATTCCGAACGCTCCCAGATTCATGAGCGAGTAGATCGCCAGGTAGAAGACCGCGGCCGCGGCTCCTTCGTTGCCTCCCGCCACCACCGCGACCAGCACGTAGCCGGCGTGGGCGATGCTCGAGTAGGCGAGCATGCGCTTCAAGTTGGTCTGGAGCAGGGCGGTCACGTTTCCCACCGTCATCGTGAGGGCCGCGATCGCGATCAGCACGGGCTTCCAGCTCGCCTGAAGATCCGGCAGGGCCACCAGCGCCAGGCGCAAGAGCGCCGCGAATCCGGCCGCCTTGGCACCCGCCGACATGTAGCCGGTCACCGTCGTCGGCGCCCCTTCGTACGCGTCGGGCGTCCACATGTGGAAGGGCACCGCCGCCACCTTGAAGCCGAGGCCGACGAGCACCAGGAGGCCGCCCATCAGCAGCAGCGGATTCGACAGCAGCGGCGACCCGGCGAGGAAGGCCGCCATCCGCTCGAGATGCGTGGTGCCGGTTGCCCCGTAGAGCAGGGCGATCCCGTAGAGCAGGAACCCGGAGGCGAACGCCCCGAGCAAGAAATACTTCATCGCCGCCTCGTTCGACTCGAGCCGCGAGCGCCGGAACCCCACCAGCACGTAGAGAGCGAGCGACATGAGCTCGAGGCCGAGGAAGATCGTGATCAGGTCGTTCGAGGCCGACATCACGATCATGCCCAGCGTGGCCGCCAGCAGCAGCGCGTAGTATTCGGCTTGGTTGATCCGCATGCGCTTCACGTAATCCCAGGAGAGCAGCACCGAGAGCGCCGCGATGCCGCAGAACAGCAGCGTGAAGAACACCGTGAAGGTGTCGTGGACGAACATGCCGTCGAAGAGCGCACGCTTGACTTCGTGCACGCGCCACACGCACGCGGCGGCGGCGAGCAGGCTCGCGAGCGCCACCAGCGCTCCCCGGCTGCTGTTGCGGCCCGCCGGGACGAATTCGAGCAGCATGAGGAGCATCGCCCCGCCGCTCAGCGCGAGGCCGGGGCCCAGCGCCCACCAATCGACGTCGATCAGAGGAGTCATCGGCGCGTGCCTTCGATGGGTGGCGTGCCGCCGGAAGGCTGTGGCGGAATGACGACCTTGAGTCCCCCGGGAACCGCAATCTCCACGCGGCCCGGCGCGCTCAATGCCGCCCGCTGGCGCGCCAGGGCCAGGGTGCGGTCGAGTGCCGGCTGCATGCGGTCCAGGAAGGGCTGCGGGAAGACGCCGATCGCGAAGATCAGGATCAGGAGTGGGGCGAAAACCAGGCGCTCGCGGAACGAGAGATCGGCGAGATGCTCGTTCTCGGCGTGGGTGACCGGGCCGAACATCACGCGCTGGAACATCCACAGCATGTAGACCGCCGAAAGGATCACGCCCACCGCGGCGAGGCCGGCCCACACGGGATTCGTGCGGAACGCTCCCAACAGCACCAGGAACTCGCCCACGAACCCGTTCGTCCCGGGCAGCCCCACCGACGACAGCATCACGACCAGGAATACGGCCGCGTAGACCGGCAACGGCTTCCACAGGCCCCCGAAGTCCGCGATCATCCTCGAGTGGCGTCGCTCGTACACCACGCCCACCAGGAGGAACAGCGCCCCGGTGGAGACGCCGTGGTTCAGCATTTGCAGCATCGCCCCGGCGAACCCCTGGGAGTTCATGGCGTAGAGCCCCAGCATGCAGAAGCCGAGGTGGCTGACGGACGAATAGGCCACGAGCTTCTTCAAGTCCGGCTGCACCATCGCGACCAACGCGCCGTACCAGATGCCGACGAGCGCGAGACCCACGATCCACGGCGCGAGCTGCGCCGAAGCCTGCGGGAACAGTGGAATCGCGAAGCGCAGGAATCCATAGGTGCCCATCTTGAGCAGCACGGCGGCGAGGATCACCGAGCCCGCGGTGGGTGCTTCGACGTGCGCGTCGGGGAGCCAGGTGTGGAGCGGGAACATCGGCACCTTGATGGCGAACGCGAACGCGAACGCGAGGAACAGCCACCACTGGGCCGCCGGCGGGATCGACAGCGCGTAGAATGCGTCGAGCGCGAACGATGGCGTGCCGGTGGCGTTCTTGTTCAAGAAGTAGAGCCACAGGATCGCGACCAGCATGAGAACGCTGCCCGCCATGGTGTAGAGGAAGAACTTGACCGCCGCGTACACTCGCCGCGGGCCGCCCCACACGCCGATCAAGAGGTACATCGGAACCAACATCGCTTCCCAGAAGACGTAGAACAGCAACAGGTCGGTGGCGAGGAACGTGCCGAGCATCCCGCTCTCGAGCGCCAGCAACAGCGCGTAGAACTCGCGCGCCCGCTTCTCGATCGCGCGGAACGAGGCGATCACCGCGATCGCCGTGAGCACCACGGTCAGCAGCACGAGCAGCATCGAGATGCCGTCGATGCCGAGCGAGTACGTGGCGCCCAGGGCGGGCAGCCAGGTCCGCTGCTCCACGAACTGCCAGCCCGCTCGCGCCGGCTCGAGCCGCCACCACAGCGGGAGCGCGAACGCCACCTCGGCCAGGGCGGCCACGGTGGCGAGCGTGCGGATCGTGCGCGAGGCTTCTCGCGGCAGCACGGCCACCAAGACCGCGCTCACGAGCGGGAAGAAGATCACGAGAGAGAGCCACGGGATGGGCATCATTGCCTCAGGAAGTGGAGGAGCAGCGCCACCGCCCCGAGTGTGAGGAACAGCGCGTAGGTGCCGACGAACCCGGTCTGGAACAGGCGCAGCCCCACCGAGAATCCTTCGAACAGGAAGCCGACCCCGTTCACCGCTCCATCCACGATCTTCTCGTCCCAGAACCGCCACAGCCGCTGGCTGGCCCGGTAGAGAGGCATCACCACCAGGGCATCGAGGCCCTCGTCGACCCAGTACTTGTGGACCAGCATCCGGTGCACGGCCGGCCAGCGCTCGCGCAGCCTGGTCGCGAGCGACGGGTCCTTGAGATAGGCGCGGAAGGCGAACACGATGCCGAGCAGCGCGGCCACCACGGAGACCTCGATCAGCAGCCACTCGATCATCGGGCTCAGCGGGCGCATCGTCCCGTGGGCCCCGCCCGCGCCAAACACCGGCTCGAGCCAGCGCTCGAACGGATGCCCGCCGCGCTGGAACGGCAACCCGATCCAGCCACCGATCAGGGAGAGGATCGCGAGAACGAACAGGGGCACGATCATGGAAGGCGGGGACTCGTGGAGGTGGTGCTCGGCCTCGTGCGAGACGCGCGAGCCGCCGCGAAACGCGAGGACGTAGAGCCGGAACATGTAGAACGCGGTCAGAATCGCGCCGAGGAGGCCGACCGCCCAGACGCCGTAGTGCCCCGACGCGAACGCGCCGTGCAGGATCTCGTCCTTGCTGAAGAAGCCCGCGAAGGGCGGGATACCTGCGATCGCGATCGTGGCCACCAGCATCGTGGCATGGGTCCAGGGGAGCTTCTTCGCCAGGCCCCCCATCCGGCGCAGGTCCTGCTCGTCGGAGAGCGCGTGGATCACCGAGCCTGCGCCCAGGAACAGCAGTGCTTTGAAGAAGGCATGCGTCATGAGGTGGAAGATCCCGGCGCCGAAGGCCCCCACGCCGCAGGCCATGAACATGTAGCCGAGCTGGCTGATCGTGGAGTACGCGAGCACCCGCTTGATGTCGTTCTGGGCGAGCCCGATCGTCGCCGCGAACAGGGCGGTCGCCGCGCCGACCACCGCCACCACCTCGAGCGAGATCGGGGCGAGCTGAAAGAGGCTGTGGCAACGCGCCACCATGTAGACGCCGGCCGTCACCATGGTCGCGGCATGGATCAGGGCGGAGACCGGCGTGGGGCCTTCCATCGCGTCGGGAAGCCAGGTATAGAGGGGGATCTGGGCGCTCTTGCCGGTGGCGCCCAGGAACAAGAGCAAGGTGGCCACGGTGATCGCGATCCCTCCCGCGACGAATGCCTGGGGCGCGGCCGAGAACAGGGCGTCGTACTGGAGACTCCCGGTCCACGTCACCAGGGCCAGCATCCCGAGCAGGAACCCGAAGTCGCCGATCCGGTTCACGATGAAGGCCTTCTTGCCCGCTTCGGCGGCCGACGGCTTCGTGTACCAGAAGCCGATGAGCAGGTACGAGCACAGCCCCACACCCTCCCATCCGACGAACAGGAGCAGGAGGTTGTCCGCAAGCACCAGCGTCAGCATCGCGAACATGAACAGGTTCAAGTAGAGGAAGAAACGGCGGAACGATGGATCGTGCGCCATGTAGCCGGTGGAGTAGACGTGAATCAGGAACCCCACGCCGGTGACCACCAGGATCATCACCGCCGAGAGAGGGTCGAGCAGGAACGCCACGTTGGCGGAGAAGTCCCCCACCTGCATCCACCGGTAGGCGACCTCGGTGATGGATCGCCCTTCCTCGGGCCGCGCCGCCAGGGCGAGCGCCGCGCGAACCGCAAAGGCGAACGAGGCACCGACCGCGCCGCAAGCGAGCCAGGCGGTGCCGCGGCGGCCCAGCCGATCGCCGAGCAGCAGGCTCAGCGCCACTGCTCCGAGCGGCAGCGCGGGGATGATCCACAGCAGCGGCAGGGTCACCGTCTATCCTTTGAGCAGGTTGATCTCGTCCACGTAGACCGTCTCGCGCAGGCGGAACACGTTGACGATGATGGCCAGGCCGATCGCCACCTCCGCGGCGGCCACCGTCATGACGAAGAACACGAACACCTGGCCGTCGAGCGAGTCGAGTTGGCGCGCGAAGGCCACGAAGGCGAGGTTCGCGGCGTTCAGCATCAACTCGATCGACATGAAGATGACGAGCGCGTTGCGACGCACCAGGACGCCGATCAACCCGATCACGAACACGACGCCGCTCAAGGCCAGCATCCAGGAGAGCGGAACGGCCATCGGTGCGCTCACGGCGCGGGCTCCTCGGACCCCGGAGGCTTGGCGCGGCCCCGTCCGATGACGACCGCGCCGACGATGCCCACCAGCAGCAGGATCGAGGTCAGCTCCGCGGCGCTGTTGCCGATCGGTGGCGGCGATGCCTCGGTGGTGGCTCCCGGCGCCCAACCGCGCGACAGGAAGAGGGCGGCCGTGCCGAGCAGCAGGATCCCCAGCAGCCACCCGGCGCCGCGCCGCAGCGCGAACTGGAGCCCGTCCTCCACGTCTCGTTTGAGGTTGAGGTACATGATGACGAACAGGAACAACACCATGATCGCTCCGGCGTAGACGATCACCTGCACCATCGCCAGGAACTCCGCCTGGAGCAGCAGGTAGAGCCCCGCGAGCGCGCAGAACGCCACCACCAGGAACAGTGCGCTGGTGACGGGGTTGCGGTGCAGCACGACCATCAGGCTGCACCCCACCAGCGTGATCGCGAAGACCGCAAACAACAGAAGCATCATGGCTGCGCCTTCGCGTACACGAACAGCGCGGTGAGCACGATGTTCCCGAGCGCGAGCGGGAGCAGCACCTTCCAGCCCAAGTTCATGAGCTGGTCGTAGCGCAGCCGCGGGTAGGTCCAGCGCACCCAGATGAAGAAGAACAACAGCACGGCGAGCTTGGCGAAGAACCACAGGAACTTGAGCGAGTCGGGAAGCCAAGGTCCATTCCAGCCCCCCAGGAACAGCGTGACCGCGATCGAGCAGATGCTGATCACGTTCGCGAACTCGCCGAGGAAGAACAGGCCGAACTTCATGCTCGAGTACTCGGTGTGAAAGCCTGCCACCAGCTCGCCCTCGGCCTCGGGAAGGTCGAACGGGGCGCGGTTCGTCTCGGCGAGGGCGGTGATCATGAAGATCCCGAAGGCCACGGGCTGGAGCAAGACGTACCACCCTTGCAGAGCGATCGGCCCGACGTGGATCGCTTGCGATTGCGCCTTGACGATGTCCACCAGCGACAACGACCCGGCGAGCAGCAGCACGCCGATCGTGGAGAGCCCCATCGCGAGCTCGTACGAGATCATTTGCGCCGAAGAGCGCAGTCCCCCCAGCAACGCGTACTTGTTGTTCGAGGACCACCCGCCCAGCGTGATCGCGTAGACCCCCAGACTCGACATCGCGAGGAACACGAGCAGCCCGACGTTGACGTCGGTGACGATGAACGGCCCGGTGGCCCCGAACGGGATCACCGAGAAGGTCACCAGCGCGGGGATCACGGCCAGCATCGGGGCGATGTGGAAGACGACCTTGTTGGCTCCGGCCGGGGTGAACTCCTCCTTGAAGAACAGCTTGAGCACGTCCGCCACGGGTTGGAGCAGCCCGAGCGGGCCGACGCGATTCGGCCCGGTGCGGGCTTGCATGTGGCCCGCCACTTTGCGCTCTGCGTAGATCATGTAGGACACCATGGCGAGCATCGCGTGCAGGATCACGAGGATCTTGACCAGAGCCCAGAACGCGAACATGAAATCGGGGCGGCCCCACAAGCCGGTCATGCCCTATCCCGCCCCGATCCGTTCCGGGCTGCTCACGCGACGCGCCTGGCACTTGAGTCCCGGCGCGGAGGGCTTGCCGAGCCGGTTGAGCTCGATCTCCGCGTGCGCGTACGGCACGAAGACGCTGCCCTCGGGAACCCGCGCGTCCAACGAGACCGCCACCCGAATCGTCCCCCCCGGACCTTCCAGCTCGATCCGCTCCCCGTCCGCCACCGCGAGGCGCTTCGCTTCCTCGGGGTGGAGGACGGCCCGTGGCGCCTTCGCCAGTTTGGGCAGCAATGCGGTGCGGTGCGAGAGGCTGCCTTGAAGGAACAGGATCCCGCCGCCCAAGACGGCGAGCCCCTCTCCCGCGGGCGCCGCCTCGGGGGTGACCGGGGCGAGGCGCGGCTGGCCTCGATCCTCGCTCACCCATGGAGTCCCGAGCGGCAACAGGTTGGCCCACGAGATCCCGCGATAGCCCGGCACCAGCCGGGCGATCTCGCGGAACACGTCCTCGGTCGATCGATAGGACCAACGGGCTCCGAGCGCTCGCGCCACCGCCTGGAAGATCTCTCCGTCGCCCCGCGTCCCCTTGCGAGGCGTGAGCGCGCGCACCGTCTTCTGCAGGCGCCGCTCGCAGTTCACGACGACGCCCTCCTTCTCGGCGAACGACGCCACCGGGAACACCACGTGGGCCTTGCGTGCGGTCTCGGTGAGGAACATGTCGTTGACGATCACGAGCTCGGCCCGACCGAGCGCCTCCTCGGCCAAGCGCCGATCGGGAGCGCTTCGGATCCAGTTGTCGCTCACGATCCACAGCGCGCGGATCTCGCCCTTGGCCGCGCTCTCGAGGATCTCGACCGCCGTCTTGCCGGGCGCGCCCGGGAGAGGGCCCCCCCACGCCTGCTCGAAGCCGCGGCGTCGCTCGGTGTCCGTCACCGGCACGTAGCCCGGCAGACAGTCCGGCGCGAGGCCCATGTCGAGCGCTCCCTGGGTGTCGTTCTGCGGACCCAAGTACATGACGGCGGAGCGCTCCGGGCCGAGTGCGCCCGAGAGCCAGGCGAGGCTCTCCACGGCCGCGAGCAAGGCGGCCGCCTGCGGATGCTCGGTGAGCGCGCGTCCGAACAGCAGCGCCTTGCGCTCGGCCGCCTTCAAGCGCTGGGCCGCGGCCGCGATCGAATCGAAAGCCACGCCCGTCTCCTGCTCCACGCGCTCCGGACTCCACGCCGCCAGCGACCGCGTGAGCTCCGCCAGCCCATCGGCCGGCAGCCCCGCCGGCGACCCGAGGTCCAAGGTGGCGCGCGCGAGCCCGTGCAGCAGGGCGACCTCGGCGTGGGGCCGATAGGCGAGCCACTCGCCCCGGAACTTGGTGTCCGCGAGCTTCACGCGGCGCGGGTGCGCGATCGTGAGGTGAAGTCCCTTTTGGTGCTGGCCGCGAATCAGCTGAGCTTGTGCGAAAGGGGCTTCGCCCTGGAGGTCCTCGCCCAGGACCAGCACCTCCTGGGCGGCCACCAGGTCGTCGAAGGTGAGCGGCGCGCGGCCGCCGCCGGTGGCCTCGAACACGGCGCGTCCCGATACCGGGGCGGGCCAACGGGTGCGCGAGTCGACGTGGTTGGTCCCGAGCGCTGCCCGCGCGAGCTTCTGGAACAGATAGGCTTCCTCCACGGTCAGCTTCTCGCCGCCCAGGAACGCGATCGACGCCGCTCCGTGCACCGCGGCGATCTCGCGCAGCCGCGACGCCGCGAACGTCACCGCCTCGTCGTGGGTCGAGGGCTCGAGCGCGGCCGCGAGACGCACCAGGGGCGCGCTGAGCCGCTCGGCGCTGTTCACGAACTCGTAGCCGAATCGGCCGCGCACGCACAGGTACTCGCGGTTCACGCCGCGCGCCTCGGTGCCGCGCGCGCGCAGCACCTCGGCGCCGCGTACCCCCAAGCGCACCGAGCACCCGTTCGAGCAGTACGGGCACACGGTGACGTGTTGCCGCAGGTCCCAGGGGCGAGCCTTGAAGCGGTAGGGCAAGGCGGTCAGCGCTCCGACCGGGCACACCTCGATGCAGTTGCCGCACTGCTCGCACTCGAGCGGCTGGCGGTTGAATGAGGAGATCTCGGTCCACACGCCGCGCTGGTGGGCGGTGAGCGCGTCGTCGCCCATGATCTCGTCGCAGTAGCGGACGCAGCGCATGCACACGATGCAGCGGTTCGCCTCCTTCTTGACCACCGGCCCCAAGTCTTCGGAATCGAACGTGCGCTTGGCCTCGTCCATGCGCGAGAAGTCGTGGCCGAAGGCGAACGCCAGATCTTGGAGTTGGCACTCACCGCCCTCGTCGCATACCGGGCAGTCGAGCGGATGGTTGACGAGCAGGAACTCCATCACGCCCTTGCGCGCCTTGACCGCCCCGGGGGACTCGGTGAGCACGTGCATCCCCTCGGCCACGGTGGTGGTGCAGCCGGTCTGCGGCTTCGGCATCCACGAGATCTCGGGCTTCCCATCCGTGCCCATCACCGGCAAGCGGTCGGGGCCGAGCTTCGGCATGCCGATCTCGACCACGCAGATCCGACAGGCTCCGAGGGGCGGCAGCTTGTCGTGGGAGCAGAAGATGGGGACGTGCACGCCGGCGCGGCGGGCCGCTTCGGTCACCAGGGTTCCCGCCGGCACCTCGATGGTGCGCCCGTTGATCGTGACCTTGCAGGGGCCGCTCATGCGCCCACCGTCTCCGCCGCGCGCTCCGCGATCTCGGCCCGCCGGCGGTTCACCATGCAGCGCTTCATGCGCACGTGGTACTCGAACTCCTCGCGGAAGTGCTTGATCGCGCCCAGCACCGGCATCGCGGCTGCGTCCCCGAGCGCGCAGAACGACTTGCCGAGGATGTTGTCCGAGATGTCCGCGAGCAAGTCGATGTCGCGCTCCCTTCCGTGCCCGCTCTCGAGGCGCTCGAAGATCTCGCTCATCCAGTACGTCCCCTCGCGGCACGGCGTGCACTTGCCGCACGATTCGTGCTCGTAGAAGCGCGTGATGTTGTAGAGCGCGTCGACGATGCAGGTCTGGTCGTCGATCACGATCACCCCACCCGAGCCCAGCAGCGTCCCCGCCGCCGCCATCGACTCGAAGTCGAGGCCGGTGTCGAGCATCGAGGCAGGCAGCAGCGGCACCGAGGAGCCGCCCGGGATCACCGCCTTGACCCGGAAGCCCTCGCGCATGCCGCCGCAGTGCTCGTCGAGCAACCGGGAGAGCGGCAGCCCCATCGGCACCTCGACATTGCCGGGGCGTCGCACCGGGCCCGAGACCGAGAACACCTTGGTGCCGGGGCTCTTCTCGGTTCCCCACTGGCGGAACCATTGCGCGCCATGCCTCAAGATGTGCGGCACGTTCATGAGCGTCTCGACGTTGTTGACGATCGTCGGGCACGCATAGAGCCCCTCGACCGCCGGGAACGGCGGCTTGAGACGGGGCTGGCCCCGGTATCCCTCGAGCGAGGAGAGCAGGGCCGTCTCCTCGCCGCAGATGTACGCCCCCGCGCCGAGATGGGTGTGGAGCTGGAACCGGAACGAGCTCCCCGCCACGGAGTCGCCCACCAGCCCCGCCGCCCGCGCCTCTTCGATCGCCCGGTCGAGGATGCGTTGGATGTACTCGAACTCGCCGCGCAGATAGATGTATCCGGTGTTCGCTCCGAACGCGAACGCGGAGAGCACCATGCCCTCGATCATCAGATGGGGGTTCTTCTCCATCAGCTCTCGATCCTTGAAGGTTCCGGGCTCGCTCTCGTCGGCGTTGCACACCAGATAAC
>VBOY01000120.1 GCA_005893295.1 Candidatus Eiseniibacteriota bacterium | reverse complement strand
CGACGAGCGCTCGCGCGCCGGGCTGTTCCTGGCGTTCCAGTATCCGGTGGGCATCCCGGGCGTGTCGGTCGCGAACTTCCTGCGCAGCGCACTCAATACGCGCCTGGCGCCGGCGGAGACCAATGGCTCCGGCGCGGTGCCGAGCAAGCGGGGCATCGCGCCGAAGGAGTTCCGCGCCTTGCTGCGCGACAAGATGGCGATCCTCCGGATGGACGAATCGTTCGCGGGCCGCTACTTGAACGATGGGTTCTCGGGCGGAGAGAAGAAGCGGGCCGAGATTCTCCAGATGGCCATTCTCAAGCCCGAGATCGCGGTCATGGACGAGACCGACTCGGGGCTCGACATCGACGCGCTCCGCATCGTGTCGGACGGGGTGAACGCGCTCGCCGGCCCGGACCTCGGGGTCCTGCTGATCACGCACTACCAGCGGATCCTGAACTACATCAAGCCGCACTTCGTCCACGTGATGGTGAGTGGCCGGCTGTTGCTCTCAGGCGGCCCGGAGCTGGCGCTCGAGCTCGAAGCCCGAGGCTACGACTGGGTGCGTGAGAAGGAGGAGGTGACGCCGTGACGACCGCCTCGACCACCGGAATCCGCGAAGGCTACGAGGAGAAGTACGGATTCCACGACACCGAGCAGCACGTCTTCAAGTCCCGCCGAGGGCTCAGTCGCGAGATCGTGCAGGAGATCTCGGAGATGAAGGGTGAGCCGCTGTGGATGCGGGACTACCGCCTCAAGGCGCTCGAGATCTTCGAGAAGAAGCCGATGCCGACCTGGGGCGGCAACGTCCAGGAGATCGACTTCCAGAACATCTACTACTACGTGAAGCCGACCTCCGAGGAAGCGAAGTCCTGGGAGGACGTGCCCGCGGACATGAAGCGTACGTTCGATCGGCTGGGCATCCCCGAGGCGGAGCAGAAGTTCCTGGCCGGCGTGGGCGCCCAGTACGACTCCGAGGTCGTGTACCACAAGATCAAGGAGAGCCTCGAGAAGCAGGGCGTGATCTTCCTATCGTGTGATCACGCGCTCAAGGAGCATGAAGAACTCTTCAAGCAATACTTCGGGACCGTGATTCCGTCGACCGACAACAAGTTCGCGGCGCTCAACTCGGCGGTGTGGTCGGGCGGCTCGTTCATCTACGTGCCCAAGGGCGTGCACGTGGACGTGCCGTTGCAGGCGTACTTCCGCATCAACACCAAGGACATGGGGCAATTCGAGCGCACGCTCATCATCGTGGATGAGGGCGCCTACGTGCATTATGTCGAGGGCTGTACCGCCCCTACCTACTCGAGCGATTCGCTCCATTCGGCGGTGGTGGAGATCATCGTCAAGGCCGGCGCGCGGTGCCGCTACACCACGATCCAGAACTGGTCGAACAACGTCTACAACCTGGTGACCAAGCGCGCGGTTGCTTACCGCGACGCCACCATGGAGTGGGTGGACGGGAACCTGGGCTCCAAGCTGACGATGAAGTATCCGAGCGTCTACATGATGGAGCCGGGCGCTCACGGTGAGATCCTCTCGATCGCGTTCGCCGGCAAGGGGCAACACCAGGACGCCGGCGGCAAGGTGGTGCACGCCGCACCGCACACGACCAGCAAGATCATCTCGAAATCCATTAGCAAGGATGGCGGGCGCGCGGGCTACCGCGGGTTGGTCAAGGTGGCCAAAGGCGCGACGGACTGCAAGAGCACCGTCAACTGCGATGCGCTGCTCCTCGACGAGCAGTCACGATCGGACACGTATCCATACATGGAGATCGAGGAAGACCGCGTGAGCATCGGCCACGAGGCCACGGTCTCGAAGATCGGCGACGAGCAGCTCTTCTACCTGCAGAGCCGTGGCATCGACAAGGAAGAGGCGGCGGCGATGATCGTCTCGGGCTTCATCGAGCCGATCGTGAAGGAGCTGCCGATGGAGTACGCGGTCGAGATGAACCGGCTGATCCAGCTCCAGATGGAGGGCTCGGTCGGATGACGACGGAACTGACGACCGATGCCCAGGAAACCTTGGCGGCGTGGCCAGCGGCGGCGATCGAGCGGGGCGTGCGCAACGGGGAGCCCGACTGGGCCCTGGCTCAGCGCCGCGCGGCGGCGGAGGTCGCGGAACGGCTTCCGTTCCCCGACCGCAGGCTCGAGCTGTGGCGGCGCACCGACTTCGGCTCGCTGTCGCTCGCGTCGCTGAGGCCGTTCGCGCCCGGCTCGCGCGCCCGCAACCTCGACGACCTGCCGCCCGCGATCATCGAGCGCCTGGCCGGCGGCGACGGGAACCTGGGCCTGGTGGTGCAACGGAACAGCGAGGTCGCGCTCGAGCAGACGCATCCCAAGCTCGAGCGGCAGGGGGTGCTCCTGTGCTCGATGGAGCGCGCGTTGCGCGAGCATCCCGAGCGGCTCGACGGCTTCCTGGGGTCGCTGGTCGAAGTGGATCACGACCGCTTCACGGCGCTCTCCTGCTCGATCCGCGCGGGCGGCGCGTTCGTGTACGTGCCGGACGGCGTGGACGCCGCGCTTCCGGTCCGCCTCTTTCAGTGGCTCGACGGCGTGGGCGCGGTCGTCGCGCCGCACACCGTGATCGTGCTCGGGCGCGGCGCCCGGGCGACCGTGATCGAGGAGCAGCTCTCGGAGACCCTCGAGGGAACGTCGTTCCACGCCGGGGCCACCGAAGTGTTCCTGGGCGACGAGGCGAAGCTGGTGTACGCCACCCTCCAGGATTGGGGTCGCAATGTCTTCCACTACTCGAACCAGCGCGCCCACCTCGGGCGCGACGCCGAGCTGCAGTGGGTCCAGATCCTGCTCGGCGGGCGCATGACGAAGACCAACTCCTACTTCGGCCTCGGCGGCTCGGGGGCGCAGGCGTTCGTGCACGGCTTCATGTTCGGTGACGGCACTCAGCACTTCGACCTGCATACGCTGCAGAGACATCTCAAGGACCACACCACCAGCGACCTGCTCATCAAGGGGGCGCTCAAGGACCGCGCGCGCAGCGTCTACCAGGGTCTGATCCAGGTGAGCGAGGGGGCGCAGCGCACCGACGCCTACCAGGCCAACCGCAACCTGCTGTTGTCGGACCGGGCGCGGGCGGACAGCATCCCCGGGCTCGAGATCCTCGCCAACGACGTGCGCTGCACGCACGGCGCGACGATCGGTCAGGTCGACGAGGAGCAGATGTTCTACCTCATGGCGCGCGGGCTCCCGCGCAACCAGGCGCAGCGCCTGATCGTCGAAGGATTCTTCGTCCCGGTGCTGGATCGCATTCCCCTCGAGGACGTGCGTGAGCACCTGCGGCACGCGATCGAGAAGAAGATCGGCTAGGCTCCGTTTGAAGACCCGCGAGCAGGTCATGGGAGAATCGGCCGCGGCGGCCAAGCTCTCGCGGCCTTCGCGTGCCAGCCTGGCGTTCGATCCGGGCGAGGTGCGGCAGCAGTTTCCGATCTTCCGCGCGCCGCGCCCGAAGCCGTTGGCCTACCTCGACAGCGCCGCCACGTCGCAGAAGCCCGATCCAGTGCTCGAGGCGATGGCTCGCTACTACGCCGAGTACAACGCCAACATCCACCGCGGCATCTACGACATCGCCGAGCGGGCGACGGCTGCCTACGAAGACGCGCGGCGTCGCGTCGCGCATCTGGTGGGTGCCTCCTCGCCGCGCGAGATCGTGTTCACCCGCAACAGCACGGAGGCGCTGAACCTGGTAGCCCATGCCTGGGGCCGCAGGTTCCTCGAGGTGGGCGACGCGATCGTGCTCACCGAGATGGAGCACCATTCGAACCTGGTGCCCTGGCAGCTCCTGGCGCAGGAGAAGCAGGTCGAGCTGCGGTTCATCCCGGTCACCGGGAGTGGCGAGCTGGCCCTGGAAACGCTGCCCGAGCTGCTCGCCGACGGGCGCGCGAAGCTCGTCTCGGTGGTCCACATTTCGAACGTGCTCGGCACCGTGAACCCGATCGCCGAGATCGCGCGCACCGTCCACGCGGCCGGCGCGCTGCTCGCCGTGGATGCGTCCCAGAGCGTGCCCCACTGCCCGGTCGACGTGAAGCAGCTGGACTGCGATTTCATGGCCTTCACGAGCCACAAGATGCTGGGGCCGACCGGGATCGGAGCACTCTACGGGCGCCGCCGGCTGCTCGAGGCCATGCCGCCGTTCCTCGGCGGTGGCGAGATGATCCGCGAGGTCAAGCTCACGGAATCGAAGTGGAACGACCTGCCGTGGAAGTTCGAGGCCGGGACCATGCCGATCGCGGAGGCGATCGGGCTCGGTGCCGCGGTCGACTACCTGGAAGGGCTGGGCATGGCGGAGGTGTTCGCGCACGACCGCGCCCTGGCCGGGTACGCGATGGAACGGCTGGCCGAGGTGCCCGATCTGGTGATGCTAGGGCCGCCGGCCGATCGCCGCGGCGGCGTGGTCGCGTTCACGCTCGGAGAAATCCATCCGCACGACGTGGCCACGGTCTTGGATGACGAAGGCGTGTGTATCCGCGCCGGGCACCACTGCGCGATGCCGCTCCACGCGAAGCTCGGGGTGCCGGCATCGGCGCGCGCATCGTTCCATTGCTACTCGCTCGAGGAAGAGGTGGACACTCTGGTTCGCGGTCTGCACCGGGCACGCAAGGTGTTCGCGCGATGAGCGGGATGGAGGATCTCTATCGCGAGAACATCCTCGACCATTACAAGCATCCGAGGAACCGCGGCACGCTGGAGCACCCCGACGTCAGCTACGAGGACGCCAATCCGCTGTGCGGTGACAAGATCCGCATGGATTTCAACATTCGAGACGGCAAGATCGAAGCGGTGCGATTCTCGGGCAGCGGTTGCTCGATCAGCCAAGCGGCGGCCTCGATGCTGTGCGAGACGATCGAGGGGAAGCCGCTGGACGAGGTGAAGAAGCTGTCGCGCGACGACGTGCTGGAGATGCTCGGGATCGAGCTGGGGCCGGTGCGCCTCAAGTGTGGTCTGCTGGCCCTGAAGACGCTGAAGGCGGGCGTCTATGGGCTCCCGCAGTGGCCGGGCGAAGAGGACGAAGGGGAAGTGGAGCAGGCGCGAGCCACGGACTTTAGCGGGACGCAGCCGGCGAACGGACGGCGCGAGGGGCATCGATGAACGAAACGAGCACCGACGGCTTCGTGACGGTGGCCCGCGTGGGAGAGATACCGCGGGGCGGCGTCAAGGTGGTGCGGCTCGGCGACCAACCGGTCGCCGTGTTCCATCTCGCGGACGGCTACTACGCGATGGACGACCTGTGCACCCACGACGGCGGCCCGCTCGCCGAGGGGATCCTCGATGGAGACGTGATCGAGTGTCCTCGCCATGGCGCTCGGTTCGACGTGAAGACCGGTGCGGTCCTGTGCCTGCCGGCCGTGACGCCGGTCCCGGTGTACGACGTGAAGGTGGTAGGCGACGAGATCAAGGTGGGGTGGGCATGAGCGATCGAGATTCCATGCCGCCGGACGCTGCAGGCGGTGGCGAGCCCATGGCGGGGGGCGGCAACGCTCCGAGCCAGCAGGAGATGGCGATTCGCTCGGCGCTCGAGACCGTGATGGACCCCGAGCTGTCGTTGTCGGTGATCGACCTCGGGCTGATCCGCGAGGTGCGGGTGGAGTCGGCAAAGACCTGGGTCCGCATGCTCCTCACCACGCCGTTCTGCCCCTACGCGCCGCAAATGATCGAGGACGTCAAGCAGGCGGCTCGCAGCGTGGTCGACCAGGAGTGCGAGGTCGAGATCCTGCCCGATGCCTGGAGCCCGGACATGATGCCCGATCCGGGATTGCTGGGCTTCTCGTACTAGGCGTTGCTCCAACCCCGACCCACGGGGTCTTCGAAGGTCGTTGCGCGTTTGCCGCGCTCCCGTCCCCTTGAGACGGCCTTCAGGCTATGGTCTAATTCCTCACTCGTTCATCTGGCCGTTCATCCTGTTGCGCGCCGGTTCGGCTCGGTGGGGCCGGATTGGCGTTGGAAAACAGAAAGAGAGGGTTCCCGTGCGTCGTGCCCCGATCACAGTCGGCTTGCCGCTTCTCGCTGTTCTCGCGCTTTCC
>VBOY01000009.1 GCA_005893295.1 Candidatus Eiseniibacteriota bacterium | reverse complement strand
GCAATAGCACGCAGTTGAGATTCGCCGGACAGAAGGACGGCGAGCTTTTCGCCATCGGGTCGGATCTGATGGGCGCTGGCGTTCGGGATTTCTCCGTATTCGACCTGGTCGCCAACGCCATGCGGCTCATGATCGGAGCGAACGGCAACGTGGGAATCGGCATGTCGGCACCGGTATACCGGCTCGACGTCCGTGGGCTTTCCACCGTGGCGGCTAGATTTACAGGCGCAGCACCGTCGATGAACTCGACCCAGCTCCGGCTGGCCGGTCAGACGGACGGTGACCTGTTTGCGCTCGCCACCGACATCAATGGAAGCGGGGCCCGAGATTTTCAGATCTACGACCTCCGTGCAGGGGTTGCCAGGCTTTCGATCGCGGAGGGCGGGGCAATGACCATGAGCGGGAACGTGTCGGTGACGGGGAACGTGTCGGTGACGGGAAAGATCGCCGCCAAATACCAAGACGTCGCGGAATGGGTGCCGGCTCGTGCCGCCGTACCGCCGGCCACGGTTGTGGTCATCGACTCGAACAACGTGAACATGGTGCAGTCGTCTGGGAAGGCCTACGACACACGGATCGCCGGTGTCGTTTCGGCGCAGCCGGGCGTGATTCTTGGTGAGCCCGGGGACGATAAGGTGAAGGTAGCGCACAATGGTCGCGTCAAGGTGAAGGTCGACGCCGCTTACGGTCCGATAGCGGTCGGCGACCTGCTCGTGACCAGTCCGACGCCGGGCCATGCCATGCGCTCCGAGCCTTTGGACGTCGTCGGGACTCTAATGCATCGCCCCGGAACGCTGCTGGGCAAGGCTTTGGAGCCGCTGAGTGAGGGGTGCGGCGAAATTTTGGTACTTCTGACTCTCCAGTAGTAGTCATCACATTCGCGGAGCGTCGGGGCCACGATCGTCGTCAACGACGACGACACTGTCGTCCTTGCCGCACTCGCGAATGCAAGGTCGGCAGAGTAGGAGTAACGAAGCAGACTGGCGCGATTGCCGGGAGACGCTGGAGCACGCCGCGTCGTCGACTGTGACTGGTCACCGCGCTGACACTCGGTGCCCGCGTCGTCGCTGCGCGCGAAGAAGCTACGCCCGGCGGGATGTCGTTACGATGGCGATTTTGTCTCGGCGATCGCCAGGGACAACATCGTCGGCGTCCAGTTTCATCCGGCGCAGAGCCAACGGTTCAGATTTTGAGTCATCCTGAAACGTCGTAGAGCTCCAGTCAAAGTGCTCAAAACTCGGATCATGCCGACGCTCCTGTTCACGGACGTCGGCTTGGTCAAAGGGCTGTGCTTCAACTGTTGCTGACGAATGTTTCATGCCTCTGACGGTCGGCGGCGACGCGGGGATCAGCGGGGTCCCGGCGTGACTCTGACTCGAAAGCTTCTCTACCTCGTGGATCTCAGTGGCCGCTATCGACTGCTGGTCGTCGTGCTCATGTGTTCGATCGGAGCGGGGCTGGAGGGTATCGGCCTAGGCCTCATCCTTCCGTTCATCACGCTGATCAGCGATCCAGCGATCGTGCATTCGAGCCGCTGGCTTGGATGGCTCGCTCGCCGTTCCGGCGCGACTTCGCACTACCAGCTGGTCATATGGTCAGGGTTAGCACTGCTGCTGGCCTACGTTGCCAAGAACGCCTACCTGGCCTTCATGTACTACGTGCCATACCGATTCTTGTACCGCCACGAGGCAGCCGTGGGGCAACGACTCTTTCATGCCTATCTCTGTGGCCCGTATCTCTTTCACCTGCGACGGGATCCGACCGAGTTGCTCAAGAACATTCGGGTCGAGGTCCCGCTGATGTTCAATCAGGTCATTATCCCGCTCTTCACGGTGGCCAGCGAGGCCATGGTTGGAGTCGTGATCGTGGGTCTGCTTGTGATGATCGAGCCGATTCCCGCGCTGGTCGCGGCCGGGTTCTTGGGAGGTGTGACATCGATCTTCTATCGGAGCATCCGGAGGAGGATCGGAGAGCTGGGTGAGCGCGAGCAGAAGTACCGAACCGAAATGTTCCAGTGGGTCGGCCGGGGTTTGGCGGGATTCAAGGAGATCACGGTGCTGGGCCGCCAGCGCTTCTTCGTCGACTCGTTTGCGAAAACGAGCGCGGCTCGCGCAAGAGCAGTGGCGTTCTTCCAAGCGACAGCGCAGATTCCGCGGCTCTTCATCGAGACGATCGCCGTGGCGGCCGTGACTCTGATTGTTGTCATGATGTTGGCCCAGGGTCGGAGGCTCGACGGCGTCCTCCCGATTCTTGCTCTGTTCGCGGCGGCGACCTTCCGCCTCATCCCATCGCTCAGCCGAATCGTGCATGCGTTCTCGATCATCCGTTATTACAAGCCGTCGATCACTGTTGTCTACGATGACCTGAGGCTACTGGAAACGAACTTCGGCCATGAGCCGCCAGCGATCGGAGAACGGGTGCGCTTCGAACGCGCCATCGAGCTCCGGAATGTATCGTACGCGTATCCCGGAGGCGAGCCCGTGTTGCGCGACGTGTCGCTGACGATCGCCAAGGGTCGGTCGGTGGCGCTGGTGGGGCCATCGGGTGCCGGTAAGACAACTGTGGTAGATCTACTCATCGGGCTTCTCCAGCCGACCGCGGGTGAGGTCACGATCGACGGATCTCGTCTCGAGGGGCGCGCTGCGTCCTGGCAGCGGCAAATCGGTTATGTCCCGCAGAGCATCTACCTCTCCGACGATACGATCCGTCGCAATGTCGCGTTCGGCGTGCCGGATCATGAAATCGACAATGTCAGGGTGTGGTCGGTCCTGGCGCTAGCTCAACTGACCGAGTTCGTGGCAGGTCTCCATGCGGGTTTCGATACGCGGGTTGGAGAGCGGGGCGCTCGGCTCTCGGGTGGGCAACGGCAGCGTCTCGGCATCGCGCGCGCCCTCTATCATGGTCCCGAGGTCCTCGTGATGGATGAGGCGACCTCGGCGCTCGACGACGAGACGGAGGCCGCGGTGAGGACAGCCATCGAGCGACTTCGTGGGGCCATGACCATCATTGTCATCGCTCACCGCGCCTCCACGGTGGCGAAATGCGACATCACGCTGGCGCTGCCAGAACCGTCTGGCAGCGTCCACACGGTCCCTGCGTGAGTGCCTTCGAGGAATTCCTGGAGGCGAACCGGCGATTCTGGCGGGCGGCGTTCGCAGGCTATGAGAGGGCTGACACCGCCCTGATCGAAGGATCACTTGGTGACGAATACCTCCTGCATGGGATTCTGAAAGTCGGGCTGATCTTCAGCCGTCTCAACGCCCTGAAACCCGTCGTCTCTCCGCCGGTTCTGCGGAGGGGTGCACGCCTAGCCTTGATCCGCTCAATGTGTCCAACCATCGTGCCGATCCGCTGGCTTCTCCTGACGCAACTGATGCTCAAACTTCCGCGCCTGCTCCGAGCGCTGCGAGGCTTGCGTGCGGGTGCAGATGTCGTGGCCCTCGAAGTCGCGGGTGCCGAGATCGGCCCGTACATCTACGACTGCGTGATCGGCCGGTTTCATGTTCCCACCCTCGAACAGTTGACATGGAGGATGAGGCTCTACGCCGCGTTCCTCCTGCTGTACTTCTTCGCCTTTCGCGCCGCGGTGCGCAAGTATCGCGTGAGGCTCGTCGTCTTGCACGACCCGGCCTACCTGTGTGGGCTACTCTTCCAGATCTGCCGTGTCGATCGGATCAAGTGCATCAACGCCATCAACCTGACGATTTTCCAGATGCGACGCTACCTGCCCGACGGGGACTACACCGACCACTACCGGAGGGTCGAACCCGACGTGCTGACCAGGATCCCCGACGAGGGACCGTGGCGGCTCGCGCTCGACGACTATATGCAGCGTCGGATCACGGGCCATCTCGACGACCACGACGTGTTGACGGCCTTCTCCTCCGACAAGATTGCCCTCACGCGGGCCGAGCTGAAACGCACATACGCGCTTGCATCAGCGCGACCGCTCGTTGTTTTGATGGCCCACGTCTTCGCTGACGCGCCTCACGCCTTTGGTGGCGTATTGTTTCGCGACTCTTACGATTGGTTTCTTCAATCGTTGCGATTCCTGCGGCGAAACGGCGGGATCAATCTTCTCGTAAAGGAGCATCCGTCGGCGCGCCTCTACGGCGAGCAGGGGCTTCTCCGGCGCATCATGTCGGGAGAAGGCTGCGAGCACCTGCTCTTGCAGGCGGATGTGCACACCGCGACGGTTCTCCGTTGTGCCGACTACGTGGTGACCTGTGGCGGTACCATCGGCGTCGAGTTTACCGTCTTCGGGAAGGTTGCCGTCCTCGGTGCGCGGCCGCCCTACGCCGGATTGGGCTTTACCGTCGAACCGACTCGCCTCGACGAGTATCGTACGTTGTTGTCGTCTTCGATCCAGCGGTTACCGCCGCTCACCGCGAAGGAAACGCTGACCGCGAAGAAGACGGCGTTCGTGATGTTCGAGATGATGGATGCGTACGATGAGAGTCTCGAGCTCGGTGGTATAAAGTATCACTTCCAGAAGCAGTATGACCGTGAGGCTTTCTTTCGCCGCGTAGCCGAGGAGAACTCGACGCCGTTGGAGACGCAGAGAATTTTCAAGGTACTGCGCGCCTTCGAAGACTCGCGGGATCCGGTCCTCATCAACTGGGGCAAACTGAACCAATCCGTCACGGAAAGTGCGCACTGACGTGCGGCGAGGGGAGGCGATCGCGGCTCGTGACCGGGGGTTCGTAGAGCGAATTCGCCAGCGCCTGAATCGGATCCGCACCTCCGGATACCGTGTGCTGCGAGCAGAGCAGGACGAGACACAGCGGCTCAGGGCGCGCGTGCTGAACCGGGTCAGGGAGCTCGGGCGGACATACGAGGACGGGAACTCGGACCTTCTCGGTTATACCTATCATCCGATTCCCTTCGACGGCTTCGAACACCTGAACGCGCATCGGCGCGAGTGCGAAGATCGCCTGCGCGCGATCCTCGAGGCGCTGACGATTCGATCGGGCGACTGGATCCTTGACGTGGGTGCAAATGTGGGGTTCTTTGCCTTTTCGCTGGCACGGCGGGGCGCCATCGTGGAGGCCTACGAGCCGCAGAGCGCCAGCTTCGAGATCGGGGCGGCGTTAAGCAAGCTTTACAAGAGCGATGTCCTCTACATCAACCGGGGCCTGTCGGTGGCAGGCTTGCGATATCTGCGCCCGCACTATCGGGCGATCCTGCTGCTGAGTGCCTTTCACTGGATCGTGAAGCAGGAGGGCGACGAAGCCGCCGCTCGGGTGTTGCAGGATCTCGGCCGGCGGACCGACGTGATCTTCTTTGAGGTGCCCGCCAGTTCCGCCGATGGGATGTTCAGGCACGCCGATTTCGTCTCTCGTCAATCCATCGAGGCCTACCTCGCGCGAGTGCTTCCGGGCTTTGCCGTCGTCGCGCTCTTTGAGGATGGAGCATGGGCCGATCGTCCTCTCTACGCGATCCGCCGTGCCGGTGCGTGACGGGACGATCCGCGACACGCTAGCGTCAGGGCGCTCCCTGTTGTCAAGCGGCGTATGGCTGCTGCGCCACTACGGGCGGTTTCAGCATGCGCTCCAGCGATGCTGCCCGGACGTGTGCCGCCTCGCGCCGATCAGGTGCGCCGCCTGGCACCGCGGCGCCCGGTACTTTCGCGTCGGCCTCGCGGCGGGTGGGGATTGTTTCGTAAAGACCGACGGTGACGCGCGGCTTCTCGAACGCGAGGTCGCGGCAGCCCAGCGACTTGAGCGGACACCACAAGCCAGCGAATACACTCCCCGGTTGCTCTTCCGTGAGCTCACGGGACCCTATGCGTTCGCGGGCTTTCGCTGGATCGAACACATCCCACTGGGCACCGCTCTCGGACGGCCGGATTTCGGACGCGTCGCGGCTCGCCTGGCCGATGACCTTCTTCGCATTGTCGAAGTGCTCGAAGCGGCGCAGATCGTCCATCGCGATATCACGCCCGAGAACCTCTTGGTCGGTCTGGACAGCACCCACTCCCTCTCGGAGCGTCTCACTCTGATCGACTTCGCTTTCGCCGTGCTCGACGGTGTCGCGACCGCGGATGCTCGAGTGCCGGCGGCCGACCTGAACGTGCTCGGCGCCGGCTTCAGCCCGGCCCCGGGCGTGTGGGACGACGCGTATTCGTGTCTGCGAATCCTGGCGCTGATGGGAGAGGCAGCCGGCGACCGGTTCGCCGCCACTGTTCGACAGCTCCGGGATCGCGTGGGCAGGCGTGTCTACCGGCACGCTGTGGCGCCGGTGGCTGGCCGCGTCGCGCCAGGGACGAACGGCTGATGCTTCCACTGATCGACAAGCTTGTCATCGTGTTCATCTATGCCAACATCGTCTTCCCTCAGATCGAGGTGTTCTCGACGGCCGTCAGCAGAATTCCCATCGCCGCCGCCCTCGTTTGCTTCGTCACCTACGCAATCGTGAACCGACCTCGGATTCCCCGCGGCGTTCTCGTCTACGTCCACGGCTCGCTGGCGATGCTCGGCACGCTCGCCGCCATCAGCGTCGTTTTCAAGGGCAACGCCCTCGAGAATGCCGCTCAGTTCGTGGCGCCGGTCGTGATGCTCTTCGCGATCCCGGTGTTGCTGCTGTTGTTCGACGCCTATGGGGTCGAGCGCTATCTGCGGCACGTGCTGCGCGCAATCCTCGGCGTGGCCGTCTACGTCGTGGGATTGTTCGCCATGTGGCATCTGTTCGACGAGAAAGATCTCGTTCTCGTGATCGCCGATCTGTCCAAGACGACATCGGTCGCCGGCTGGTATGACATCAACACGGTCAAGATCCACGTCACGGCAGGTGTGTTCTTTCCGGCCGGGCTCCTCCTCGCATGGTTTTTCATGCTGAGGCGACGCCAGGCGCGATATGTCGTCCAGCTTGCGTTGTTCGCTCTTGCCGTAACGGTGAGCTTCACGGCTGGGCAGGTGATTGCCGCCGGGGTGGTCACTGTCGTGTGGGCAGCGTTGTCGACCCGCAACCGCTGGACGGGCATCGCGCTGGCGCTGTCGCTGCTCGTGGTGTTCGTTACAGGCGTCACCCTGGCGCCCCCCGACATTCTCCTGGCGAAGGAGCAGTCGTTCGATCAGAAGGGCCGGCAGGGCCAACAGGCGCTTGCCCTGTTCCTGGAGAATCCTGTGCTGGGGCGCGGCCTTGGGTTCATGTACTCGGATCTCCGGGTGCCAGCCCTGAGCACGTCAGAGGGGCTCTTCGTCGAGGTTTCGTACGCGATGCTGCTGGCCTCGACGGGGCTGCTGGGGCTCGTGTGCTACGGATTCATCTATCTGTTCCCGATCGCGAAGGCACTCCTGACCGCGAGGCGGGACGCGGTCGTTCAGATCCTTGCCCTTTCCCAGGTGGCCATCATCATCGCGGCCGCCGGCAATCCGTATATCTGGGCTGGCGGCGTTGGGCTCTTCTTCGTCGCGGTCCTGGCGGCAGTACTGGAGCATCGCCGGGTGAACGAATCGGTTCGGGCGGTGCCACAGCTTCACGCCGGTACGGCTGCCGAAGCAGGCGCGGTCTAGATGAAGGTTGGGATCGTCGTCCTGAGCTGGAACTCGCGCGAGTTCATAGGCGCGTGCCTCGCGGGCCTGCGGCGCCACGAGCCCACGTCGCCAGTCTATGTCGTCGACAATGGATCCACTGATGGATCGCCCGGCATCGTCGCCCGCGCTCACCCGGAGGTGACGATCGTCAACCTGTCGGCCAATCTCGGGTTCGCCGGCGCCAACAACGTCGGGGTGGCACGTGCGCTCGCGGATGGATGTGATGCCGTCGCGCTGCTCAACAACGACACCGTCATCGACGAGCCTTTTATCGACTCGTGCGTGCGCCTGCTCGAGGAGCATCACAATATCGGCATCGTGGGGCCGGTCATCGTGGAGGCCGAGCATCCGACCGTCGTTCAGTGTCGTGGCGGACGCATCGGCCTCTGGACGCTCGACTTCGCCTATGAGGGCGTCGGCGAGACGTTCGAGCGGCGTGACCAATACGACGTGGTCGACTACGTTCTCGGCGCCGCGATGATCGTGCGGCGCGAAGTTCTCGAGCGCACCGGAGGGCTCGACGCCGAATTCTTCCCGGCGTATATCGAGGAAGCGGACCTCTGCTTCCGAGCCAGACGCCTCGGCTATCGCTCGGTGGTGCACCACGGCGCGCGTGTCCGGCACGTCGGCGCAAAGTCCGGAGGCACCCGAACGACATCATTCCGACGCTTCACCGTCAACCGTTTCCGGTTCGGGTTGAAGCACTTGGGCGCGCTGCAGTTCTTCGTCGCGGCTCAGGCGATCGTCGTCAGGGCCGTCTTCCACAAGCTCCGCGACCGTCGAGAGGTGGTCCCGTGAGCTCGCGAAAGCGTGAGGAGCAGGAGTTCCACGACCGGCTCAGGGACGAGGCCCTGGAACAGCGATGGACGGTCGAGGCCGAGAAGCGTACCGAGGCGGACCCCCGGTGGGCGAACTTCAAGTACTACGCCGTCGAGCGACGGAGCCTGGATTACGCTAGGGAATGGCTCCGACGCGAGGTCGTGGGCCGAACGGTGCTGGACTACGGCTGCGGAAACGGCGAGGAGTCGCTGTTTGCGGCGCGACAGGGCGCCGCGCGCGTTTTCGGCATCGACCTCTCGGAGGTCTCGATCAAAAATTGCCGGCTGCGGGCCGCCCAAGAGGGGTTGGGGCATACCCTCGACTTCCGGGTCAACGACGGCGAGGCGCTGGAATTCGCCGACAACATGTTCGACGTGGCCATGGAATACGGTGTCCTGCACCACGTCGACCTGAAGGCGGCGATGCGGGAGTTGGCTCGCGTGCTCCGGCCGAATGGCCGGATGATCTGTACCGAAGCCCTGGGGCACAACCCGATCATTCAGGCCTACCGGCGGCGCACCCCGGACCTGCGCACGCAGTGGGAAGTCGAACACATTCTTCGGAAAGAGGCGTTTGCCACGATGGCCGGCTACTTTCACCACGTCGAGATGCGGTTCTTTCACTTGGCGACCCTGGCGGCGGTGCCCTTCCGGAAGTCCGCGATCTTCGGGCCGTTCCTGGGTCTTCTCGAGACCGTCGACGAGGTCCTACTGCGGACTCCCGGGCTCAAGTGGCACGCTTGGATCACGGTGTTTGCGCTCGGACAACCTCGAGGAAAATGAGCAAGCGTCTCTTCGACATCGCCGTGTCGGTCGTCGCCCTGGTCCTGATCGCGCCGCTGCTCGCCGCGGTGGCGATCGCGATCAAGCTCGGGTCTGCCGGGCCGGTCTTCTTTCGGCAGGCGCGCATCGGGCTGAACGGGTGCAGCTTTCAGACGTACAAGTTCCGGACCATGATCGTCGGCGCTGACCGTATGGGCCCGTCGTCGACCGCCGCCGACGATCCCAGGATCACGCCCATCGGCCGTGTGCTCCGCCGGCTGAACCTCGACGAGCTGCCTCAGTTCATCAACGTGCTCAAGGGAGACATGAGCGTTGTGGGTCCTAGGCCGCAAGTGCCGTGGGCCGTGGAGCGCTACACGCTCGAGGAGCGCGCGATCCTCTCGGTGCGTCCCGGAATTACCGACTGGGCATCGCTCTGGGTCGGCGACGAAGGCGAACGGCTGCGCGGGAGCCTGGATCCGGACCGGGACTACTTCGAGAAGATCTGGCCGGAAAAGCGCCGCCTGCAGCTCGAGTACGTCCACTCGCGGTCGCTCGCGGTCGATGTCGTGATCGTCTTGAAGACGATCAAGAGTCACATCCTAGACCGGCTCGTCCCTCGGCGGCCGGGCGGGCACGTTGCATGATCTCGCAGCCGGGACCCGAGGCGCCGCTGCGCACGACCGCCGAGCGTCAGGCCGCGGCCGCGTACGCCCAGGCGTTCGAGCAGTGCCCTGACGACGTGCAGACGAAGCTCGCGAACTTCACGAAGTACGTTCGGCGTCAGGACCTGACGCGCCTGCTCTCCCGCTACGAGATCTTCAAGCAAGTACTCGACGTCAAGGGGTCGATCGTCGAATGCGGTGTCTTTCGCGGCTTCGGCCTCATGGCGTGGGCGAACTTTAGCGCCGTGATGGAGCCGGCGAATCTGACTCGTCGCATCTATGGCTTCGACAGCTTCGCCGGGTTCCTGGCTGTGGGCGACGCGGACCGCAACGCGCGGCGGGCGCACGAGTCGGGCGACCTGCGCGCCGACGCGTACGAGGAGCTGCAACAGCTCGTCCGGGTCTACGACACCAACCGCTTCCTCGGGCACGTCGACAAGGTCCACCTCGTGAAAGGCGCGGCCGAGCACACGATTCCCGACTTCGTCGAAGCGCATCCGCACCTCGTCGTCAGCCTGCTCTTCCTCGATTTCGATCTCTACGAGCCCACCCGGGTCGCCCTGGAGCACTTCGTGCCACGGATGCCGAAGGGGGCGATCCTGGCGCTGGACGAGCTCGACAATCCGATGTGGCCCGGTGAAACCAAGGCGTTACTCGACACACTGGCGATCGGCCGCCTGCGTCTGCGTCGTGCCGGCTGGGACCCGTACATCGCGTATGCCGTCATCGAATAGACCCCCAGGGGAGCCGAGCGGTGGCGTCGACCTCGCCGCCTGCGGCGGGCTCGCGCGTCGAATCCGCCGCCATGCGGTCTCCATGACCGCCCGCGCGAGGAGCGCGCACGTCGGGACGTCGCTGTCGATGGCGGATCTGCTCGCCGTGCTCTACGCTCGCGTGCTGCGGGTGCGGGCCGAGGAGCCCGACTGGCCGGGACGCGATCGGTTCATTCTCAGCAAGGGCCACGGGTGCGCCGGCCTGTACGCGGTCCTGGCGGAACGCGGATTCTTCCCGCTGTCGTGGCTGGACGGTTTCTATGCGAACGGCTCGCGGCTCACCGGACACGTGAGCCATGCCGGGGTTCCAGGAGTCGAGGTCTCGACCGGGTCGCTCGGCCACGGGTTCCCCGTCGCCTGCGGTATGGCGCTGGCTTTTCACCGGGTGAAGGCGCCGGAGCGGGTCTTTGCGTTACTGAGCGACGGGGAGTGCGACGAAGGGTCCGTGTGGGAGGCGGCGCTCTTCGCCGGCCACCACGGCCTCGACAATTTGACGGTCATCGTCGACTACAACAAGATCCAGAGTCTGGGACGTGTCGAAGAGATCCTCCGCCTCGAGCCGTTCGCCGAGAAGTGGCGCGCCTTCGGGTGGTCCAGCCTGGAGATCGACGGCCACGACCTGGCGCAGATCGACGAGGTCCTCGGTCGGCTGCCGTTCGAGCGCGGGCGCCCGAGCTGTGTCATCGCGCACACGGTGAAGGGCCGCGGTGTCAGCTTCATGGAGAATCGCCTGCTCTGGCACTACCGTGCGCCGGACCCGGAAGAGCTGCGGGTTGCGCTGGTCGAGCTCGAGCGAGACGCGTGAGAACCGCCTTTTTCCGGACGCTCCTAGAGCTCGCCGCCGCCGATCCGCGCATCAGCCTGGTCGTGGGTGACCTCGGCTTCGGTGTCGTCGAGCCGTTCGCTCAGCAGTTCCCGGAACGCTTCGTCAACGCCGGCGTCGCCGAGCAGACGATGACGGGCATCGCGGCGGGCATGGCGCTCACCGGCAAGGTCGTCTTCACGTACTCCATCGCGAATTTCCCCACCATCCGGTGCCTCGAGCAGATCCGCAACGACGTGTGCTACCACGCCGCGGACGTGAAGATCGTCGCGGTTGGGGGCGGGTTCGCCTACGGCGCGCTGGGGATGTCGCACCACGCGACTGAGGACCTCGCCCTGATGCGCGCGTTGCCCGGGATGGTCGTCGTCGCGCCCGGCGACCCGGCGGAGGTCGAGCTCGCGACCCGCGCCATGGTGGAGCATCGTGGTCCCTGCTATCTCCGCCTCGGGCGAGTCGGCGAGCCGCGTGTCCACGGCGAGCGCGTCTCTTTTCGGCTCGGTCAAGCGATCGAGCTCCGCAGCGGGCAACGGCTGACCATCATCGCCACCGGGTCCATGCTCCAGATGGCCATCACCGTCGCCGACCGGCTCGCCCGTGACGGTGTGGATACCCGGGTCCTGAGCATGCATACCGTGGAGCCGCTCGACATCGACGCTGTCGTAGCGGCCGCGCGGGAGACGCGGGCGATCGTCACGCTGGAGGAGCACAGCATCGTGGGCGGGTTGGGTAGCGCCGTCGCAGAGACGCTGGCGGAGTCCGGCGTAGGCCCGGTGGTGTTCAAGCGACTCGGCCTGCCCGGCACCTTCGTTTCGGAAGCCGGGAGCCAGGAGTACCTGCTGGCCGTCCACGGGCTCTCGGAGGACGGCATTATTCGCTCGCTGAAGCCGATCCTCGACCTCCTCACCTCCTGAACGCGGAGTCGACACCATGGACTGGAAGGTCCGTTTCGTGAACTACCCGGAGCAGTTCCGGAAGATGGAACGCGAGATCCTGGGAACCGTCCGCGAGGTCTTGTCCCGCGGCGACCTGATGCTCCGCGGCCAGCTCCGTGACTTCGAGGCGCACATCGCGACGTTCGTCGGCACCCGCTTCGCCATCGGGGTGAGCAACTGCACCGACGGTCTTCATCTCGCGCTGCGCGCCGCCGGTATCGGTGCCGAGGACGAGGTCATCACCGTCGCGCACAGCTTCGTGGCCACGGCCGCCGCGATTCACCATGCCGGCGCCTCACCGGTACTCGTCGATATCGGGGACGACCACAATATCGATGTCGATGGCATAGCGTCGGCGATCACATCACGGACCCGGGCGATCGTCCCGGTCCACCTCAACGGCCGGCTATGCGAGATGGGGCGGTTGATGGCGATCGCACGGGAGCGGGGGCTGATCGTCATCGAGGATTCAGCGCAGGCGCTCGGCGGCGCCTTCGAGGGACGGCGCGGGGGCTCCTTCGGCTTGGCCGGCTGCTTCAGCTTCTATCCGGCGAAGCTGCTGGGAGCCTTTGGCGATGGAGGCGTCGTCACGACCGACGACGAGGAGCTGGCCGCCAAGCTACGGTCGCTTCGGGACCACGGCCGGTTGCCGGACGGGGAGATCTCGGGGTGGTCGTTCAACTGCCGCCTGGACAACCTCCAGGCCGCGCTGCTGGACCTCAAGCTGGCTCGGGTCCCCGACTGGATCGAGCGCCGCCGCGCTCTCGCCGCGCTGTATCACGATCGCCTGTCCGGTGTGCCCCAGCTGCGGCCGCCGCCGCCGCCCGTCACGGCCGGCCCGTTCTTCGATGTCTTCCAGAACTACGAGATCGAGGCCGTCGATCGCGATCGCCTTGTCGAGCGGCTGAGGGCACGCGGGGTCGAGATTCTGATCCCGTGGGGCGGGCGCGGCATTCACCAGTTCAAGGCGCTCGGCTTGACGCATCACCATCTCCCCCGAACCGACCAGCTCTTCCGCGGCGTGCTGATGCTCCCGCTCCACGCGGAGCTGGAAGATCGGGATGTCGGCTACGTTAGCGACGTCATCCGCGAGTTCTATGTCTAGACAGACTCCGCCGCGTGTGGCTAGCGGTATGGACGGGGATCCGACCGTGAGCCGGCTGGACGGCAGGATCGACGCAACAATGATCTCGAGCCTACCTGTTAGCGCAGTCGACACGAAGCACGAGTCTTTCAGGCGTCACTTCGCTCAGGCGCGGATCGACCACGACGCGCTCGTACGGGGCCGTCTCATGAGTGGGCACCCGTCGATTGGATCTGATTTCGGGAAGGGACTGACACCCGGCGCCCGGCACTTCGCGCCTTCGTGGACCACCGGAGATCTATGATCTGGCCAGCTCGATGCAGTTCAATCTGCTCACGAGCTTGGGCCTCCGGGAGCACCATTCTCTTCTCTACATCGGCTGTGGCTCGCTCAGAGGAGGGAGACTCCTCATCATGTATCTCCTGCCCGATCGGTACTACGGGATCGAGCCGGAGACCTGGCTGCTCGACGAGGGCATTGCGAAGCACCTCGGTCGCGGCTTGATGAGCACGAGCAGACCGGTGTTCAGCAACAATGCCAACTTCACTCTGACCCAATTCAATCGGACGTTCGACTTCCTGCTGGCTCAGTCGGTTTCTCCCACGCTTCGGTGGCGCAAATCGAACGGTGCCTTGCGCAAGCTCGAGAGGTGATGACCCAAACGTCACTGTTCGCCCTCATCTTTATGAGGGGCGAGGAGAACTACCGCGGAGCTGACTGGATCTATCCTCGCTGTATCACCTACACGATGAAGTTCATGAATATGCTCGTCGACAAGCACGCATTGCGTTGCACGCCAATCGGGTGGTCGCATCTCTACGATCAAACGTGAATGGTAATCACGGACCCGTCGAACCGGAACATCTCCACCCTCGCTGACTCGGGTCGACCATCCCCCCTGCAGTTTCAGCTTGACGCGTGCGGAGAAAGACTCTCAAGAATCGAGAGGCACCCCTATGTACGATTCGGTCTGTCGATTCGACGCTCATGATGAAGACCCGGAATTCTCTCGCTTGAGATTGGCCCCTAGGACTGGTCAGCGTCCAGGCGGTACTGGCCGCCTGAAACCTGACCCGATCCCTCCCCATGTCGAGCAGGCCAGCGTGGACTACACGACCGTCACCGAGATGCCCGGCATCGGGGCCTCCCACGAACAGCTCGCCAGGCTGTACACCCGCTACGCCGTCGCGGCATCGCTCTGCGTCGAAAAGGATGTCCTGGAGGTGGCCTGCGGCGCCGGCCCAGGGCTCGGGTACCTGGCCTCGAAGGCCGCTCGGGTGGTCGGCGGCGACTACACGCAGGAGCTCCTGCGCGTCGCACGCCGACACTACGGCGCGAGGATCTCTCTCCTGCGGCTCGACGCCGAGGCTCTCCCTTTTCGGTCGGGAGTATTCGACATCGTGATCCTCTACGAGGCGATCTATTACCTGAAGGACGCCGACGAGTTCGTTCGGGAATCCCGGCGGCTCCTTCGGCCGTCAGGAATACTGCTCGTGTGCACCGTGAACCCTGAGTGGTCGGATTTCAATCCGAGCCCGTTCAGCCGAACGTATTTCTCTGCACGCGACCTGCGAGGGCTCTTGGCCCGTCATGGATTCAACGTCGAAATCCAGCTAGCGTTCCCGGTGGTCCGTGACTCGCTGCGAAGGCGAGTTGTCTCGCTGATCAAACGCGTTGCAGTCGCGACTGGCGCGATGCCGCGAACGATGAATGGGAAACGGCTGTTTAAACGCGTCTTTTTCGGATCCCTCGCACCGATTCCCGCCGAGGTGGTCGAGGGCATGGCGACGGCCTGCCCGCTGGTGTCCGTCACCGGGGATAGTCGGGCCCCCGATCACAAGATCATTTTCGCGACAGGGCGGAAGGCAGGATGAGAAGCATGGTGCCGACGTCGATCGCGCGAGTAGTGGAGCTGCTCGAGCAAATCGTACGATTTCGACGGCCGTTGATCGTACTAGTCCACGTCGTGCTTACGGTCGTCGCCTACGCGTCGGCGTACCTCACACGCTTCGACTTCGACATCCCACCGGAGTGGAGATCGTTCGTGCTGTGGACGCTGCCGCTTCTCGTGGCCACCCGGCTTGTCGCGTTCGCGTGGATGCATCTCTATCAGGGACTTTGGCTCTACGTGAGCCTGCGGGACGCTCTTGCTATCGTGAAAGCCGTCGGCGTCAGCTCAGCCGTGTTCCTGGGGACCTCGCTCCTGCTGCTAGGGCGCCGGCCGCCCTGGTCTGTCTTCTTGCTGGATGCGATTTTCTGCGCGCTCCTCGTCGTCGGGGTGCGGCTCGTGCTTCGTGTCATCCGCGAGAAGAGCGGGGCGGTCGTCGATGCTCCGCCGCGGTCCGCGATCATCGTCGGCGCCGGCGACGCCGGCGAGATGCTGCTGCGGCAGCTCGCGCGGAGTCTCACGCTCAGCTATGAGATCAAGGGCTTCGTCGACGACGATCCGCGGCGCCATGGTCGACGAATCCACGGGACGCTTGTGCTCGGTACCATCGACGATTTGCCTACGCTCTGCCGGTCGCGCACCGTGCACGAGGTGTTGATCGCCATCCCCACGCTGGCTCCCACGGATCAGCGGCGGATCCTCGAGCGCTGTCGGGAGAGCGGGGTCGTGGCCAAGACCGTCCCGGCGCTGAGCGAACTCCTCGAGGGGCGGGCGGGCCGGGTGCGGCTGCAGGAGGTGACGCCGGAAGACCTTCTCAGTCGCGAGGCCGTGACGTTTCGCTCAGACCAGCTCGGCCGCGAGTTCCGAGGCCGGCGGCTCCTGATCACCGGTGCCGCGGGCTCGGTGGGCTCGGAGCTGTGCCGACAGCTCGTCACGTTCGAGCCCGAGGTGCTCGTGGCGTTCGACCGCGCGGAGAGCGGCCTGTACTTTCTCGAGCTCGAGCTGAAGCGGCAACAGCGGGCATGTCGCATCGTGTCGGTGGTTGGAGACATCCTTGACCTCGCCCGCCTCGAGGAGGTCGTCCGCGAGTATGCGCCAGACCTCATTTATCACGCCGCGGCCTACAAGCACGTCCCGCTCATGGAGGAGCATCCGCTCGACGCGATCACCAACAACCTCTTCGGTACCGATAGCGTGCTCGCCGCGGGCTTGAACGCCGGCGTGAAGAAGTTTGTTCTGATTTCTACCGACAAGGCGGTGAAGCCGGTCAGCGTGATGGGGATGACCAAGAGGATGGCCGAGTGCCTCCTCCAGGCTGCCGGGGGCGGCCCCACGACGCTGGTCGCCGTGCGGTTCGGCAACATCCTGGGTAGCGACGGCAGCGTTCTCCCGCTCTTCCAGTGGCAGATCTCGAGAGGCGGCCCGGTGACCGTCACGCATCCGGAGGCGACGCGGTACTTCATGCTGCTCTCCGAGGCCGCCCAGCTCGTGCTCCAGGCCGGCGCCCTCGGGCAGGGAGGGGAGATCTTCTTCCTCGATACGGGCGAGCCCATACGGATTCTCGATCTCGCGCGTGACCTCCTACGCCTCTCCGGATTTCACCCTGGAGAGGACGTGCCGATCGAGCTGATCGGTCTGCGGCCCGGGGAACGCCTGAACGAAGCGCTCGTCATGGACCGCGAGGAACTGGGGGCGACGGATCATCCAAAGGTCTTCACGGTTCGTAGCCCGGTGCTCAATGCCGACGCGTTCCGTCTCGACGTGGAAGAGCTGCGGCGCCTGGTCGCCGCGCGGGACTCGACGGCGGCCGTCGATCAGCTCCGTCGGATGAGTCTTCGCTACTGACATGAACAAGGGGCGGCTTTGGGGCGCTGGAGTCGCAGAGCTCGGACCGGTTGCATGAACTCTGCGCCGGCGTCCGGGGGAGCGGTGCCGCCGCCGCATCGCCGAGTGGAGGAGGAAGGCTTGGGCGAGTACGTCAGGGTCGTGATGCGCCATCGCTGGCTGATTGTCGGTCTGTGCCTGGTGTCCCTGGCGGTCGCGTGTGTCATCACCCTGCGGACACCGCGCTGGTACGACTCGACGGCGACGATCCTCGTGCCGAAGGAAGCCGGACCCGCTGGGCTTCTCGGCGGCCTCGCTGCATCTGCCTTCCTTCAGCAGGCCTCCGGGCTCTCGGTGCCGTCGCTCGCGCCGAACCGCGATATGTTCGTGAGTATTCTCAAGAGCCGTCGGATCGCGCAAGCGGTCGTTGACCGTTTCGCGCTGGCGACGCGATACCGAACTCGGTACCCGGAGGATGCTCTCCGCCGCCTGCAAAACCTCACCCAGATCGTCGTGACCAAGGAAGGCGTCATCGTCGTCCGTGTCGAGGATACCGACCCCAACGCCGCCGCCGAGATGGCGAACTTCTATGTCGATCAACTCGACCGTCTGGTCGCGCGATTCAATACCGGCGAGGCCGGGCGGCAGCGGACCTTCGTCACGGAGCAGCTCGCACGTGCCAAGGGCGACCTCGGAGCCGCGGAGGAGGCGCTGCGCCGGTTTCAAGAGAGCAACCGGGCGATCGTGCTCCAGGATCAAACACGTGGGGCGATCGAGGCGGCGGCGCGGCTGAAGGGCGAGATCATGGCCGCGGAGGTCCAGCTGCAGGTCCTTCGGAGCTTCGCAACGGACGTCAATCCGGAGATCGTCGTGATCCTGCGACGGATCGACCAGATGAAGCGACAGCTGGCGCAGGTCGAGTACGGCGACAGCACCGGCCGGAGTTCAGGCGGAGCAGGTCGCCGCGACTTCTCCGTGCCGTTCTCGAGAGTACCGGAAGTGGGCCTCGAGCTCGCCCGGTACACGCGCGACGTCAAGGTCCAGGAGACGCTCGTCACACTGCTCACACAGCAGCTCGAGCAGGTGAGGATCGCCGAGGCGAAGGACATCCCCATTGTGCAGGTGCTCGACCCTGCGGTGCCGGCAAGTCGCCACGTGCGGCCTAGCTTCGTGATCAATCTGGGTGTGACCGCCGCGGCCAGCTTCCTCGTCTCCGCGCTGCTGGCGTTCGTCGTGGAGGCCGTGAGACGTTCATTGGGCCGCGGCTTTGCTGCTTGACGCGTTTCCCGCGGGCGAAACGATGTCACCAGTGATCCTTCCCGTCGTGCGTAATGAGCCCAGCCACGACTTCGGCTGTTTCGGCAGCGGCGGGGGGAGTACCTGTGCGATCGGCTCTCCCTTCGGCGTCACGAGGATGGGCTTTCCCGTCCTCTGACCTTTGCCAGTACGGCCAGGCAGGTGGCTTTGAACCTCGAGATCGTGATTTCTTCTGGTTCCATGAAGATCTACTGCCATGGTCATCGTCCATAGTCAGCGACGCCTGCTCCAGGTGGTCGAAGAAGGCCTCGCCCACTCCGCGAGATGAACCTCCGCGTCGGATCCGAGATGCTCTTCGCGCTCGGGCGCCGCTACCCGCGGCTGCCGGTGGCGTTCCTGCGTGCGCTGCCGCTGCCACTGCTCCATGCGCTGCGCGCCCCGGCCTTCCGCGAGACGCTCAGCGTCGCGAAGCGGGCTCCGTGGTATCGCGACGCTTTCGCCGCCGCGCGTGTCGACGTGAGCCGCGCCCGCCGGCCGGAGGACCTGGGGGGCTTCTTCCTCACGCCGGAGGTTCTCAAGACCCGACCGGAGGCACTCCTGACGGGGACGCCGGACCTCGCCATCGAGAGCTCGGGCACCTCGGGCCACGTGACGCGCGTCTACCTGAGCCGGAAGGAGCTCGAGTACAACGCGCGCCAGGGCGGCCTCATGCTCGGTCTCTACGGGCTCGGGCGGGGTGACCGGATCCTCTCGACGCTCGGTCAGGACTGGGGCCTGGGCTCGCTCCTGGTCGAGCGTCTGGTGCGCTCCCTGCCCGTCTTTGCGATGGTCGTCGGGCGGGTGGACCCGAACGAAGCCTACCAGCGGCTCGCGGAGTACCGCTTCAACGTGGTTGTGAGCGACCCCTTCTGGCTGGCGCGCCTGACCGAGATCGCGCGCGAACGGGGCCGCCCCGGCCCGCTGAAGCTCCTCGTCGGGGGCGGCGAGGGCATCACGCCCCGGATGCGCGCGGAGCTGGAAGCGTTCTGGGGAGCACTGCTCTGCATGACGTACGCCTCGACCGAGGCGGCGACGATCCTGGGCTTCGAGTGCACGCACCGAAGCGGCTACCATGTGAACGAGTTCGACTTCTGCGTGGAGATCGCCGACGCCGATTCCGAAGGCTATGGCGAGATCGTGCTGACGACGGTGAACCGACGCGTGATGCCGCTGATCCGCTATCGCACGGGCGACGTGGCGCGCTGGCTGCCCGAGCCCTGCCCCTGCGGTCTACCGCTCCGCCGCCTCTCGCCGCTGCGCGGCCGGCTCGACGAGCAGGTTTCCTGCGCGTGGGGCAACCTTCATCCCGACTTCTTCGAGCCGCTCCTCCAAGGCGTGCCGGGGCTCGGGCACGACTGGCAGGTGGCCCTCTACGAGCGCGATCTGACACCGGTCGTGCAGTTCCGTCTGGAGCTCGAGGGCGATGGCGCGGCGCGGGAGCAGGCGGTACAGGAAGTGCTCGGGGCCTTGCAGCGTGCGCGGCCCGACGCGTGGCTCGGATACTGCCAGCACTTGATCGATCTCGAGGTCGTGTTCTTCCCGCCGGGCACGCTCCGACAGAAGCGCAAGTTTCTGAGGCTTGTTGACGAGCGCCACAGCGGTCTGCCCGAGTGGGTGCGGGCGGTCCGGGCAATGCGGCCGTGCTGAACGGCCCCCGGCACGTGGTCAAAAGGCACCCTGGATCGAGGCGTCACCGCCTATACTCCAGGGGCTCGGATTCGAGGGCTTCACGAGGTAGGAGGTAGAGG
>VBOY01000119.1 GCA_005893295.1 Candidatus Eiseniibacteriota bacterium | reverse complement strand
TCGCCAGAGCCTGATCGAGCGTGGCGCCGTGGGTCGTGAACGTGAACAGGTCCTTGTCGCCGACCGGCTTGTCGATCTTCAAATCGAACACGTCGCCGAGCCGCGGCGGTGTGCCCGGCGCCTGGACCCGCAAGCGCCACGTGGTCAGTGAATCCACCCGCACATTGGGGATCGGGCACAGGATATCCACGCTTTCGCCGGCGGCGCTCAGCGTGCCGTCGAGATCGCTGTCCCGGAAGTCGCGGATCGGCAGCTGGACGTCGCCGGTGTCCGAATGCGCAAGCACCCTGAATTTAGCACCCCGGCGGGGGGTGAAGCGCGTGGCGATGCTGGAGTCCCGGACCACGTCGTCGAATACGATCGAGATGTCGTCGGGGAAGCCCACGCGGCGAAGGTTCGTTGGCTGCACCGGCTGGTACGACACCTGCAACCTGGCGGGCGCCACAAGACGGGGCCTACGGCTCTTGGCGGGCGTCAAGCCGGTGAGCGCCGCATTGATGCGCATCTCCGTCAAGCTCGATACCAGCGGAAGCAGGCCGCAGCCCAGCGACCCGTTGCCGGTGGCATTGAAGTCGGTGCCGTCGGCGAAGCACGTGGTCCGTTCGAAGCAGGCCCTGCGCGCCGTCGGGTCCGCGATGCCGTAACACGCGCTTCGCGCCGTGCTGTCCACGAGCACGTACTTGGTCGCGTGGATGCTGTCCGGGCTGGGGGCAACGAAATCGACGCTGAACAGGTGCCCGTCAGGCACCAGGTTCGAGTTCACGACCCGCACCGAGACCCGGCCCATCCCCTTCCCTTGAACGTGAGCCGCCGTGTCGGCGAAGGCGCCTTCGAAGCCCAGGGCGCGCGGGTTGGGCCGCACCGCCACCACGTTCTTGGGCAGGATCAGGCCACCGCGCGCGGTGCGGGTCACGGCCACGGCATTCTGTGACGGGAAGATCCGAAGCGAGTCGTACGGAGAGTCGACGCCGAAGTCGTAGGCCACGACCGCGTAGTAGTACTCCTGCCCGTTGGTCACCGAGGAATCGGTCCACGTGTGCGTGATGCCGGTCTCGTCGCCGAGCCAGAACTGCGTACCCTCGACGGCCTTCTTCGAATAGCCACGCCGGCCGTCGATCTTGTCGAACTGAATCAACGGCTTGCGGAGCCCGATGTCGCCGCCGCGGCCGGTGGTGATCACCTCCGGATCCCGGAACTCGGGATCGGTCGAGCGATAGATCTTGTAACCCTCGAAGTCGAAGTCGTTCGAGACCGGGTCCACGCCGCGCTCCGCCACGTCGTCCCCCGACAGCCGCACCCAGCCGTCGCCCGCCTCGGCGGTGAGCGTGGGCATCGGGGGTGGCACCGCGAATTGGTAGTTGGCGTTGTAGATCTGCTGGACGGTCCCGACCGTGCTGCGCAGCTCGCTCAGGTCGGCTCCGTAGGCGAGCGCCAGGCTGAAGCGCTCGCGCTGGCCGGCCTTGAGGATGAACGGGCCGGAAGCGAACAGGAACCCGATGTTGTAGTTGGCGGCGAGCGCCGAGTCGAACCGCGCCGGCTCGTACGGGTCGGAGAACTTCTGGTAGAGGCGCGAGGGCCAGCTCTGGGCATCGGTATAGAAGAGGATCCCGTCGGTGGTCGGATCGGGATTGCCTGCGCCGGCCTTGATGCGGTTCATCTTGAACCCGGTGAGTCCGATCTGATCCGACTCGTTCAAGTCGGTGCGGTCGAAGTTGGGCTCCCCTTCGGTCGGAATGCCGTCGTCCTCGCCGGTGTCGTGGGTCCCCGGCACCCCGTCGGCGCCGACGTCGTCGAACTCGGGATTCCAATCCATGTCCTCGTCGCCGGTCCACCAGCTGCCGATCCGATACGGCGGCCGGTCCTCGAGCGGCCCGTAGGCGGCGGTGAACTTCGCCATGTCGTAATGACTGTTCACGTAGGCGCGAATCGCGTCCTGGCCGACCAGGTGCGTCCCCGGCCCACCGTCGCGGCGCTCGTCCGTGATGCCGTCGTTGTCGTTGTCGATCCCATCGAAGGGGTTGCCCGGGGTCTCGAGGTAGGCGTAGCCCAGGTAGCCGGTGCGCCCGCAGTTCCCGCTCAGGTCGCGCCCGTGACCGAAGCGGTCCCAGGTGTAGACCAGGTTCAACCCCGAGGACTTGTCGTAGAACGCGTTGTCGTCGTCGGACTCGTAGATGCCGTCGCAGGAGAGCGCCGAGCCTCCCACGCCGGAGTCCATGTAGAGCCCGAAGATGATGTTGTCGTTGTAGTCGGTGGTGCCCTCGTTGGAGATGTCGTAGTGCCAGAAGATGACGTTGCCGGCCTGGGGATTCGCCCACTGGAAGCCGCGCACCTCGACCCTCAAGCCCAGCCCGTGGCGCGTCGAGTCGCGCGCGTCCGGGAAATATGCCCACGCGTCGTAGAAGTCGTCGTCCATGACCGAGAAGCTCTCCTGGTCGGCGGCCGGCCGTTTGCCGAAGTAGCCGTCCCAGCTGTCGTGCCAGCCCGGATCGTCGGGATCGTTCAGCTTGTCGGGCCATTGGTCGGGCCAGGTGCGCGGATCGTTGCTGATCGCCGGCGAGCGTCGCTTGTTGATCGCCGCGTCGGCCTGGAAGTAGCCGGGACGGGGCTCGAAGCGCATGATGCGGTTCTTGTAAGGGCTGATCGCCTGGCGCTCGCGGAATCCGGTCTCCATGAGATACACGTCCTGGCCGTCGCGGGTCTTGATCTTGGCGAGCACGAAGGGCGTGATGCCGTCGGAGTAGTTCATGCCGCTGCCCTTGGGCACCTCGACCGAGTGGAACACGGTCAGATCCACGTTGCCGGGATCGACCGGGTAGTCGCCCACCATGCCGAAGTTCCAGAACACGGTGCGGATGTTCGCGGCGTCGTGAAAGCCGGAGCGCTCGGCGTCGAGGCGGCCACGCTGGTCGACGGGCACCACCGGCTGCAAGTCGTAGGGCGTGGTGGCGCGCGCCACGGCCGCGCTCGATGCCGCGAGCGTGGCCAGCGCGAGACCACAGCGCACCACGCCGCTCCACGCCCGCCTCATTGCTGTCCTCCCTCCCAGGTGATGCCGACCTCGAGGCGCCGCGGCGGGAAGAGTCGCGCCGGATCCTCAAGCTGCTTCGCGTCGGCCAGCGTGGCGGTGCGCGAGTAGTACGGGCTCCCCGAGTTGTTGAACACGAAGCCGTTGAAGAACTTCGTGTCGAACAGGTTGAACGCCCGCGCGAAGGTGCTCCACTGGGTGCGGCCCCCTCCCAGCCGTCTCTCGGCGCGCACGTCCACCGTCACCGCCGAAGGCTTGCGACCCGAGTTGGTCTCGAGGCCGCCGCCGAAACCGGTCTCGATCGCGGGCGTGTAGGGCTGGCCGCTCGCGGCGCGCAGCACGCCGCTCACGGTGTACGCATCGGGCCGCGCGAACGTCACCGTCAGATTCAAGGTGTGGCGCTGATCCCAGTTGAGCGGCACCTGGCGCGGCCTCGGGTCCTCGCCCGCGTCGATCCGGGCCGCGGTCTCGTAGGGATCGCTCGAGCTGCCCTTGGCCAGCTCCCAGGTGTAGTCGAGGGACGTGCTGACGGCGCCGATCGCGCGCTGGTCGAGCGCCAGGGTCATCCCGATCACGTTGCCGAAGTCGGCGTTCGAGAGCTGGCGGTAGATCGCGTTGTTGTAGGTAGTGATGACCCGGATGCCGAGCAGGTCGCGAATGTCCTTGTAGAACAACGTCAGGTCGAGCCCCAGCCAGTCTTTCAATGCTTGCTTGTATCCGAACTGGTACTGGACCGTGCGCTCGGGTTTGACGTTGGGATTGCCGAGCACGCCCGGGTCGAGACCATCCGCCTGGAGATTGGCGAGAATGTTGTAGTCTGCGTTCGCGAAGATGTCGCGCAGCAATGGCATCTGGTAGAAGTGCCCGTATGCGAAGAACAGCGACGCCTTCTTGGTGATCGGATAGGACACACCGAGCCGCGGGGCCAGCGTGAGCTTGCGCGAGGCGGGCTTGAGCTTCGACTCAGGCGCGCCTCGGATGGCGTTCGCGGGGTTGGCGAGGTCGCTCGGCAGGCCCGACTTCGAGTTGAAGTACTCGTAGCGCAATCCGGCCCGGAACTTGAGGTCGTTCCACTCGAGATCGTCCTGGGCATAGGCAGCCCCCAGCACCGGCCGGTACCTCTGTGGATTGGGGTAGTCCGGCGGCTGGTCCACGTGCGCCACGAATTGGTCGCCCGAGACCACCATGTGCCCGGGACTGCCGAACCGCAGGTGGGTGGGCTGCCACTCGATTCCACCCTTGATCTCGTGGTCGCGGCTCATGTGCTGGGTCACGGCACCACCGATCACCAGCGCGTTGGTGTTCTGGATGAAGCGGGTGTCGTCCACACCTTGGACGTAAGCCTCGAGCTCGTAGTCCGGGTCCTTGCGGGGCGGGCCGGCGGCGAAATAGCGCGGGTCGCTGACGCTGTCGTAGGCCATGTCGCGGTAGTCGAAGTAGTTCTGGCGCAGGTTCAGCTTGAGCAGTGTGGCGGTCCCGAAGGTCTGCGTCCACTCGAACCCGTGCACCACCGAACGGATGTGCTGCTTCGAGAGACCGTCGGGATCGAGCCGGAACAGCCACGCCGCGTCGTCGGCTCGGCGCGCGTTGATCCGGTTCGCGATCACCTGGTAGCCGATCTCGATGCTGCGAGTCGGCCGACAGGTGACCTTGCCCACCCCCGTCCACTCGCGCGAGTATCCGAGGGGCACTTGCTCGCCATCCCCGGTGGGAGCGAACACCTTGTGCTCGAAATCCGATCGGTCGGTGGTCTTGAAGCGTCGCTCGCCGATCAGGTAGTCGTCGAAGAGGTAATGCCGCCCGCTGAACAGGAACACGGTGTTCGGGAACCCGGTCGGACCGCTCACCGTGAGCTGGTAGTTCTGGGCTCCGGACGGCTTGAATGGCTCTTCCACGAGCGGGCGATACCGCCCGAGCAGGGCCGGCTCGCCGGGGCGCCGTCCGCGCGAGGTGAGGAAGCCTCCCGACAAGACTTCACCCGACCAAGCAAAGTGCTCGGTTCCGCGCCGCAGCACCGCGTTCACCACGCCGCTCATCGCCTGTCCGTACTCGGCGTCGAAGGTGCCGCTGATGACCTGCACCTCCTCCAGGATCGAGCGATCGAGCCGTACGGTGGAGGTGTTGTCGTAGGGATTGTTCACCGTCACGCCGTCGACCTGGAACTGCACCTCGCCCTTCCTGCCGCCGCGGAAGTGCCCGTCGACGACCCCCGCCTGGAGGTTCACCACGTCCTGCAGCTCCTGCACCGGCAGCTTGGCGATCTGGGAGCGCGTGATGGTGGCGACGTTGCTGGTGAGGCCCAGCTCGACGATCGGCCGCTCGGCGGTCACCACCACCTCCTGCATCGGCACCGCGGCCTCGGTGAGCGTGGCGTCGAGGGCGGTGGTGCGGTCGGCCGACACCGCCACGCCGTTGAAGATGGTGGCCGCGTAGCCCAGCAACGCCATCTTGACGGTGTACGTGCCGGCGGGGACGTTGAAGATCGTGTAGCGCCCGCTGGCGTCCGTGACGCCCCCGAGGCGGAGCTCGGGCAGGGTGACGTTCACGCCCGCGAGCGGCTGCTTCTTCCCGTCCTGCACCACGCCCGAGAGCGTCCCGGTGGTGCCCGCTCCGACCTGGGTGGCCGCCAGACAGAGAGCGAGCGTCGCCACGGCGGCGACGCTCGAAACCGTACTTGCCGCACGACCTGTCGCTCTCCTGCGCTCGCCGCCGGTCCTCGATGGCTCACCGCACCAAGAGCATCTTACCCGCCAAGGTGGTGGTCGAGCGATCGACTCCGTCGGCCACTCGGAGCCGATACATGTAGAGCCCGCTCGCCATTCGGTCGTCGCCGAAGATGACGTGCGAAGGTCCCGCCGGTTGGCGCCCGTAGTCGCGCGCAGCGACCATCCGCCCTTGCATGTCATAGACCTCGAGCTTCACATCGGAGGGTCGTGCCAGGCTGAAGTGGACGGCCGTGCGGCTCCGATACGGGTTGGGACTGGCGCCGAGCAGGGCCAGGGGGGACTGGGGAGCCGGATCCGCGTCCCCCACCCCCACCAGGATGGTGGGGTCGAGGTAGCCCCACGCGGGGCCGTCCGGGCCGCCTCCACCGGCGCCGCTCCCGCCCGCGAACTCGCGTTGCCACCACACCCGGGTGCCGTAGCTGTCGGGCCAGTTGGTGAAGGAATCCCCATCCAGGAGGTCGATGCCGAGGAAGATCCGCCCGTCGCCGCGGCCGGTGGGATAGCCGATCTTGGTGAGATCGATCCACATCTCCGCGGTGTAGCCGATGTCGGACGTCGCTCGGTCCGTCGTGTCGGCCGGGCAGTCGCAGACCGGAGACGACGGGTTCTTGAGGTGGAGCACCACCTGCGCACCGCCTTGACTGATGAGCGCCGGCAGCTCGTCCTGCGGCGACGCGGCTGCCGTCGGCCCGACCTCCCAGCTGAGCTTATAGCCCACGAGCTGGTTGTTGTCGGCCGAACGCAACGAATAGTTGTTGATGCTGACGATGGCGCCGTCCCAGCGGGTAGGTACAGCCGGAGAATAGTACTGGACGATCTGGTCGCGGACGTCGAAGCCCAGGTAGAGCTTGTCCCCCTTGAAGAAGTAGCTCACCGTGCAGTCGCCCGGATCGAGCACCGTCGGCAGCGGTTGCTGGTTCACCGCGAACTGGACCTGGCCGCTGCGCCACGGGCCCTGTCCCGGGTAGGTGTTGCGCAGCGCGGTGTCGTTGTAGCGGATGTCGAAGTGCGGGGCCTTCTGCCACACCGCGTCGGTGAGGAGCCCGTCCATGGTGGGGGCCGCCAAGGCGCCGGCGTCCGGGATGCGGATGTCGGGCCCCAGAGCGGGGGCCGGCCCCGACGTGGTGGTCACGTCGGAGCGACCCAGAATGCGCACATTGTGAAAGTAGGCGTCCCTTCCCCACGGCCCCTCCCACCACACGCGATTCGAGCTGAAGGACGCCGTGTTCGGCCAGTTCCAATCGGTGTCGTAGATCGAGATGTTCCATTCGACCACGTCGCCGCCAGGCTTGGTGAAGTCGTAGCCCATGACGGTGGGGCCGACGTCGAAGCGCATCTCGACCACGTAGCCCCAATCGTCCACGGCGTCGGTGTTGGTGGTGCCGCCCACGCCGGTCGCCGCGTTCCAGGCCGCGATCTCTTGCGCGGTGCGCGGGCGCGTGCAGTCGGGCGTCGGGCTGTCGTTACAGCCGGTCCAGCGGCCGCGGAACCCGATCACCGCTCCGGGGGCGCTCGCCGCGACCGGATTCTCGGGAGACCACCAGGTGTAGAAGTACTCGGCCGGTGGGGCCGGGCGCGACGGGCTCAGGTGGTCCTTGATCGCCATCAGCAGCCCGTCGGAGCGGAGGAAATCGCCCGATCCACCGATCGACTTGTCGCGAATGTAGGCGCCCATCCAGAGCTGGTTGCCCTGTCTCAAGAAACGAATCGTGGCGTAGGTGGGGTCGGTGGGCGCGACCCCCTGCTCGTAGAACCATCCGCTGCCGGGGATCCCGGTGTCCTGGGCCATGTGGATCACCACCGAATCGGCTTGCGCCCAGGCGGGTTCGTTGAGCACGCCGTCCATGGTGATGGTCGCGCTGGTCGAGCGCGCCCAGATGTAATCCTTGCGCGGCGCTTGCGCCGAGGCGGGCAGCGTCGCACCGAACGTGGTGGCGAGGACCAAGACCGCAATGAAACCGCGATTCATTTCGAGGCCTCCTGCGAGGGTGTCGCGGTCAGGAGCCGAGTTCCATGGCGAGGGTTACTACGTCTGGAACCATCTGCGTGCCTCCCCTGAGAGGGGGGCTGTGAACGTTCTGAAAACGATTACATCCCGTCGTGGGAGTGTCAACAAATAAGCGCCGGAGGCCACCTGGGACGCCCCGCTCGAGGCAATCCGGGCGGCGCCCGGGAAGCGTTCCACAGAAACGACCAGCTTCTTTGGACTCGCCCGACCTTCCGATACTCTCCCCATCATCTCATCGCGTTCCGGAGCCCCATGACCGAGCAAACGACCTTCCCCCAGGGTTTTCTCTGGGGGGCCGCCACTTCCGCTTACCAGATCGAAGGCTCGCCGCTCGCCGACGGGGCGGGGCCGAGCATCTGGCACCGCTTCTCCCACACTCCCGGGCGCACCCACTTGGGCCAGACCGGCGACGTGGCGTGCGACCACTACCGCCGCTGGGCCGAAGACGTCGAGCTGATGCATGGATTAGGGCTGGGCGCGTATCGCCTGAGCCTGTCGTGGTCGCGGCTCTTGCCCGAAGGCCGGGGTGCGGTGAATCCCAAGGGGCTCGACTTCTACTCGCGCCTCGTGGATCGACTGCTCGAGCGCCGGATTCAGCCGATGGTGACCCTCTATCACTGGGACCTGCCGGCGGCACTCGACGACCGCGGCGGTTGGCTCAACCGAGACGTGGTGGATTGGTTCGCCGACTACGCCCGCGTGGCGTTCGAGGCGCTCGGCGATCGCGTGACCCTGTGGGCCACGATCAACGAGCCATGGGTGATCACCGACGCAGGCTACCTGTTCGGCGTCAACGCCCCCGGGCACCGCAACCTCTTCGAGGCTCCGATCGCGTTCCATCACCTGCTGCGGGCGCACGCGGCGGCGGTGCGCGCCTACCGCGCGAACGGTCGAGGGAAGATCGGGCTCGTGGTCAACCTCGAGCCCAAGGTCCCCGCGAGCGATCGGCCCGAAGACGTGGCGGCGGCGGCGCGCGACGATCGCTACAACAACCTCTATCACCTCGATCCAGTGTTCTTCGGCCGCTACCCCGACGGCATGCAGGACGTATTCGGTGAGGGCTGGCCTGCGTTCGCGCCCGAGGACGTGGCCCGGATCCGCGAGCCGATCGACTTCGTGGGCGTGAACTACTACACCCAACGGGTGGTGCGGCACGACGCCAAAGCCCCGCTCGGCTTCTCGTCTCAGTCCGTGCCGGGGGCTCTCACGATGGAGACCGGATGGCAGGTCGTTCCGGCCGGGCTCACGCGGGCGCTGCTATGGGTCGGTGAGCGCTATGGAAAGGTGCCGGTCTACGTGACCGAAAACGGGGCGGCGTTCGCGGATCCCGCGCGGGCCCCCGAAGGCCGACTCGACGATCCACTGCGGGTGCGCTACTACCGCGATCATTTGCTTGCCGTGCGAGACGCGATCCAGCAAGGGGTCGACGTGCGCGGGTACTTCGCCTGGTCGCTGCTGGACAATTTCGAATGGAGCCGCGGCTACTCGCTACGCTTCGGCTTGGTCCACGTGGACTTCGACACCCAGCGTCGCACCGTGAAGGCGAGTGGCAATTATTACCGCGAGGTGATCGCGACCCACGGCGGTGTGCTCGCCGAGCCGGTGAGCGCCGCGCCTTAGCAGGCCACGAGCGGACGACGGTGCCATTCGGGGCATGAGTCGAGAGGGGTGAACGGGCAGGGCTCGGCAGAATCGCGACAAATTGTCTTGACGGTTTGTGAGCCCGGCCGTGACAGCTTCGCGGGCGCTCGACCAAAGGGCGTCCCACAGTGCGCAGGGTGCACGCTGGCCGCTTGGATCTCCCTCGCCACCGAAAACTTCGTGGCGCTCCGAACGCCGCGTGCTCCG
>VBOY01000115.1 GCA_005893295.1 Candidatus Eiseniibacteriota bacterium | reverse complement strand
AGGGCCGCGACGGCTACTACAAGGGCCCGATCGCGGCCGCGATCGTCAAGTTCTCGAGCGCGAACGGCGGCTTTTTCTCGCTCGAGGACTTCGCCCGTCATCGCTCGACCTGGGACGAGCCGATCTCGACCGACTATCGGGGCTACACAGTGTGGGAGTTGCCGCCCAATGGTCAGGGTCTGGCAGCGCTGCAAATGCTCAACATCCTCGAGACCTTCGATCTCAAGTCGATGGGCCGTGACTCGCCGGACTTCTGGCACGTGATGGTGGAGGCCAAGAAGCTGGCGTTCGCCGACCGGGCGCGCTACTACGCCGATCCCGCGTTCGCGCGCGTCCCGGTGGCCGAGCTGCTCTCGAAGAGCTATGCCAAGCAGCGCGCGGGACGGATCGACATGCGCCATGCGGCGCAGACCGACGAGCCCGGCGAGGTGGCTCTGAATCGGGGCGGCACCACCTATCTCTGCACCGCCGATGCGAGCGGCATGATGGTGTCGCTCATCCAGAGCAACTACACCGGCTTTGGCTCGGGCTACGTGGTCCCGGAGCTGGGCTTTGGGCTACAAGACCGCGGCGGTTGCTTCTCGTTGAAGCCGGGGCACCCCAATCGCCTCGAGCCGGGCAAGCGCCCCTTTCACACCATCATTCCGGCCTTCGTGACCAAGGACGGCCAGCCCCTGATGGCCTTTGGCGTGATGGGCGGCGACATGCAGCCGCAAGGCCATGCTCAGGTGCTGGTCAATCTCTTCGATCTGGGAATGAATCTGCAGGAAGCGGGCGACGCGATCCGTTTCCACCACACCGACTCGAGCGAGCCGACCGGCACCGTGATGCAAGACGGCGGCGTGCTCCATGTCGAGGATGGCCTGCCGCCCGCGGTGCTCGAGGAGTTGAAGCGCCGCGGGCATCATCTCGAGGCCGAGCCGGTGGGGGCCTATGGCGGCTATCAGGCGATCTGGCGCGACCGATTGACCGGCTGCTACGCGGGCGCGACCGAGAAGCGCAAGGATGGCTGCGCGCTCGGGTATTGAGGCCGCCGCCCACAGCCCTCGGTTGAACCGGGCCGCGCGCATCGGGTAACCTCTATTCTCTCCTTCACCTTCGATTCCAGGGAGACCCCGCGACCATGGCGGCGACCCGGACCACGACTTCCCCATCCGCACGCTTCCACGGCCTGACCGCCCAGGAGCTGGTCGGCCTCTACCGCACCATGGTCACCTCGCGCCGCCTCGACGACGAGGAGATCCGTTTGAAGAAGCTCAACCTGACGTTCTTCCAGATCTCGGGGGCCGGCCACGAGGCGGTGCTCGCCGCGGCCGGCAAGCTTCTCCAGGGGGGCTACGACTGGTTCTACCCCTACTACCGCGATCGCGCCCTGTGCCTCCAGATCGGCATGACGCCCAAGGAGATGCTGCTCTCGGCGGTGGCGTCCCGCGAGGACCCCAATTCCGGCGGGCGTCAGATGCCGAGCCACTGGGGTCACAAGAAGCTCAACATCGTGTCGCAATCAAGCCCCACTGGCACCCAGTTCCTCCAGGCGGTGGGAGCCGCCGAGGCGCTGGTGAAGTACAAGGATTTGGAAGAGGAGCATCCCGAGCTGCGCGGCCGTGCGCGGGGTGACGAAGTGGTGCTGGTCACCACCGGCGACGGCGCGACCAGCGAAGGCGAGTTCTGGGAGGCGATGAACACCGCGTCGTGCCTCAAGCTGCCGGTGCTGTTCCTGTGCGAAGACAACGGCTACGCGATCTCGGTGCCGGTGGACGTGCAGACCGCGGGCGGCAACGTGTCCACGCTGGTCAAGAACTTCCCGAATCTGTTCTGGGTCGGCGAGATCAACGGCAACGACCCGGTGGAGTCCTACGGGGTGCTCAAGGAGGCGATCGCGCACTGTCGCGCCCGCAAGGGGCCGGCCTTCGTGCGAGCGCTCGTGACCCGTCCGTACTCCCACTCGATGTCGGACGACGAGACCAAGTACAAGCGCAAGGCGGAGCGCGACGCGGAAACGCAGCGCGACTGCCTCACCAACTACGCCCGGTTCCTGATCGACGAGGGCTTCCTGACCGAGACGAGCCTCAAGAAGCTGCACGACGACGTTCAGGCCGAGATCCGCCGCGCGAGCGACGAAGCGCAGCCGAGCGAGCAGCCGCCGCCCGAACAGGCGATGCGCTTCGTCTACAGCGAGGACGTGGATCCCACCTCCGAACGGTTCGCGGTCGAGCCCCGGGTCGATCCATCGCAGCAGCCCGAGACGTTGCTCCAGCTCATCAACTATTGCCTGCGCGACGAGATGAAGCGCGATCCGCGCATCGTGGTGTTCGGCGAGGACGTGGCCGACGCGTCGCACGAGGAGGCGCTCGGCGAGACCAAGGGCAAGGGAGGGGTGTTCGGAGTGACGTGGGGGCTGCAGAAGCTCTACGGCGGCACGCGCGTCTACAACTCCCCGCTCGCCGAGGCCAACATCGTGGGCCGGGCGATCGGGTTGGCGACACTGGGCCTGCGGCCGGTGGTCGAGGTTCAGTTCTTCGACTACATCTGGCCGGCGATGATGCAGATTCGCAACGAGCTTTCGAACCTGCGCTGGCGGTCGAACAACGCCTTCGCCGCACCGGTGATCATCCGCACCGCCTATGGCGGATACTTGCAGGGCGGCGCCCCCTACCACAGCCAGTGCGGCGAGAGCATCTTCGCGCACTGCCCGGGGCTGCGCGTGGTGCTGCCGAGCACCGCGATCGACGCCAACGGCCTGTTGCGGACGGCGCTGCGCTGCGAGGATCCGGTGCTGTTCCTCGAGCACAAGCATCTCTATCGCCAGCCGTATGCCAAGTCGCCGTATCCGGGCCCCGATTACACCGTGCCCTTCGGCAAGGCGCGTCTGGTGCGCGCCGGCTCGGACGTCACCGTGGTGACCTACGGGGCGCTGGTCCAGCGGAGCTTCCTGGCCGCGCAGGAAGCGGCCGATCAAGGGGTCGAAGCCGAGATCCTCGATCTGCGCACGCTGCAGCCGCTGGACTTCGAGAGCGTGGCGCGGTCGGTCGAGAAGACCGGGCGCGTGATCGTGGCCCACGAGGACACGATGTTCTGCGGCTACGGAGCCGAGGTCGCGGCCAAGATCGCCTCGGAATGCTTCATGGATCTCGATGCTCCGGTCAAGCGCGTGGCGGCGCTGGATTGCATGGTGGCGTACGCCCCGACCTCCGAGGAGAAGATCTTGCCGCAGAAAGACGACATGCTGCGGGCGATCCTCGAGGTGGCTCGGTTCTAGGCGCCCGCCGGTTGCCGGCTCATCGCCGGCCACCCGGCGCCAGCGTGAGCACGCTCTCGGCCGCGCGCTCGGCCTTCTCCCACGACAAGAAGAGCGGGACGTACCGATGTCGCGCCCAGAGCATCAACTGGTCGAGCCGATGCCGGCCGGAGGCGGCGTTGCCGGGCGGCACGACCGCCAGGGACGAATCGGTGACGGCGAGGTCCACCAGGTGTCTCCACACCGGTCCGTGATCGACGGTGGTGCTCCAGGGAAGGAGGGACGGCCCGGCGCACGGCGTGCTGTTGTCACCCTCGACGGAGATCGGAGCCGGCTCGAGGCCGGGGGCGATCGAGACCAGCCTATGCTCGAAGCGCGCGCGATGGGCGCGCGCCCAGGTCCATGTCCCGGGCTCCGGACCGAGCCGATGCGCCAGCACGTCGAGGCCCAGCGTGAGCGCTTCGACCGCGGCACGCGATGCCGGCTCGAGCGCCTCCGTCCCCGGCGACCGCAGCGCGTCGGGCGCGCGTCCGTCCAGGGCGGCGGCGGCGAGCCCCGGTAGGCCCTCGAGCCGCGAACGCCTCAGAAACGCTCCGTACCACCCGCGGTAGAGCGTGGGAGCCGTGCGTGAAAGTCGCGCACGAAAATCCCAGGCGCGCAGCGTGTCGAGTGCGGCGCGGGCGCCGGGCGACAGCGGCATCCCGGCCGCGTCGGCCAGCCGCAGCAGGCGCGGCACCAAGCGCTCGGCGCCGCGCGAGAACACGTCGTTTTGCACGCTCGCCAGGCCGGCGATCGTCACGCGTGGACTCGCTTGCAGGCGTTGAGCGATGCGCGCGGCCCGATCGTGCACCCAGTCGAAGCGGGGAAGCTCCACCGGATACGGTGGTCCGACCGGCAGGTTGTTCGCGTTGACCACGAATCCAGCCGGCGGGGCGTTCCACGCCGGCATGTCCTGTGGCCGGATCAAGCCCCTCCATTCGTGCCGCCCGTCGTCCGGCAGCGGTCCCAAGCCGGGGACGAAGCCGCGTCGGGGCAGCGCGCCGGCGGCCTGATAGACCACGTGGCCCTCGCGATCGGCGGCGACCACGTTCAAAGTTGGTCGGACCAGCGATCGAAAGCGCTCGGCTACCTCCGATGCGCTGGCCGAGCGCTCGACCCCGACCAGGCGCCTGAGCGTGATCTCGTCGTCCGAGCCCGCCCATCGCACCGCGTACGCGATGTGCCGGCCGTGGTCGAGCGCCACCACCGGGCCGTGTGGCGTGTAGCGCCGCTTCTGGCCCAGGAGCGGGAGCGGCACCCCGAGCACGCGATAGCGCATCGTAAAGCCCGCTTCCCGCAGCGGGACCCAGCGCCGTTCGAAGAGGACACGGCGGCCGTCTCGCGACAGGGTGTCGGCGTAGAGGTCCATCACGTCGGCCGAGAGCGCGGTCACGCCCCAGGCGACGCGGGCGTTGCGCCCGCTCACCATCGCGGGCAGACCGGGGACCGAGGCTCCGGCGGCGTCGACCACACCGGGCACCGTGAGGTGCACGATGTGAAAGGGGCCTGGTGTTGCGAGCGCGAGATGAACGTCATTGGCGAGCAGGGGAAAGCCGCTCGCGCTGCGCCGTCCCCCAACCGCGAAGACGTTGCTCGCGCGACCCACCGGCTCGATCGGCGTGGAGCGGAGCCACGGCCCGAGCGCCGCCGATCCCAGGGCCGCGAGCGAGGCCGATGGCGAGCCATGGGAGTCACGAACGGCGGGCCGCGAGCCGACCACGGCAGCCCGAGCGCCGCGCGCGGAGCCGCCCCGTGGCCGGCCGGGAGGAACCGCGCCGCCGTAGAGCCGGCGTGCGGCGCTGTCGGGGATGGTTCGATAGATCCAGTCGTTCTCGAAGCGTCGGCGGTGCTCGAGCCAACGTGCTCCGTGAAGCCGGATGCTGTCTCCTTCGGCGAGCTCGGGCAGCGACAGGTCGAGCGTGATGCCGAAACCGAGCAGGATCGCGATGCTGTCTTCGGGGCGCCAGTCGCGCGGACGGATTCGAAGCTGCTGGAGCTCCGCGGGCCACGGCTCGAGCCGGCCGCGACAGCGCTCGATGTACGCGTTCACTCCCGCCGCGTAGCGCTCCAGGTCTTCGCGAATCTCGCCGCGGGCTCGCTCGCGCGCCCAGATGCGATCCGCGCGCGTGCCGAGCTCGAACAGCTGGGCGCCACCGTCCCCGCGCAGCGCCTGATTGCCGAGCCAGCGCCACAGCTCGCCGCGCGCCGCCTGACGTCCCAGCACGAGCTGCCAGAGCCGGTCGCGGGCGTCGACGTATCCCCAGACGAAGTAGAGATCGGAGCGAGTCGCCGCAGCGAGGTGGGGGATGCCGAAGCGGTCGGTCACCACGCGTGCCGGGGCGGCGAGTCCAGGCACGCGCACCGGCCCTGGGGCCGGTGGGGCTGGAGCGCGTGCCCGTGCGTCGCCTGTCGCGACGGCTGCGAGAGCGAGCACCAGAGCAGCCCCGCGTGGGTGTCGCATACCGGGAATCTGGCATCCGCAAGGCGCGGCGTAAAGGACGCCGTCGTGCTACCGTCGCCCGCTGCGTTCCATGTCGCATCCAGCGCGTAGGGGAGAGATGGGAGAGCGGTTCGCGATCGGCCTCGACCTGGGCGGCACCGAGCTCAAGGCGGTGCGGCTCTCCCGCGCCGGCCAGGTCGAGCGCTTCCTCGCTCGCCCCTCGGGAGTGCGCGAGACATGGGAGACGCCGCTCGCCTCGCTCGCCGGGTGCGCCATGGGCTGCGGCTGTCCCGGCGTGATCCGGCCCGAGGACGGATCGCTGGTCGATCGCACCGCGCACCTGCCACATTGGAAGGGTACGCCGGTTCGCGACGAGCTGGCGCGCCGGCTCGCCCTGCCCGTGGCGGTGGACAACGACGCCAACCTCGCCGCCCTAGCCGAGCACCGTCTGGGCGCGGCGCGCGGGGCACGGGTGTGCGTCGCGATCACGCTCGGAACCGGGGTCGGGTGCGGCATCGTGATCGAGGGGCGGATCTTTCGCGGCGCATGGGGAGGCGCGGGCGAGCTCGGGCACGTGCCGCTCGGGTCCGGGCACTCGGGATGCGCATGCGGCGTCGCCGGCTGCGCGGAGGCGGAGGCTTCGGCGGCGGGGCTCACCCAGAGCGCCCGCGCCCTCGGGCTCGAGCCAGCCGAGGCCGGGACGGTGTTCGCCCGCGCCGCCACGGGGCATCGAGGAGCCATGGAGGCCGTCGAACGGTTCACGGAACGGCTGGGCGCCCTGGTGGCGACGGCCGTGGATCTCCTGAACCCCGACATGGTCGTGCTCGGGGGCGGGCTCGCGCGCTCGGGCGACGTGTGGATCGAACTCCTGCGGCGTGCCGTCGCGCGCCACGCCCTGCCCTCGCACGTGGGGGCGCTCGAGATCGAGTTGGCAGCATTCGGGGAGCGCGCCGGCGCCGTGGGGGCCGGGCTCCTGGCGTGGGACCGATTCGGCGGTTAGCTGCGAAGGCCGATGTCGTCGTTCACGGGCGGGCCCCGCCGCGCTTCTCGGAATCAAGGCCCGTACCCGACTCGCGCTGGCGCAACTCGA
>VBOY01000008.1 GCA_005893295.1 Candidatus Eiseniibacteriota bacterium | reverse complement strand
CGATGCGCTCGACCGAGAGCGTGAAATCGAAGAGAGGATTCGCGGCATTGCCGGTCGAGTCCTCGATCGAGACGCCGGCAATGCCGGTCGCGACCGCGCGGCGCACGTGGGCGGCGACCTCCTGGGGCGCGATCGCGAAGCCCGCCTCGAAGTCCGCGTTGATCGGGACGTCGACGCTCGCGGCGATCTCCGCGAAGTGCGCGAGCGCTTGCTCGAGCGAGACACCGTTGTCCGCGCAACCCTTGGACCACGCGAATCCCGAGCTGGTGGTCGCGAGCGCCTTGAATCCGAGCCCGGCGAGGTAGCGCGCGCTCCCGACGTCCCACGGATTGGGGATGACGAAGCAGCCGGTCGCGTGAAGTGCGGCGAACGCCGCTCGCTTCTGCTGGCTGCTGGACATGGGCGGCCTAGGCCACCTGTACCCGCCGACGCGCCTGCGCCGGGATCCGCGCCTCCGGCGTGAGCACGCCTTGCAGATTGAGCGGGTCCGCCGCCGCCACCTCGACGCTTCGCGGGCCGGTCTCCTGCCTTTCCAGGGCGTGCACCCGCGGGCTCCCGCCCAGTCGCCGCAGCCGGCGCATCAGATCCACCGCCTCGGGCAGCGCGTATTGCTCGCCGGAGAAACGCTGGACGAAGCGCCCGCCACGCACGTCCCCACGCAGCTCTTGGTGGCGATAGACGCGCACCAGCTCCCGCCACGGGACTGGAATCCGTTCCCGCTCGAGCAGGCGGTGGAACACCACCCCGTAGCGCAGCAGCAGCTGTCGGGCGGCGAATTCCACCAGCTCGGTATCGACGGTTCCCTCCGAGGGGCGGCCGCCCACGTCCACGCCGTCGGCCCGGAATCGCGACCAACGCCCGGCCGGCATCGACGCCGCATGCCTCAAGATGCCGCGCCGTCTGCTCGGGGGCGTGATCAGCCGTCTGAGCCCACCGAACGAGTCACAGGTGACGAGCCCATGTCCGATCAGCTGGGTGAGCCCCATCTCGAAGTGGGAGCGCAGCAGCCGAGTCGCCCGCTCGAGCTCTTGCGCGAAGCTGGCGCCGCGTTCGTCGAGCGCCGCGAGAATCGTGCGGGCGTAGGTCGAAAGGGCCGCGCCGGCTCCGCCCCTCGCGCCGTCGCCGTCGGTTGCGGCGCCCGGGCGCAGGGACGACAGCCTGGTCCACGCCTCGAGATCCTCACGCGGCAGCAGGCAGATGGGGGTGGAGCGGATCGGTGAGTCGCCGGCCCCCCACAGGCGTCCCCACACCACCTCGCCGGTCAACGTCAGCTGATCGAGCCATTCGGGTCGCGCGTCGCTGAGGCGCGCGCGCAGCAGGCTCGATTCCCACTCGGCGGCGGGGGCCTCGAAGCCGGCGAGCTTCCGCACCACCTCGTGCGCACCGCGCGGGCCGTCCAGCCTGAAGGCCGGATCCGCGTGTTGCCAGCAGCAGAGGAAGCGCCAGAACTCCTGAGCCGTCACAGGCTCGATCTCGCGCCGCAGGCGCTCGAGCGTGTAGCGGTGGATGCGCGCGAGCAGCCGGCGCTCGCACCACGCCGCGCGCCCGCCGATCCGACAGCGCAGCACCACGCCCTGCGCCTCCAGCTCCAGCAGCGGCTCGCCTTCGGTCGCCGGGAGCACCGGCAGCCCGAGGTCCTGGGTCGGCGCACGCGATCGTGCGACGTCGTCGGCCGCCACGACCGGACCCAGTGCCGCCACGACTGGACCCAGCGCCTCGAGCCTCCCGCCCAGCACCGTCTTCGGGTCGCGCGACGCCTCGGCCGCGAACCATCGCAACGCCCCCTCGGCCGACTCCGTCACCACCCGGCCCGCCGCGCGCAGCTCTTCGAGCCACGGCGTCCAGCCCGAAGCCTCCGCCTCGCCGGCCGTCACGTATCCCATCCACAGCAGCGATTCGTGCACTTCTTCGGCGTTTTCGGGGCTCGGCCACGCCTCTTGGCGCACCCGGGCCACGGCTTCCGGATCGAGTGCGCCCAGCGTGTCGGCCACCGCCGGGTCCAGGCGGCGCCGCGCGACCACCGCCTGGGTGCGGCGTTCCTCGAGTGGAGCGTCGTCGAGGAAGGCGTAGGGCATGGCGTTCAAGATCCCGCGCGCGAACGCCGACGGCTCGGTGGTGTCGACCGCGCGCTTCTCGATGCGACCGTCGCGCAGCCCGTGGAGCACGTCGAGGAAACCCTCCACGTCCATCGCCTCGGTGAGGCAGTCCTCGATGGTTTGCCGCACCATCGGGTGCCCCCACGGGACCGGCATCTCGCCGGGCGGGAGCGTCTCGGGACAGGCGAGCACCTGCGGGAAGGCGCGCACCAGCAGGTCCTCGGCACGCATGCGGAGCAGCGGCGTCGGCACGCGCTTCCCACCGCTCCGGGTCCGCGGCAAGAGCAGCGCGCGGGTGGTGTTCCAGCGCCAGCGGACTCCGAACATCGGCGCGGCGAGCAGCGCCTGCACCAGCAGATCGCGGGCCTTGAGAGGATGGAGGTAGTCGAACACCTCGTCGAGCGGGAAGCTGTGCTGAGGGCCGAGCGACAGGACGATCGCTTCCTCGTTGGCCGCCGCCTGAAGCTCGAAGCCGAAGCCGCGACAGAAGCGCTTCCTGAGCGCCAGCCCCCACGCGCGATTGATGCGCCCGCCGAACGGAGCGTGGACGACCAGCTGCATGCCTCCCGATTCGTCGAAGAAGCGCTCGAGCACCACCCGGGTGGGGGTCGGAATCGCGCCCAGCGTGGCCTCGCCCTCGCGGAGATAGTCGCTCAGTTGCGTGGCTGCCGCGGGCGAGAGCCCGATCTCATCCTCGAGCCACGCGGGATCGCGACCGCCCTCCCGAACCACCGCGATCGCGGCGGAAAGCTCCCGCGTGCGTGCGGGCGCCTCGCCGAACCAGAACGGCACGGTGGGCGGCGCACCCTGGGCATCGGCCACGCGCACGGTGCCGGGCTCGATCTTGAGGATCCGCCACGAGCTGTTCCCGAGCTGGAAGATGTCGCCGGCATTGGCCTCGATCGCGAAATCCTCGTCGAGCGAGCCTACCTGGGTCCCCTCCGGCTCGAGCACCACCTGGTACTGCCCGGTGTCGGGGATCGCGCCACCCGCGGTGAGCGCGGTGATGCGGGCGCGCCGGGTGGCGCGCAGCCGCCGGTGGACACCGTCGCGATGAAGCAGTGCCGCGCGGCCCTCGATGTGGAGGGCCACCACGGCATCGAAGTCCTCCCGCGACAGCGCGCGGTAGGGCCACGCGCGCTTGAACGTGGCGTAGAGCCGCTCCTCGTCCCAGGTGTCGGTCACGCACGCGGCCACGATCTGCTGCGCCAGGATGTCGAGCGGCTGGCCCGGTTGGGGAGTGCGGTCGAGCTCTCCCTGCCGGATCGCGTGGAGCAGGCCCGCGGCGGCGACCAGGTCGTCCTGGGTGAGCGGAAAGACGCGTCCCCTGGGCGTGCGCGAGAGGGCGTGCCCGCTACGCCCGACCCGCTGCAGCAGGGTGGCGATCGCGGACGTCACGCCGGCCTGGATCACCAGATCGACGTCGCCGATGTCGATCCCGAGCTCGAGGCTGCTGGTCGCGACCAGGGCGCGGAGCCGCCCGGTCTTGAGGAGTGTCTCGGCCTCGAGCCGCCGCTCGCGAGCGAGGCTCCCGTGATGGCTGGTCACCTGGCCCTTGCCGAGCACGTCGGTGAGACGCGCCGCCACGCGCTCGGCGAGCTTGCGCGTGTTGACGAACACCAGCGTGGTTCGGTGCTCGGAGATCAGCTCGGCCATGCGGCGCAGGATCTGGTCCCAGGTCTCGTGCGAGCACACCGTCTCGAGCGGCCCATCGGGCAGCTCGATCGCGAGGTCCAGATCGCGGCGGTGGCCGATGTCCACCAGCTCACACGCGCGATCCGCGCCGACCAGGAGAGAGCCGACGTCGGCGATCGGCTTCTGCGTGGCCGACAGGCCGATGCGCTGGAGTCGCGCGCGGCGCCCGTCGCCCGTCGCCGCGTCGGCAACCAGCGCCTCGAGGCGCTCGACCGACAGCGCGAGGTGCGCCCCACGCTTGCTGCCGGCGACCGCGTGGATCTCGTCGAGGATCACGGTGCGCACGGTGCGGAGCATGGCACGACCGCTCTCGCTGGTGAGCAGGATCGAGAGCGACTCGGGCGTGGTGACCAGGATGTGGGGCGGCTTCTTCCGCATCGCCGTGCGGGCGCTCGCGGACGTGTCCCCGCTTCGCACCATCACGCGCACGTTGGGGAACTCGGGGTCCAGCGCTTCGAGCTCGGCCAGCGGGCCCTGGAGGTTCTTCTGCACGTCGTTCCCGAGCGCCCGCAGCGGCGACACGTAGAGAACCTGCGTCTCGTCGGGCAGCGATCGCCCCTGGCGAAGCAAGCTGTCGATCGCCCACAGGAAAGCCGCCAGCGTCTTGCCGGTGCCGGTCGGGGCGGCGATCAGCGTGTGTCGGCCGGAGCGGATGCGAGGCCAGCCCTCGACCTGGGGCGGAGAGGGCACGCCGATCCGCTCCGTGAACCAGCGGCGGACGGTGGGGTGAAAGGGCGTCAGGGGCATGGGAGGTGACTATAACTCCGGTCCGCGGTCGTCTGGCAGTGCCATGGAGACAGCGAAGTTACCTTCGGTGGCTACGAACACACTTCAACGCCTCCGAGGCGCGTTGGTCGGGCGTCGACTGGCTCCGGGGCCAGTTCAAGTTGTACTTCAACTGTGGTCGCACAATCCAAGTCGGACCGGACCTTTCGACTCTCTTTGACCGCGCCCAGGGGGAACTCTACCTTCCGCATCGTCCCCCCCGCGCTCCCGTCGGGTCTCTCCAGCAGGCGGCACCATGTCGGTCTCGGGACTTCGTCTCGATCTCATCTACGGCAAGAACGCGAACGTCACCGGTCTCGACTGGGGACTCGTCAATCATGACACCGGCGACGGAAACGCGTGGCAAGCCGGGCTCGTGAACATGGTGGAAGGAAAGTTCACCGGTTGGCAGGACGGCGGCTTCAACTGGACCAAGGGAGAATTCACCGGGCTACAGTCCGGCATCTTCAACGGAACCGAGACCATGAACGGGGTCGCGTTCGGCTGGATCAACAAGACGCGAAACATGCATGGGCTCCAGCTCGGCCTGGTCAACCTCACCGAGACCATGCACGGTCTTCAGATCGGGGCGGGCAACATCATCCAGAAGGGTAAGATTCCGTTCCTTCCGATCGTCAACTGGTCGCTCTAGCGACGTTCACCATGATGCCCGTGTCGCGCGCTCGCGTCGCCGCTGCGTTCCTGCTCCTGGCCTCGATCGTCGGATCCTCCCTGGCCGCCGGGGCGCCGTACCACTTGCCCCTGGGTGGCCCGGCCCCCGTGGTCAAGAGCGAGGGGGATCTGCGCGCGTTTCTCGACGAGCTCGAGGCCCAGCAGTTCCTGGTCAGCGAAGGCGTGAACCTCGAGGGCTATTACCAGTGGCGCGGGCGGGAGCCGCACTTCGTGGCGCAGTTCAGCCGATTCGGCAACGACCTTCGGAACCGGCGCGACTACGCCGAGATCGTCGAGCACTGGCGCGGGCGCGTGAGAGACCCGTTGCTCGCGCGGCGCCTCGAGATCCATCACAAGGCATTCTTGCAATCGCGCGTGGACCCGTCCCTGGTGATCGCGCTCAGCGACGCGCAAAACGCGCTCCAGGACAGCGTCAACGCGTTCCGCTTCCGAGTCCGAGGCAAGCGCGTCACGCTCACCGGGATCACCGAGATCCTCACCACCGACGCCGACCGCTCGAAGCGCCGGGAGGCGTTCCTCGCATACCAGCAGAGCGCGGAACGACATACTCGGGCGATCCTCCATTGCATGGAGCTCAACGACCGCATCGGCCGCGCCGAAGGATTCGCCAACGGCGCGGAGGCCGGTCTGGTGCTCTCGAGCCTCGATCGCCAGCGCGTGTTGCGCGACCTCGACGCGTTCGAGCGCTCGACGCGGCCCACCATGCTGGCGATCGTGGAGCGGGTGAAACGCGATCTCGGGCTCGACACGGCGCAGCCGTGGGACGTCGACTACTGGCTGCACCTTCAGGAGACCGCGGGGGGCAACGACGCCTGGCCGCGCGAGCCCGGAGTCGAGCGCATGATGGCGTTGATGAGGGACCTCGGCTTCAAACCCGATTCGCTGCCGATCGACACGCGCGTCTGGGACGTTCCGACCGGGGGCATCACGTTCCCGATCCGCCCCCCGTTCGAGGCGCGACTGCTGACGAATCCGTTCACCGGATCCAACTTCTACGAGACGCTGTTCCACGAGTACGGGCACTCGCTGAACGCGGTGCTCACGAATCCGAAGCTACCCGCCGCATGCCTCTCCGGTGACGAGACGCCCATGAGCGAAGGCTTGGCGGAATGCCTGGGCCACTTCGCCTACGACAGGCACTGGCTCGAGCGCGCGGCCCACCTTTCACCCGAGCGCGCCGCATCGCTCGAACAGGTCGGGAAGCTGCAGCTCCTGCTGTGGCTGCGCCGCAGCATCTGCCTCAACGCCCAGTTCGAGGTGACGGCTTACGGCGACCTGCACGTGAATCTCGACTCGCTCTACGCCGCCACCTACCGGCGCTTCGTCTGCGTCGAGCTTCCGCCGGGCCACTTCTTCGGCTACCGGGATCTGCTGGCGACGGGGCCGCTCTACTTTCAGTCGTATCTGTACGCGAACATGATCGCCACCCAGCTCCGCGAGGCGATGAGCGCCCGGCTCCACGCACCCGATCTCACGCGCGAGAAGAGGGTGGCCCGATGGCTGACCGACACGATGTTCTGGCCGGGCGGCTCGGTGGCGTGGCCCGACAAGATTCGCCGCGCCACGGGAAAGCCGCTCGGCACCGAAGCGCTGGCGCGGTATCTGGCGGGCGCCATGCCGGCGCGGAGCGCGCGCTGAGCGGGCTCATCAGGCGCCCGCGGACCACCAGCTACGCCAGCCCGTCCGATCGCACCACGAGGGCCTCCATCGCGTAGTACTCCGGCAGGCCCAGCTCGTCGACGACCGCGGCGGTGCCCCGGTTGCGCTCCTCGACGCGTTGCCAGAACTCGCGGTCGTCGATGCCCGGGAACGGCGCCCGATCCTTCTGGCTCTGATGCTTGAAGATCGCGCTGATCTTGAGCCGCAGCTCCTCCTCCGAGAGCGGGATCAGCAGGTCGGCTTCGGCCACCGACCATTCCTGCCACGCGCCACGGTAGTACCAGACCTCGGGCGATTCGCCCCGGTAGCGCTCTAGCGCCCGGTCGATCGCTTCCTTGCACATGCGATGGGTGCCGTGGGGATCGGAGAGGTCGCCCGCCACCAGGATGATCTCTGGCCCCTGCTCCTCGAGCAGCTCCAGGATGATCTCCACGTCACGCTCCCCGATCGGATCCTTGCGCACCTTGCCGGTCTGATAGAAGGGCAGATTCAGGAAACGGGCCTGCTCGGGGCGCATGCGCAGGGTCTCGATCGCCGAGACCGCCTCGACCTCCCGGATGCGGCGCTTGAGCATCAGCAGGGCGTCGCTATCCACTTCACCTGGCGCTTTCCCGCCGAGGAACTGCTCCACCTCGCACAGCAGAGGCCGCAAGCGCTCGTTGCCGTAGCCGAAATCGGCGGCACTGCGCCGCAGGAAGTCCAGGTAGCGGCGCACCTCGTGGTCGAAGACCGCGATGTTGCCGGAAGTTTGGTAGGCGATCAGGATCCGGTTCTGGTTCTGATGCAGCTTCCACACGATCCCGCCGGCCGAGATCACGTCGTCGTCGGGGTGCGGCGAGAACACGACGATCCGCTTGTCGCTCGGGAGCTTGCTGCGACCCCGGATCTTGGCACTGAGCGCGTTGAAGACGACGCCATTGAGCGTGGCCGCTGATCCGTGACGAGCGAGCAGCGCACCCAAGTGGTGCTCCCGATAGTCGATGTCGTCCAGCTTGAGGATCGACTTCTTGGTCTCTTGCCCGAGCCAGACCACCGCCTCGATCTCGAGCCGGCGCGTCCACTCGATCTCGCCGAGCAGCCATGGAGTCTTGACCCGCGTCAGCTCCGCGGCGGCCGCGGTGTCGAGGTACACCGTGGCGCCCGGATGCCGCTGCAGGTAGCTCGCCGGGACGGCGTGGTCGACCTCGCCCTCGACGGCGCGCTTCACGATCGCCGCCTTGTGCTCCCCGGTCGCGATCAGCGCGATCGCTCGCGCCTCGAGGATCGTCCCCACACCCATGGTGATCGCCTCGACCGGGACGTTCTCCATGCCGAAGAAATCGGCGCCCGCGGCCCGCCGGGTGATGGTGTCGAGCACCACCAGGCGGGTGCGCGATCCGACGCTCGATCCCGGCTCGTTGAACCCGATGTGCCCGGTCAGACCGACGCCGAGGATCTGGAAATCGATGCCGCCGGCCTCGGCGATGGCCCGCTCGTACTCGCGGCAATGAGCGTCCACCTGGTCGCGCGGCAGGTCCCCACGTGGGAGGTGCACGTTGCCGGGATCGATGTTCACCAGCTCGAACAGGTTCTCCCACATGAACCGGCGGTAGCTGTGGAGGCTATCGGGGGCCATTGGGTAGTATTCGTCGAGATTGAAGCTCACGACGTGGGACCAATCGAGCCCTTCGTCGCGATGGAGCCGGATCAGCTCGCGGTAGATCCCGATCGGAGTCGAACCGGTGGCGAGGCCCAGCACTGCGTTCCGGCCCTCCTCGCGACGGCTGCGAATGATCTCGGCGATGCGGTGGGCGATGAGCCGTGCGATGACGTCGTGGTCGTCCTCGATGACGACCGAAACATGTTCCTGTGCCTCGTGCATGCCGTGCGTCTCCGGGATGGCCTTAAGGCGTGGGATGGTGGAAGAGCCCGGCGCAACGGGCCCGCCACGAGAGTATAGGAGAGCGTTCATGCACGTCACCCTGGTCCACGTTCACGTGAAACCCGAGAGCCTCGAGGCGTTCGTCGCCGCGACCCGTCGCAACCACGAAGGCTCGTTGCGCGAGCCCGGCAACCTCCGCTTCGACGTGCTCCAGTCGGAGGACGAGCCATCGCGATTCGTGCTGGTCGAGATCTTCCGCGACGCCGAGGCCGCCGTGGCCCACAAGCAGACTCCGCATTACCTGGCATGGCGTGACGAGGTCGCCGCATGGATGGCCGCGCCACGGGAAGGGAAGCGCTATCGAATGCTGGCGCCGCTGGCTGCTCGTCCGTGATCCCGCCGTTCGAGCTGGGCCGCCTGCCTCGGATCGTCTTCGGCCCCGGGAGCCGCACCCGGCTTCCCGGGCTGGCCGCCGGCTACGGCCGGCGGATCCTGCTGGTGACGGGTGCGCGCTCGCTGAGAGCCTCGCTCCACGGCCGAGCCCTGCACGAATCGTTTCGGGGGCATGGGCTCGAGGTGCACGGCCTGGTCGTCCAAGGGGAACCGTCGCCGGGGCTCGTCGACGAGGCGGTGCGCATGCACCGACCGCGGGGGATCGAGGTCGTGGTCGGCATCGGCGGGGGCAGCGCGCTCGACGCGGCCAAGGCGATCGCGGGGCTGTTGCCGAGTGGGCGCTCGGTGATGGACCATCTCGAGGAGGTCGGCCAGGGCGTCCCTTACGAGGGGCCGAGCACGCCCTTCATTGCCGCCCCGACCACGGCGGGTACCGGCAGCGAGGCCACGCGCAACGCCGTCCTGACCGAGTCGGGTCCCCAGGGCTTCAAGCGCTCCTTCCGCAACGAGGCGCTCGTGCCGGAGTGGGCGGTCGTCGACCCCGACCTTCTCGAGACCTGCCCGCTCCCGCTGGTGGCCGCCGACGGCTTCGATGCCCTGACCCAGCTCCTCGAGTCCTACGTCTCGCGGCACGCCGGGCCCGTGACCGACGCGCTGGCGGAGCACGGCCTCGCCGCGGCGCGAGACGGGTTGCTTCCCTGGTACGAAGGAACCGGCGATGTTCGCGCGTCGCGCGCCTCGATGGCCTACGCGGCGCTGATCTCGGGCATCACGCTCGCTCATGCCGGCCTCGGCGTGGTCCACGGACTCTCGGCGCCGCTCGGCGCGTTCTTCGAGATCCCGCACGGGGCGGCATGCGGCACGCTGGTGGCGGCCGCCACCGCGGCGAACGTCAGGGCGCTGCGCGCGCGCGATCCGGAGAACGCGGCGCTGGTCCGTTACGGCAGGGCGTGGGCGATCTTGGCGAGCGAGCCGAACGAGCCGGTTCCGGAGGACGCGCCCGAGCGGCTGGTCGCCCTGCTCGACGACTGGACGCGCCGGCTCGAGCAGCCGCGGCTGGGCACGTTCGGCGTGGGCGAGGACGATGTGGCGCGACTCGTGGAAAGCGGCCGCGCCGGCAGCACGAAGAGCAATCCGATCGCGCTGGAGGACCACGAGACGGCGGGGATCCTGGGCGCGCGGATCTAGCAGCCTGCTAGGCCATCGGTGCAGTGTTCTCGCGAGATTCCAGTGACACGAACCGCGGAGGCCCCATGCAATCACGCACCATAGGATCTCTTCGAGTGTCCATCGTCGGTCTCGGCTGCAACAATTTCGGGCGGCGGATCGACGCCGCAGCCTCGCGTGCCGTGGTTCATGCCGCGCTCGATGCCGGCATCACGTTCTTCGACACCGCCGACATCTATGGTGGCGGGCAGAGCGAGGAATTCCTGGGCCAGGCGCTGGGGGCGCGTCGCGCCGAGGTGGTTCTGGCCACCAAGTTCGGAATCGCGATGGGCGGCGTGCCGGGCGGGGCGAAACCGGAGTACGTGCGCCAGGCAGTCGAGGAGAGCCTGCGCCGGCTCGGCACCGATCGCATCGACCTCTACCAGCTCCATCAACCGGACGCGACCACGCCGATCGCGGACACCCTCGCCGCCCTGAACGAGCTGGTCCAGGCGGGGAAGGTGCGCGAGATCGGGTGCTCGAACTTCTCGGTCGAACAGCTCCGAGCCGCCCGCGACGCAGTGCGCGCCGGCGCGGCGCGGTTCGTGAGCGTCCAGAACGAGTACAGCTTGATCCATCGTGACCCGGAGCGCGGTGTGCTGGCCGAGTGCGGGCGGCAGAAGCTCGCGTTCATCCCCTATTTTCCGCTGGCGAGCGGGCTCCTCACCGGGAAATATCGCAAGAACGAGCCCACGCCGCCGGGAACCCGGCTGAGTGACGCGGCGCGTGCGAAGGATCTCCTCACCGAGCAGAACCTCGAGGTTGTCGAGGCCCTGCTGGCGTTCGCGACGTCGCCGGGGCGCGCGCTCTTAGAGCTGGCGGTGTCGTGGCTGCTGTCGCGTCCAGCGCTGGCCTCGGTGATCTGCGGCGCGACGAAGCCGGAGCAAGTCCAGGCCAACGCCCGAGCGGGCGGTTGGACGCTCAGCGAAGCTGAGCTGTCGGACGTCGACTCGATCGTTCAGCAGGAGACGACCTGATCCTCACGGTACGCGCGGGCTCGACTCCCACACACACTCGTCCGCCGAGTCCCACCCGCCGATCGGTGGACCGGGCGGAGGCTCCGGTGGGGCTCCCGGCGACGCCGGGCCCGTCGCGACCGGAGTCGCTGGGCGGGAGAGAAACCGCCCGATGTCACGCGCCAGCGTCGCGCGCAGCGCCTGGTCGGCCGCCGGCTCGCCCGGGCGGGTCGCGCGCCCGAGCCGCGCATACAAGCTCGACAGGGCGCGCTCGATCGCGGCGCGGACCGCGTCGGTTTCGTTCGCCGCCGCCGCGGCGATCATCAGCCGGCGCACGGTGACCGCCTGTACGCTGCGCCGAATCTCTTGCAGCCGCTGCGTGGCGGCGGCAGGCGTCTCGAAGACCCGTTGCACCAACCGGGCCAGGACCTCGTCGACCCCCGGCATCGAGGCGTCGCGACGGTGGAAATCCACCAGGCGCGCCAGGCGCTCGGGCGGCAGCAGCGCCGACAACGCGAGATCCGCCGCGGTGGCGGCGATCCCGAGCGCATCGAAGGCGGGACGAGTGCGCGAGTCGAAAAACTCGTGGCGCGGCGGGTATTCGGCCGCCACCGGGGCCAATTGCATGAGCAGCGACTCGGGTAGGTCGAGCACGCGAGGGTCCAAGGTCGCGAGCACGGCGTCCAGTGCTGCCCGCTGTCGCGCCGCCGGCACCGGGCGCGCCGGCACGGCATCATCGCCGCGCACCGCGTACTCGTAGTCGAGCCCGCCGATCGACTTGGCCGCCGCCTCGAGCTGATAGCGGTGATGGAAGTAGAGCGGCGTCAGCACCTCGGCCAGCGTTCCGAGCGCGGATCCCTGCGTCACGTTCCGCTCGCCGAAGCGCTCGAGCGCGATCCGGCGCACCTCCATCTCGTGCCCCAGCTCCGCGATGGGATCGGCGCCGTTGTCCCACATGGCGGCCAGAGGGTGCGCCGCGCCGGCGGGGCGCGTGTCGGCGTCCGAGAGGTAGAGATAGCCCTTCTCGCGGTTCTCGCGCAGGATCGCCGCGAGACCGGCGCGCTCTCTTGCCTCGGTGGGAAACTGGGTGTACGCGTAGCGTACCTGCTGGATGTCCCACGCGCCGATCCCGGTGGCGTAGGCATCGGAGAAGTCGAGCGTGCCGTCTTCGCGGATGCCGATCCGCGGCGCGGGATAATCCATCACCGAGGCCCGCCCAGCGTAGGTGCTGGCCGCGAAATTGTGATTGAAGCCCAGCGTGTGCCCGACTTCGTGCGCGGCGAGCTGGCGGAGCCGGGCGAGGCCGAGCTGCACGGGGTCGTCGGGAGCGCCGGTCCCGGTCTTCTCGGCGCCCGCGAGTCCCTCGAAGATCAGCCGGTCCTGGCGGATGCGCAGCGAGCCGAGCGTCACCTGCCCCTTGATCATCTCGCCGGTGCGCGGATCGATGATGCCGCCTCCGTATGACCAGCCGCGCGTGGCGCGGTGCACCCACTGGATCACGTTGTATCGGACGTCGAGCGGATCGGCGCCGGGCGGCAGCAGCTTGACCTGGAAGGCGTCGATGAACCCGGCCGCCTCGAACGCCTGGGCCCACCACGAAGCGCCCTCCAACAGCGCGCTCCGGATCGGCTCGGGTGCTCCAGGGTCGACGTAGTAGACGATCGGCTTCTTCACCCGCGAACGGGGCGCGGCGGGATCGAGCTTCTCGAGACGGTGGCGCACCAGCCACCGGACCTCGAGGTCGGCGGCGATCGGTCGCGCGTAGTCGGCGAACAGCACGTCGAACGATCCCGAGCGCGGATCCCAGGGGCGCGGCCGGTAGCCGTCGTCCGGCAGGCGCACCAGCGACTGGTGCTGGACGATGGTCACCGCCTGCGGCGTCGGCGCGGTTTCGCGCACCTCGCGGCCGGGGTCATCGGCGGCGAAGGTGAGCAGGGCCTCGAGCTCCAGGTTGTCGGGAAAGCTCGGGCAGCTCTCGGCGTCGAGAGCGCTGCGGTCCTTGTCGAGGGAAAAGCTCCCTTGGCCCGCCGCCTTGAGCGCCGCCGCCGAGCCGTGCGCGTCGCGCACCACGAAGGCCGTCAGGTCGACCAGCAGCCGGCCGTCGGGCGCTTCGGCCGCGATCTCGGCACCCCACAGGACGGACACCGCGAACGACTCGCGCACCGCACGCACCTCGTTGCTGTCGGAAGACTGCGCGCGGTAGCGGAGGTTCGGCTGTTCGAGCAACACGCGGCCGCCCACCCGGCGAAACGCGACCACGCGGGCCTCGCCCGATTGCCCGCGGTCGAGGCCGACCGGATTCGAGCCGAGCCCGGTCCGGATCGCCTCGAGGTAGAGGAAACGGCCGCACTCGCCGCGCGGGCCCGATGGCTTGGGCAGCTCGAGCAGGAGCTTCCCCGCCTTGGCGTCGAGCCAGGTGACGAGCAGGCCCGGGCGACGGGTGGCCGACCGCGTCCTTTCGGCGAACGCCTCGGCCGAGGCCGTGTCCTTCCGTCTCGCGAGCGCCGGGGAGGCGAGCGCCAGCGCCACGACGGGGATCATCCAGGCGACGAGCGGAGGGCGAATGGAATGGGCGGCCATGGCTCAGCCCGCGCCCGGCACCCGCGCTCCCACCACCGGCACCATCCACACCGCGTAGCGGCGCGGGTCGCGGATGTCCGCGATCATCTGATCGAAGATGGCGGTCGCCTCGGCCCGGCTGAAGCGGGTCATCTCGCCGATCGATTCGACGTAACCGTCGCGCCACGCTTCCAGGATGGCGGCGAAGGTCTCGCGAGGCACGCGCAGCGTGTCGACGATCACGTAATCCACGGTGATGTCCTCGAGCCCCAGACCGACCAGGATGCTGTAGGTGTTTCGTCCGACGAACAGATCGGTGTCGGTCTCTTCGCCGAAGCGCGCGGGCGCTTCGTACCAGAAGGCTCGCGGATCGTACGCTCCGGACTGGAAGTGCAGCATCCCGTAGTCCTCGGGGATCACATGCACCCGCCCTCCGGGGCGCGTGACGCGCGCGAGCTCTCCGATCACGCGATCGGCGCGCGGGATCGAATGGAGCACGTGGCGGCACACGGTGAGATCGAAGCTTCCGCTCGGCGCCGCAAGCTCGTAGATGCTCTGGTGCTCGAAGGTGAGCCGTGGCGCGAGCCGCGCGTAGCGCTCGCGCGCCATGGCGAGATGATGGTCGAGGATGTCCACGCCGAGGACGTGGGCCTTGGGAAACAGCTCGGCGAACCGTGACGCGCCCTCGCCCGTCCCGCAGCCCGCATCGAGGATGCGGATCTCGCCGGAGAGCCCGTAGCGACGAACCAGCTCGACTTCCTGCGGCCAGATCGCCCGCGCCTGCGCGTCGAGCGTGCGCACCATCGACTCGTCGGCCATTTGCTTGTGGTGGGGATTGAGATCGGTCACGTCGCACACCTTGTCGCGATCTGCTCGGGGTACCGTGGGTGGCCGCGGACTCTACCATGGTGGCCGGCGTCGTTTCGATCGCTCATGGCGCAACCCACCCGCGTCGCCAAGAATGGCTGCGGACCAGGAGTCCAAGTCTCTTGACGCGGCACGGTGCCCGCCCGATCCTCTCGCCTCATTCCGCCGAGCCAGTTGGTCTGGCTCGCGCTCCCTCAGGAGGACAACGACCATGAGATTCGGCCGCGTGGTCTTCTTTGCCGCAGCCCTGACCTCGGTTCTGTGCACCGCGGCGGCTTGGGCGCAAACGGGCACCGTGTCCGGCACCGTGACCGACAGCACGGGTGCTCCGGTGAGCGGCGCCGATGTGCGCGTCGACGGCACCACGATTCACGTGCTCACCGACGATCGAGGGCACTTCGAGCTAACCGGCGTGCCCGCGGGCGCGCACACGATTCGGGCGTTGCTGCTCGGGTACAAGGCTTCCGTGCGGCCCATCACTCTCGAAGCCGGCGCTACGCTGAGCGTGGACATCCAGCTCGAGCGCAGCGTGATCCCTGTGACGGGGGTCGAGATCCTGGTGGGCTCGCGCGCGCGCCACACGGCTGCCGACGAGCTCGCGGTGCCGGTCGATGTCTTCCCCGCCGAGGAGCTGCGGCGCCAGGGTACGACGGAGACCAGCCAGGTGCTCCAGAGCCTCGCGCCGTCGGTCAACTTTCCGCACCAGAGCGTCACCGACGCCACCGACATCGTCCGGCCGTTCACGCTGCGCGGTCTATCTCCGGACCAGACGTTGGTGTTGGTCAACGGGCTGCGCCGCCACCAAACCGCGCTCGTCAACACCTTCGCCTACGGCATGCCGGCAGGCTCGAGCGGCGTCGACCTGAACGCCATCCCGAGCAGCGCCATCGACCACATCGAGGTGCTGCGCGACGGTGCGGCCGCCCAGTACGGCTCCGACGCGATCGCCGGTGTGGTCAACGTGGTCATGAGGCGTGGCCGCTTCGCCCCGACCCTCAGCGTCACCGGAGGTGAGCACTTCACCGCCGACTATCCTCACGACGGTAAGAACCTCGACGCAAACGGCGCGTGGGGGCTGCCCCTGGGGGCGGGTTCGCTGATGCTCTCGTTCGAGTACCTCGACCGCGATCCCACGAATCGAGCGTGGGCCGACACGTCGGAAGTCGCGGGGACCGGGCTGACGGACGTCATCAATCACGACAACGGCAAGGTGATCACCAAACGCAATCCGGTGCCGCAGCCCAATCACCACTGGGGAGACGGCCTCGAACGGGACGTGCTCAGCATGGCGGACATCCACCTACCGATCCCCACGCTGGGTGGCGGCCAGCTCTACGCGTTTGGCGGGTACAGCCACCGGCTGGGCAACGGCGAGGGCTACCGGCGTTACGCCGGCAGCGATCGCAACTGGGACACCATCTACCCACTCGGGTATCTGCCGCAGTTCCGTCCCAAGGTCACGGATGCTTCGGTCGCCGGCGGCGTGAAAGGAATGGCGGGTGGCTGGAACGTGGACCTGGGCGCGAGCTACGGGCACAACGGCTTCCGCTACGACCTGCGCAACACCCTCAACGTGTCGCTTGGCGGATCGCTGACCACGCCCACCGCCCCCGGGCCCGACGGCATCCTCGGCAACGCCGACGACCCGAACATCCCGAACCAGACCTCGTTCTTCGCCGGGCAAATCAAGCGCGACGAGTTCCTGCTCGACGCCAACGCGTCGCGTGAGCTCAAGCTCGGGCTCCCGAACGACGTGAACGTAGCGCTCGGGGCGGCGTTTCGCGACGAGCGCTGGCGGATCGTGCGGGGCGAGCTGGCCTCGTACATCGACGGTGGCAGCCTCGACCAGAACGGCAACGACGCCCCCGGTGGATCGCAAGTGTTCCCGGGCTTTGCGCCCTCCGACGAGAGCAACTCGTCCCGCAACAACGTCGGCGCGTACCTCGATCTCGAGTCCAATCTCGCCCGCGAGCTTCTCGCCAACGCCGCGGTGCGTTTCGAGCACTACAGCGACTTCGGGTCCCTGGTGACGGGCAAGCTTGCCGGCCGCTGGCAGCCCACGCCGCGGATCACCGTGCGCGCCGCCGGGAGCACCGGGTTCCGGGCGCCAGGCCTGGGACAGATTCACTTCAGCAAGGTAGTGACCAACTTCATTGCCGGCGCCCCCGAGGAGATCGGGATCTTCCCGGTCGACCATCCGGCGGCCAAGGCCCTCGGGGCCAAGCCGCTCAAGGAGGAGAAATCCGTCAACCTGAGCGCGGGGCTCGCGGTCACTCCGTTCGAGAACTTGACGCTCACCGTGGACGCGTACCAAATCAAGATCGACGATCGTATCCTTCTCGGCGCCACGTTCGACGACGCCACGACGCTCAGCATCCTGGCCGCCGCCGGTTACGGTGAAGTGGCCGGCGTCCAGTACTTCACGAATGGCCTCGACACGAGGACGCGGGGGGTGGATATGACTGGGGTGCTCCACATGGCCATGGAGAAGCGGGGTGCCATCGATTGGCGCGCGTCGGTGAACTACGGCAAGACGGCGATCACCCACGTCGATCCGCTGCCCGCGGTCCTGGCGGGCTCGAGCGAGCCGGGGTTGCTCGACGAGGTGACGCGCGTGGCGATCACCAAAGAACGGCCCGACTGGCGTGGCACGCTGTCGGGCGAGTACACCCTGAATGCGCTGCGAGCGTTGGTTCGGGCTTCCTACTACGGTGTGTTCGCCTCGGCACAGCCGGCGTTCGCCGACGGATACACCGAGCACTACCCCGTGCGTACGCTGGTGGACGCCGAGGTCGGGTACAGCATTCGCCCGGTCGAGCTTGCGATCGGGGGGCGCAACCTCTTCGATACCTACCCGGGAAAGGCCAAGCTCGACTACAACAACAACTTCGACATCTTCCCCTGGGCCGCGGCTTCGCCATTCGGCTACAACGGCCGCTTCCTCTATTCGAAAGTGACCTGGACGCTGCCTCAATAGCCCCGCCCGCGGCATTCGCCTGGTGCCGGCCGCGGGCGTGAGCTTCGTGCGGACGGTGGCGGTGTCACCCGAAAGCGCTTCGCTCGGCCGCTCCACCCCCTGAGGAAGTCGTCGTCGGCGGGATCGAGCCGGTGGGCCGTCCGTGCCGAACGCCGAGCGCCCCTTCGTTGCGTGAGCGCGCTCTTCACGACATGATGCGCCATGCTCCGCAACTTTGCCCCCACCGCGCACGACTTCCGCGCACTGATGCGACTGGCCGTGCCGATCGTCTTCGCCCAGGTCGGCATCATGCTCATGGGCGTGGCGGACACCGTGATCGTCGGGCACGTGTCCGCGCGCGAGCTGGCGGGTGCCGCGCTCGGCCATCTCTACGTCTTCGGCCTCGCGGTGTTCGGCATGGGCACCCTGTGGGCGATCGACCCCATCGTTTCCCAGGCCGCCGGGGCCCGCGACCATGACGGAATCGCGCTCGGTGTCCAGCGCGGCGTCGTCCTGGCGGTGCTGATCGGGGCCGTCGTCACCTTGCTGTGCCTGCCTGCCGAGAGCGTCTTCCGGCTGCTGCGCCAGCCACCCGAGGTGGTGCCGCGAGCGGCCGGGTTCGTGTGGATGTCGGCGCCCAGCATGATCGTGCTGCTGCTGTGGGTGACGCTGCGCCAGAGCCTGCAGGCGATGAAGCACACGCGCGCCATCGTGATCACGATCATCGCGGGAAACATCTCGAACCTGACCTTCAACTGGGTGTTCGTGTTCGGGCATCTCGGGGCGCCGGCGATGGGTGCCCCGGGGTCGGCGCTCTCGAGCACGATCAGCCGCTGGTTCATGCTCGGCCTCCTGTTCGTGCTCTCGCGGCGCGAGCTGGCTGGCGTCCTGGCACCGTGGCGGCGCGACACGCTCCAGAGAGCGGCGCTCGGGCGGACCCTGGTCATCGGGCTTCCGATCGGAATCCAGTCCATGGTGGAATTCACGACCTTCGCGACGATCTCGGTGTTGGCCGGCTGGTTCGGAGCCGAGGCGATCAGCGGGCACCAGGTGGCGATCAACCTGGCCTCGCTGACGTTCATGGTTCCGATGGGAATCGGCAGCGCCACGTCGGTGCTGGTGGGGCACGCGATCGGAGAGAACGACACGCCGCATGCGCGGCGCGTCGCGGCGAGCGCGCTCGCGTGCGGCGCGGGCTTCATGTCCCTGTGCGCGGTGGTGATGCTCGCGTTGCCGCACCCGTTGGCACGCGCCTACACGTCGGTGCCGGGCGTGGTGGCGATCGCCGCGACTCTGATCCCGATCGCGGGCGTGTTCC
>VBOY01000007.1:81070-98885 GCA_005893295.1 Candidatus Eiseniibacteriota bacterium | reverse complement strand
TTTGTCAGCGAACCTCTGACTCAGCACACTAGCAGGGTGCTGAAAAAGCCTGCTAGGCCTCGGTGCGCACCGATTCGAGCGTCGGCACGCGGCCCGATCGCACCCGCGCGAGCGCTTCGTCGTAGAGGCGATCGTAGCTGTCGGCGCTCTTGCGCCACGAGAAGTCGCATGCCATGCCGCGATCGCGCAGCTGGTTCCACAGATGCGGTTGCCGGTAGACGGTGAACGCGCGCCGGAGCGCGTTCACCATCTCGGTCGGGTCGTGACGCTGGAACACGAACCCGGTGCCGCTGCGGCTCGCCGGGTCGAAATCCTGCACCGTGTCCGCGAGCCCCCCGGTCGCACGCACCACCGGCACCGTGCCGTAGCGGAGGCTATACATCTGGTTGAGGCCGCAGGGTTCGTATCGTGAGGGCATCAGGAACAGATCGCAGCCCGCCTCGATACGTCGCGCGAACCGCTCGTCGAACCCCATCCGATAGCAGATCCGCTCGGGAGCGATGGCCGCGAGCCGCGTGAACAGCTCCTGGTAGCGGGCCTGCCCGGTTCCGAGCACGACGAACCGGGCTTCCAGCCGCAGCAGCTCCCGCTCGGCCCGCTCGATCAGATCGAAGCCCTTCTGATCCACGAGTCGCGAGACCATCCCGACCAACGGCCAATCGGGCGACTTGGGGAACCCACATTCCTCGATCAGCTCGGCGCGGTTCTTCCACTTCCCCTCGGGGTGCTGGCGATCGTAGGGGTGCGCGAGCTTCGGATCGCCCGCCGGGTCCCAGGAGTCGACGTCGATCCCGTTCAAGATCCCCCACAGGTCCGTGCTGCGGCGTCGCAGCACGCCCTCGAGGCCGAAGCCGTATTCGGGGCCGGACTGGATTTCCTGCGCGTAGCGCGGGCTCACCGTGGAGATCATGTCCGCGAATGAGAGAGCAACCTTCATGAAGTTCACGCGTCCCCAGAACTCGAACGGTCCGGCCGGGTAGAACAGCTCCCGCCCGAAGCCGGCGCGCGCGAGCACGAATGGGTCGTGGATACCTTGGTAGCCCAGGTTGTGGATCGTGAACACCGTGGCGGCGCGCGCGAAGACCGGATGCTGGGCGTAATGGGTACGAACCAGGCACGGGATCCAGCCGGCCTGATGGTCATGGGCGTGGAGCACGTCGAGAGGACGCTCGAGCCGCAGCAGGCCTTCCAAAGCGGCGCGTACGAAAAACAGGAAACGCTCCCCGTTGTCGGCGTAGGCCTCGCCGCTCGCGGGGTCGTCGTACACCCCCTGGCGCCCGAAGAAGCGCCGCTCTCCCCGATGATCCACCAGCAGGACGCCCAGCGAGCCGGACGGCCCGTCGGTCGCGCGGCTGAGCAGCTCGAAGGCGGCCGGCTCGTGGCCCATCCCCCACGCGACGCTCGCCGTGCCGAGCGGGATACGTCGCCAACCCGGCCCCTGGACGATCCCGGCGTACGCGGGAAGCGCCACCACCACGTCGTGGCCGCGCCGCACTTGCTCGGCGGCGAGCGAGCCCACGACGTCCGCCAGGCCGCCGACCTTGACGAGCGGCTCCAGCTCGCTGGCAACGTGGACCACGCGGCGCGTGGGAACCGCTTCGGCGCTGGTCGTCATCGCTCCGCCATGATCTCGCGCAGGTACTGCGCCGCGTCCTCCGGCGGGGTCGGGTTGATGAAGAAGCCCGAGCCGATCTCGAAGCCCGCTACGCGCGTGAGCTTGGGCATGATCTCGATGTGCCAATGGTAGTACTCGAGATCATGGTCGCTCACCGGAGCCGTGTGCAGCACGAAGTTGTACGGCGGCCGGTCGAGGGCCTGGTTCAGCCGTCCGAGGACGTCCTTGAGCAAGATCGCCAGGTCCCGGCGCTCCTCCGCACGGTCCAACGCCTGGAACGACGCATCGTGCCGGCGCGGCAAGATCCAGGTCTCGAACGGAAACCGCGGGGCGAACGGCTCGATCGCCATGAAGCCGTCGTTCATCGACACCAGGCGCCGGGTCGCCTGGCTCGCGGTTTCCTGTTGGATGATGTCGCAGAAGACGCAGCGCTCCTTGAGCTCGTAGTAGCGTCGCGCTCCTTCCAGCTCCTCCTGGATGTACTTGGGGATGATCGGTGTGGCGATGAGCTGCGTGTGGGTGTGCTCGAGGGTGGCTCCCGCCTGCGAGCCGTGGTTCTTGAAGATGAGCACGTAGCGTAGGCGCCGGTCCCGGTGCAGGTCGAGCATCCGGTCGCGGTAGGCCCACAAGACGTGCTCCATGTGCTCGACCGGCAGGTCCGCGAGGTCCTGATCGTGACTCGGCCCCTCGATCACGACTTCGTGAGCCCCGACGCCGTTCATCCGGTCGTAGAGCCCTTCCCCGCGGCGGTCGAGCGAGCCTTCGATTTGGAGTGCCGGGAACTTGTTGGGCACCACGCGCACCATCCAGCCGGCACTGTTCGGCGGGCCCCCGTTCGCGCGCACCGCGTACACCTCGGGCGGTGTCTTGTCTTCACTCCCCGGACAGAAGGGACAAAAGCCGCTCCGCGGCTCGGGAGCGGTCGGGCCGAAGCTGGTGGGCCGCCGGCCGCGCTCGGTGGAGATGATCACCCACCGACCGATCACCGGGTCCTTGCGAAGCTCGGGCATCAGATCCTCCCCTCGGGGCCCGCCTCTTCAGGGTGATGCGAGCTGGCCGGCCAACTTTGCACTCTAGGAAGCCGCTCCGTTCAGGGTCAAGCGAGGGCTTTGCGAATCGGGCGTCCTCGGGTCGGGCATGCCCTGCGCGCGCCGGACCCTCATCCGGCCGCGCCCACCCATTCGCACCGCTCCTCGCGCGTGCTCTCGAACCAGGACCGCAACGCCGCCTCGTCGGCCGGCGCGAGCGGTCGGCCACGCCGCGCCATCGCGGTTTGGGCGGTCTTCAGGAAACGGTCCAATCGGTGCTCCCGCATCACCTCGCCGTCCCACCACCCGAATGCCGGCACGTGTCGTGGCGCGTAGCGTCCGCCGCCAAACAGGTTCGAGCCGGTCCCCACCGAACCACCGGTGGGAAGCAGCGTGCCGATCCCGGTCTTCACGTGCGGGCCAAGGAACGATCCGACCTTGGCGAGACCGCTCTCGACCTCCCTGCCTTCGACCGGCACGCGAACTGTGCCGTAGTTGTTCTTGAGATCGCTGGTCGTGGTGAGCGCCCCCAGGTTCACCCACTCGCCGATCACGCTGTGCCCGACGAATCCGTGGTGAGCCTTGTTGGCCCATCCCTGCCAGACGGTCGAATCCACCTCGCCGGCGACTCGACAGCCGGGGCCGATCGTGGAGCGTCCGACGAACCCTCCGAGCAGCCGCGAGGAGGCACCCACCACGCACGGTCCCTGGACTACGGTGTGCGAGAGCACGGTCACGTCGGGGCCGATCTGGATTGGCCCTCCCCGGGCATCGAGCACCGCGTAGGCATCCACCCGCGAACCCGCGCCGAGGCTCACGCGCTCCGGCTCGTACACGGCGGCCAAGCGGTGGAGCTCGCCCTGCGCGCGCGGCGCCATTCCAGCCAGGTCCTCGCTCAGCGCGTCCGGATTCCGATCCATCAGCTCCCAAGGCCACGACAAGAATCGCGCCTCGGCCGTCACCGTCCGGAGCCCGAGCGCGGCGAGAAAACCTTCGAAATCGCCGCCGCGGCCGAGCCCCTTCGCCACCGCCTCGAACCGGAGCCTCGCCCCCGCGATTCGGCCCTCCGCGGCCCACAGGGACGGGCCAGCCTGCCACGCAGCGGTGAGCCAGGCTCCGGGCAGCGCCGCGGCGTTGGCCACCAGCACCGTATCGTCCGATTCCGCTGGCCCGGGATCGGACGGCGGGGCTTCGCGCCACGAGCCCATCGCCTGTGTCCGCGCCTCGATCGCGAGCAGCCGCGATCCCTTCGCCACATCGTTCGCGGCCCGCCTCCAGCGTGAGGCCAACGTCGAGTCGCCGAAGACCAGCGCGGGCACCGGGGCGAGCTCGGTCAAGGGCCGTAAGCTCCGCCACCTTTGGTCTTCGAACAACACCAGCCACGTCATCGACGCTTCTCGACGAAGCGGAAGACACCCGCGAAGCCCGCGGCCAGGGCGCGGCGTCGGAAGCGTTCCGATCCGGAAGCGCTGAAGCAATCCCTGGTCCTCACCTTGTACAGACTGCGCTCGCGCTCGATGACCATCGGTACCAGCAGCTGCGATTCGGCCGCGGCGCGCAGGGCACGGGCACGCGCCGTGTCGGGTGGGGCTCCGATCTGAACGCGCCAACACGTGTCGCGGGCCGCGGAGCCCCGCGCAGGACGCCCACTCGAGTCCGCAGCCGAGGGCGCTGCGGCCGCGCTTCGAGGGGTGAGCAGGCTGTCCGGGAGTCCTGAGCCGACGGCCAATCCCGGGCGATCTCCGAGCGGCTCGGTGGGGCTCGGCACGGGGGCGTCCGAGTCCGTCTCGGCGGCAGGGCCAGCGACCGCGGTATCGGCCGCGGCGGTGTCGGCCATGGCGCCGGTGGGTTTCGCGGCGCCTTGGCCCCCGAACGATTCGTAGCCCTTCGGAGGTTGGACCCGCTCGCCGGCCCGAAGCGGATCGGGAATCGTCCGCAGCACCGTGAGCGCCTCGGCCGAGGGTTGGCTGTCCACGACCGCCGGCACCGGCGTGCGCGTCGTGATGCTGCCTCCCGAGGCCGTGGTTCCCGCCGGTGTCCCCGGGATCGGCGAAGGCACCGAGGACTTGGGCGAGGTCGAAGGAGGCTGCGGGGACGCCGCCGAACTGGTGGGACTCGGCGCCGTGCCGGGCATCGGGGACGGAACACCCGCCGGCGGGGAGCCCGTCGTCGCCGCGCAGCCCGCCGCCGCCAGAGTGGCGGCCAAGCCGAAGATCGTCCACCGCGCAATACCCTTCATCGTGTCTCCTTCGTGTGGCCGACGCGCGCGGCTTCGCTCACCGCGCGCACGTCCTCGGTGCGGTCGATTCGACACGCCAGCGTCGCGCCGCCGGCGTGAACCACCACCATGTCTCTCAAGCCCACCGCGGCGGCAATCCCTCCGTCGCCCACCACGACGCAGCGGTCGCAGTCGAGCACGACCGTGCGGCCGAACCGCACGTTGCCGCGATCGTCCCGAGCCTGCCGGCGCGCCCACGCCCCCCACGAGCCGAGGTCGTCCCAGTCGAACGACGCCTCGAAGACCAGCACGTTGGGAGCACGCTCCATCACCGCGTAGTCTACCGAGATCGACTCGCAGGCTGGAAATCGCTCGGTCATGCGTCGCTCCCACTCGGCGTCGTCCATCGACTCGCCCAGAGGCGCGAGCGTGGCCGCCAGCACCGGTCGGGCCGCTCGCAGGGCGTCCAGGAACACCCGCGCGCGCCACACGAAGATGCCCGTGTTCCACAGGTACCCCTGGTTCACATACCGCTCGGCGACGGCGCGCTCGGGCTTCTCGGTGAACGCGGCCACGCGGGACAGACGATCGGCGATCTGGGTTCCTGGGCGGATGTAGCCGAAGTTGGGTTCGGGAGTGCTCGGACGCACGCCGAAGGTCACGAGCACCGCCTCCTTCTCTGCCACCTTGAACCCCCGCGTCAGGTCGGCGACGAACGCCGCCTCGTCATCCACCGCATGGTCCGCCGGCAGCACCGCGAACGAGGCCTCCTGCGATGTGGCGTGGAACAGCCCCGCCGCAAGCCCGATCGCAGGCGCGGTATTGCGCGGCGCCGGCTCGCCGAGCACCCGCACTCCCGCAGGGCACTGCTCCCGAACGGACGGGACGAGCGCGCTGGCGGTCAGCACCAGCACGCCCGGCGCCGGCGCCAACCGGAGGGCGCGGTCCAGGGTGGCGGCCAGCAACGAACGGCCGCCGGGGGCCAGCGGCAGGAGCTGCTTGGGGCGCTCGGGACGGCTCCAGGGCCAGAACCGCTCGCCGCGTCCACCGGCGAGCACGAGCACGTAACGGTCGGGCATGGGGTGCGGCATCCTACCGCGCCGCTAGCACTAGCACAGCGTCCACCGAGCGGCAAGACGGCACGTCACCGGTAGGCCGGGGCGGCGGCCGCCGAGTCACCGGCCGCTCGCGCCACTCCCGCCTCGAGCTGTTCCACCTCCCGGGTGAGCTCGGGAGTCAGGGACCGCGCCCGCGCCGCGGCCAGCGATCGACGCGCGCCGGAGAGATCACCGCTCAGGAGCCACGCCTCGGCTGCGAGCACCGAGAGCCTCGGGTTCGGATTGAGAGCGAACGCTTGCTCGTAGCGCGGCGCCGCCAGGTCGGGACGTCGTTGGTCCATGGCTCGTTGCCCGAGCCAGGCGAACACCGCGCTCTGCTGTGGCGGGGTGAGCGTGGAGGGCTCCACGGCGAGCACGATCGCTCGGCGCGTGACGGTCTCGGGGTTGGCGTTGGCCGCCACCCACCCCAGAGCACCCAGGGCAAGCACCGGGGTGGTGGCCGCCAGGACCGTGCGCAGCGTCGCCGCCGGCAGCGGAGCCAGGAACGCACCGGCCGCGATCACGAGGATCGAGCCGAGCAGGATGTTCGCGTCCCAATCGCGCAGTGCTCCGAGGCCCTCTTGCCCGAGCGGAAACAGCCACACCAGAGCGGCGAGCAAGGGGGCCGCCGCAATGGCGATCCACTGCGCCGCCGGCTGCCGCAGGAACGCGGCGACGGTGGCGCCGCCAGCGAGCACGGGGGCGAGGATCGCGAGTGGGGCAACCAGCGCCAGGGTATTCGCGATGTCGCTCGGAGCCGCACCGCGCCACCCGCCGGCGCGCAACGTGTCGAACAGGTCCTCGAGATCGCCGTGAAGGCGACCGGCCGCCCCGCTCAGGATCGAGACCGCGACCGCGAGCGCCAGGGCTGCCGCGGCAAGGACCAACGCGGGCCGCCGAACCGGGGCGCGATCGCCGGCGACGGTCGCCCGCAGCAAGCGCCACAGGTGTGGCGCGAGCAGCGCGAGCGCGAGACGGTGGCTGAGGAGCGCGGCCAGCAGGGCCAGGCTCAGACGCAACGCCTGGCGCGGCCGATCCAGCGGCGCCAGCATCTCGGCCCCCCACCAGATCGCGGTCACCGCCATCAGTCCCCCCGACTCGGGGTAGCCGGCGAGGGCCTCGAGCGTGCCGGTCAGCGCGAGCGCCCACGCGAGCGCGAGGCGGTTCTCGAGCGCCACCGCGAGGAACCCGGTGGCTCGCCAGATCCCGGCGAAATAGAGGCAAGCCAGGACGGCCGAGACGCAGGACACGGCGCTGAGGACCGGCATCCCGAACGACTCGAGCAGCAGCGGCATCATCACGTTCACCGCCAGGTCGAGCGGAGCGGCGTGGAGCCGCGCGGTCAGGGAAGCGAAGCTCGAGGCATCCAGCGTCACGCCCGCCACACCGAGGGCTCGGATCCTGAGATGCGTATCTCCCAGGAAGTGCGTGTGCTCACGCAGCGCGAACGAGAGGGTGAGCGCCAGCGGAATCGCCAGCAACCTCCAACGACCGCGCCAGCAAAGCAGCGCCGGCAGAGCCGAGGCGAGGGCGGCGCCCAGGACGGCGAGTGCCGGGTAGGTGGGCAGCGACCGCAGCCCGTTCACCGCCCAAAACCCGTTCGAGGCGGGCGGGGCGAGCAGCAGCAACAGGCTCCACGCCAAGAGCGCCGCGGCCGCTGCGGGCCGCAGCGGCTCGAGCGCCAAGCCGGTCGATCGGGCTCCAGGGCGCGCCTTGGGATCGCGGCTTGGGCGCGCCGGGCGAGCTCGCCCGGTCATGAGCGCAGGCGGGGGTAGCCCGGGCGCGACACTCTCGCCGAGGGCGAGAAGCTCGCGAGGCCGAGCAAGTCGTCGTAGACCGCCTCGAATCCCTCGATCGCGCGATCCCAGGTGAAGCAGGCTCGGTGTCGCTCGGCTCCATTGCGGCCCATTTCGCGCGCCAGGTCCTGCTTGCCGTGCAGCTCCGAGAGGGCCGCGGCCAGAGCCTCCGGATCCCCCGGTGGAACGAGGCGGCCGTGGACCCCGTCCTCGATCAGCTCCGGAATCCCGCCGACCGAGGTCGCCACCACCGGCCGAGCCCGCGCCATGGCCTCGAGCAGGAACGAGGGCTGGGCCTCCGACCGCGAGGCGAGCACGCAGGCGTCGGCGCCTTGGATCAGCGGCCCGATCGAGTCCACCTGCCCGAGGAAGCGCACGCGCCCGGAGAGCCCCGCGCCCGCGGCGCGGCGTTCCAGCATGGGTCCCAACGAGCCCTCGCCCGCGAGCGCAGCCACGAAATCCAGGCCGTGGCCGTGAACTCGCGCCAACGCGTCGATCAGGTCCGCATGCCCCTTGGCTTCCTCGAGCCGGGCCGCGCACACCCACAGCGGCCGAAACATCCCGACCGAAAGCTCGTCCCGCCAGCGGCGCGCGGCGGCGGCCTCAAGCGACTCGTCGGGTGGATCGGCACCGTTCGGCACCACCCGCACCGCGGCGCGATCGACCGAGAGCTCGCGCACCACCGCGTCCCGCAGCACGCGGCACGGCACCGTGATCGCCTCCACTTCGCGCAACGCACGCCGGGCGGGCCCGGGCGTCGCATCGCTCGAGCCCATAGGACCATGTCGGGTCACCACTCGATGCGCGATGCCGGCGCGCCGGGCAAGCGCCAGCAGCCGATGGTGCACCTCCGGGCGAGCGGCGTGCAGGTGAAGGAGCGTGGCACGTGCCGCGCGCAAGGACGACCAGGTGGAGAGCAAGCCCGGCCAATCCCAGCCCGAAGATAGCTCGTCGATGCGCACCACGCCGTGACCGAGTGTGCCCAGAGACTCGGCGAGCTCGTCGAGCGCCGGAGCGCGGGACAGCCACACCCGGATCGTGTAGCGGCGCGGAGAGAGCCGGGCGCTCAACTCCCACAGAACGCGCTCGGCGATCCCCAGGGTGTCCCCACCCTGGACCAGCAGGAGGCTCACCGGCTCCGGCTGGGATTTCGCTCGCGTCCGGTGCGGGTCGCTCCCTGGTGCGACGTGCGCTTGGGGTTCCAAGCGACTCCTAGGCGGTCTGGGCGGTCGAGGCGCTCCGGGCCTCGCTGCGCTGCCATTCGACGGTGCGGCGCAGGCCTTCCTCGAGCGTCACCTCGGGCACCCATCGCAGGGCGCGGCGGGTCTTCTCGATGTTCACGACCCGGCGGCGGATGTTGTCCACGTCGCGCCGGTCGGTGTGAGCCGGTTCGATCGGAACGCCGGTGGTGCGCACCAGCAGGGCCGCGAGCTGGTTCACGCTGGTCTCCACTCCCGTTCCCACGTTGAACACCTCGCCCAGCGCGCGTTCGGCGGACGCCGCGAGCAGCGTGGCCTCGACGGCATCGTCGATGTAGGTGAAATCGCGCGTCTGGCTGCCGTCGCCGTGGATCACCGGAGGACGGCCGGCGAACAAGGCCTCGACGAACTTTGCCACCACGCCGCAGTAGGGATTCGCCGGATCCTGGCCGGGCCCGTAGATGTTCGAGTAGCGCACCGCCGCCACCGGCAGCCCGTACGATTCGTAGAAGGCCATGCAGTAGTGCTCGCCTGCCAGCTTCGAGACCGCGTAGGGGGTCAGCAGCGACAGCGGATCATCCTCGTTGAGGGGCAGAGTACGCGGGTTGCCGTACACCGATGCCGAGGAGGTGTAGACGATGCGGCGGACATTGGAGCCGCGCGCCGCGAGCAGCAAGTTGAGGGTGCCGCCGATGTTGGTCTGGAAGTCTTCGCGCGGGTTGCGGGTCGATACCACGATGTTGCGCGCCGCGGCGTGGAGGATCACCTCGTGCTCGGGCACCACCCGCTCGACCAACGGCGCGTCGCACACCGAGCCCTCGATGAACTCGAGGCCGGTTGCGGGCAGGTTCTTGCGCCGCCCGGTGAACAGGTCGTCCAGCACCGTGACATGGGCGCCTTCGCGCATCAGGCGTTTCACCAGCGCTGCCCCGACGAAACCTGCCCCTCCGGTGACCAGGACACGACGGCCGTGCAGGGTCATCATGGTATGCCTTTCCTCCTCCCCTTCGGACCGAGCCCTAGCGCTTCCACCCCAGCCGCAGCAGCACCAGCGGACGGACGATGCGCCAGCCATCGCTCAACCGGTGCATCTTGGTCGTTCCCCGGCCATGATAGCGCACGGTCACCGGCGCTTCACGAACCCGGTATCCGCAGCGGAGCGCCTGGACCAGGAGGTAGGGCTCGAGCTCGTAGCGGTCGAGCCACGGCTGGTCGAGCCGAATCCGCGGATCATCGAGCATCGAGAGTCGGAGTGCGCGAAAGCCGTTCGTGCCATCGGTCGAAGGAAACCCAGTCGAAAGGCGCAGCAGCAGCGAATAGAGACGGGTGAGCCAGCGCCGCTCGGGAGGGATCCCCGGCACCGCTCCGCCGGCCATCCAGCGGGACCCCTGGACCAGGTCGGCGCTCCCCGAGAAGAGCGGTCCCAGCAGTCGTGGCAGCTCGTCGGGCTCGTGCTGATCGTCTCCCGAGAGGATCGCCGCGAACTCGAACCCGGCCTCCCGCGCGGTGACGAGCCCGGTTCGGATTCCGGCACCCACTCCCCGGTTGCGCTCGTGCCTCACCACGGTCTCGGCTCCCGCCGCGCTCGCCTCGTCGGCGGTGCCGTCGCGCGAGCCGTCGTCCACGACGATCACGCGCGAGGCCCACCGCCTCGGCACCTTGCGCACGACGTCCCCGATCTTGCCCGACTCGTTGTAGGCGGGGACCACCACCGCGACACGGAGTGGATCGATCGCGGCGCCCCGTTCGGGACCCCGCGCGGCGTCGAGCCCGTTCATACCCCCAGCCGCTTGCGCACCAGGAAAGCCAGGTTCCTCCAGCCGTCGCGCCACCTCTGGAGCTTGACCTCGCCGACCCGCGCGCCGTAGGGAATGTGCTCCTCCCCGAACCGTAGGCCCCGCGCGAGCGCTTCCAGCTTGATCTCCTCGCTGAATGCCATCCCATCGGACGTGAGGCGCAATCGCTCCAGCGACGGACGCAGGAACACCCACATCCCGGATTGGCTATCGCGCACCGCCTGGCCGAACAGCAGACCGGTCGCCCCGGTCAGGATCCGGTTGCCGAGCCGATTCGAGAGCGACATGGCGCGGGCATCGACGAGCGGAAACCGACTGGCGGAGAGGAACTCCCAACCCCGATCGAGCAGCACGTCGACGAGCCGCGGGATCTCCTCGGGCGGGTAGCTGCCGTCGCCGTCGAGTGTGACCACGATGTCCCCACGGGCGGCTTCGAGCCCCGCCTTGTAGGCGGCCCCGTAGCCTCTGCGAGTCTCGACCACGACCCGCGCTCCGAGCGAGCGAGCCACCTCCGCGGTACGGTCGGTGCAGCCGTTGTCGACCACCACCACCTCGTCGACCGCGGCCGGCACGCGGGCGATGACCGCGCTCACCCCCAGCTCCTCGTTGTAACACGGAATGACCAGGCTGATTCGGCGTCCTCGGTGCATGATCGCTCGCGTGGGTGGAGAGCTTCGCGGAGCGCCGAGTCTAGCAACGGCTCGTGGTCGCACGCCACCGCGAGCGGGCGCGGCCGCGTCGGACCGATGCGCCTAGCTTCCCTTCGCGAACCTCCTCCATGCCGCGCGCACCGGATCGGTCAGACCCAGGCCGCGCCCGAACGCGATCGCCAAGGGAAGGTAGGCGAGAACGAATGCCGCGCTGCGCAGGAGGGCCGCCCGAAGCGACTCGCGGGGACCGACGTGGCAGGCCGCGAGCGCGAGCGCGGCGGCCACGATCGCGGGGGCCAGTCCGGCCAACGCGAAGCGCGCACGCTCGACGCCGCGGTCGAACAGGCGCCGCGAGGCGAGCGCGATCACGGCAAGCGCGAACACGGCGTAACCCAGCGAGGCTGCCACCGCCACCGAGGCCGGACGAGGATCCCGGGCGGCGACCGAGAACACCAGCGCCGCGCTGCTCAGGGTGACTCCCGCCAGGGTGGCGAGCAGCGGGCGGGCCGCGCCGCTCGCCAGCAGGAAATAGGCGGGCACCGTGGCCGACGAAAGCATCAGCGCGCCGATCGACAGCCGGTAGAGGGCGTCGACCCCTTCGCGGAACTCGGGCAGCAGCCAGCCGGTGAGGGGGGCCGCCCACACCATGCCGAGGCCCACCACGGCCGGAACCAGCACGCCGAGGGCGCGGTGGGTGCGGATCACTTCGTCGCGCGTGCGGACCGGGTCGCGCGCCCCCTGCGAGGCGGAGGCGATGCGCGGGTAGAGCACCATGGCGGCCGACTCGGGCAGATAGAGCACGAGGCCGGCGGCGAGCAGCCCCAGGCTGTAGTGCCCGAGTCGCTCGGCGGGAGCGAGCCGGACGAAGGCGATCCGATCGAGGGAGCGCAAGACTTGCGACAGCGCGAACACCGCGAAGATTGGCAACCCCAACCGGACGAGCGCCCCGCCGTGGGCCACCCCGCGAGGGCGGAACGGCACGCGGTGGGGCGACCGCCAGAGCCAAGCGAGCCCCGCCGCGCTGCCGACGAGCCACCCGCCGAGAAGCCCCCATACGCCCGTCCGCCACACCAGGGCGAGCCCGAGACCCGCGCCGATCGTGGCTTGCACGCTCTGAGCCGCGCTCACGGTGTCGAAGTCGCCGTGGGCCTTGAGGCACGACGCGTGGTACTGGAAGGCGAGCTGGAGCCACGCCGCGGCCACCATCAGGAGCGGTGGGCCGTAACCCCAGGTGACGAGCATGCCGCCCCGCCGCATGCCGAGGACCGCCACCACGATCGCGCCGAACGCCGCCGCCCCGATCACCACCATGCCCCACGCCGCGGACATGATGCGTCGGGAGCGTTCCTCATCCCGGCGCGACGCGGCCGGCGGAAGCTCCAGCTCCAGACCCTGCAGGGCTCCGATCGACGCATAGCCACCGAAGTCGAGGATCAGGTTCAAGGCGTTCCAGGTGCCGAAGCCACCCGGCCCGAGCGCGGCGGCCGACGCCGCCGCGCGGAGCAACAGCAGCAGCCGGGACAGATAATGGCTGGCGGCGAGGCCCAGCGAATGCCGCACGAGTGCGGGCTCGCGCCTGTCATGCCGCTTCCTCGATCTTGCCCAGCGAGGCGAGCGACAGCCCGGCGCGCCGTAAGCACACCAGGCCCACCAGAGTGATCGGGATCCATTGCCCGGCCCAGAAGAACCACGAGAACGGAATCGAGCGGTCCGCTTCGACGCCGAACAGCGCGAGCCCGACCTTGCACGCCACGTTCATGGTACCGATGTAGCCAGGGGCGGCCGGCACCATGATGCCGATCGCGGTGATCACCAGCATCACCAGCCCTGCATACCATGGCGAGGAGATCGCGAACGCCCACATGCTCGCGGTGAGACAGAGGGCATAGACCCCGAACATCACCAGGGACAGCAGCAGCACCCACAGCAGCCGTGGCAGATCGCGGAACAGCAGCAAGCCGGACAGGAACTCATCCAGCATCGCGAGCCCGCGCTCGCGCGGCCGACTCGGCAGCCCGGCAAGCAGCCAGGCGAGCAGGCGTCGCATGCGCTCCGGCTGGCGCTCCAGGGCCACCACCACCAACGTGAGCGCCAGTGACACGACGAGCAACGTCGAGGCGCCGCGCCGCACCAGGCGGCCGGCGGCCGTGCCCTGGCCGATCGGATGGAGCACCATCACCAGCCCGAACAGGCCGATCAGGGTGACCATGTCGACCGCCCGCTCGACCACCACGGTGGCGAAGACCGTGCTCTTGGGAAGTCGCTCGCTTCGCCCGAGCGCCCAGGCTCGCACGAACTCGCCGAGACGAAGCGGAAGCAGGTTGTTGGCCATGAAGCCGATCATGGTGGCGCTGAACAGGGCCGCGGTGCTCACCGGTTTGGGCGTGTTGAGCATCCAGCGCCAGCGAAAGGCACGCAGCCAGAAGCCGAGGAGCGTGAGCACCATCAAGGCAACGAAGCCGAGGTAATTGGCTTGGCGCAACGCCCGAAACACCTCGGCCGGCTCGACGTCGTGCATCGCGAACCACAGGCAGACGGCCGAGATCGCGATCCCGAGCGCGAGCTTGGTGCGATGCTTCAAGCGCCCCCTCCGCCGTCGCTCGGCGTTTGGGTCACGGCGCCCTGCTCCTCGAGGGCCAGCCGCAGGAACGCCAGCTCGCGCGTGAGCTGCCGGTTCTCGTGGGACAGACGCGAGAGCTTGACGGAATTGAAGAGCAGCATCACGGTGGTGAAGGCGAGGCCGAGCGCGAACACGGTGGAGGTCTCGTAGAGGATCCCCAGGGCGCGCGTGATCCCGCGCAGCAGCGGCGTGGTGAACCCGAGCACCGCCACCGCCGTGCTCGCCACCACCCACAACAACGAGTACTCCTCGGACAGGCGGCGGCTCCTGACCAGCTCGAGCACGAACAGCGCCAGCCCCACGGCCCCGAGCGCCAGGATGATCTGGGTGCGCGACAAGAATTCCATCGTCCGGCTCCTTTCGATTACGCCGAGCGGCGCAGCAATGCCATGAGCGACGCGAGCACGTTCTTGTAGGGATAGTAGAGTGACTTGCCCAGGGTATAGAAGGAGCGCCCGGCGCCGCGCTCGCGCATCTCGACCGGAACCTCGCAGGTGCGGAATCCCATCCGGGCGAGCGTGATCAGGAGCGGGGCGTCCGGAAAGTCCTGCGGAAAGTCGTGCTGGCAGACCTCCATGACCGCTCGCCCGTAGGCGCGAAATCCGGAGGTCGTGTCGGCGATGCGGCGTCCGATCCCGAGACGAACGATCGTGGAAAAGACCACCATGCCGAGTCGGCGGGCACGCGGCGCGCGGTAGCCGGTGCGGGCGACGTAGCGCGATCCGATCGCCACGTCGGCCGCGCCACTCGCCACCGGCTCCACCAGGGATTCCAGATAGGCCGGGTCGTGCTGGCCGTCGGCATCGAGCTGGACCGCGATGTCATAGCCTCGCTCGAGGGCGTAGCGGAAGCCGGTCTGGAGCGCCGCTCCCACGCCCAGGTTCACGGCGTGCCGCAGCACGTGGACGTCGTGCTGGCGAGCGATCCCCGAGGTGTGATCGCGCGAACCGTCGTCGACCACCAGCACGTCGGCGCGCGTCGTCCTCGCCAGCTCGTCGAGCGTGGCGGCGAGGCTTTCTTCCTCGTTGAAGGCAGGCACCACCACCAGCACGCTGGCCTTCGACATCACGCCTCCTGATCGCGGCGCCATGCGACCCCCGGCGCGGCGGCCCGTCCCGGGCGCCCCCGGCAGGGCGCGCGGCTCCTCTCAGCCTAGCTCGGCCAACACCGCCGCGGCGAATAGCGGGATCAGGATCTCGTGGTGGCCGGTGAGCGCGTATCCTCGGCCACCCGTCCCGCGCGTCGGGCGCTCGACGACGTTCACCCGCGGGCGGTAGTGCTGGATCTGGTCGAAGTTGGCGGTCGTCAGGTCGGAGAGATCCGCCCCCAGGTTGCGAGCCACCGCCAACGCCTTGAGGAATACCTCCGGCATGAGCACGGCCGACCCCAGGTTGAGCGCCACGGCGCCGCGTGCCTCTGCGAGCGTGGCCGCCAGGATGCGGAAGTCCCGCAGTGCCCCCTCTCCGAGTGCGCGGCCGTCACATCGCGGGTGGTGGTGGATCGTGTCGGTGCCGATGGCGACGTGCACCGTGGCCGGGACGCGGAGCCGGTAGGCGGCGGCGAGAAGGCTCGCCTCCAGATGCGGCGGGCGCTCCTCGATCAAGGCGCGCCCCCAGCACTCGCCCAGCCCCTCGTTACGCCGGGCCCCTTCCGTCAGGGCGCCGTTCATGAAATCGCCGGTCTCGTCCACCATGCCGAACGATCCGTCATGCAGGTGCGCTTCGACGTCCTCCGAGGTCCGCCCCTGCCGGGCGATCTCGACGTCGTGCAGGGCCGCGGCTCCGTTCAACGCCAGATGGGAGATCACCCGGCGCTCGAGCAAGCCGATCAGGCACGGGGAGACGCCGACCTTGACCACGTGCCCGCCGCACATCGTGAGGACCGGCCTGCGGTCGCGGTGCGCCATCACCACCCGCGCGACCACCTCGCGCAGGGCGCGCGCGGCCAGCTGGTCCGGCAGGGAGGCGAGCACCGCGGCCGCGGCCCGGGGGTCGAGCGGGCGGGCAAAGTCTTCGACCGCGACCCGCGTGGAACGATCGAGCGCCGAGCCGACCCTGAGGCGCGAGAGGTCGGCCTCCGCGTAGCGCCCCATCAGGTCCCGGTCTTGGCGTTCACCAGCAGCGCGCTGATGGAACCGATCAACACCTTGCTTTTCATCATCACCGGCATGCGGCGCTCGTCGTCGGTGAGCCAGATGACCAGTCGACCCTTGCTCTTGAAGATCCCGCCCGCCTTGAGAATTGGTTCGATCGCCACGCAGTTGAACTTGCCGGCCGGTGTCTCGACCCGCTGGCGTCCCAGGATCCGGACTTCGAGCGGCTGGCTCTTGCGGCTGGCATGGTAATCGAAGACGACGCTGCCGCCCAGGGGGAGAGCCTGGAGTCGCGTGTAGTAGAAGGAGGACAGCGCGTCCTGCACCTCCGGCGGGATCGGGAACGTCTCTCCGTCCTGGTACAGGGCTTGTTGCTTCGCGTAATCGAACACGATTTCGCTCCGCGCCCGGTACTTTCCTTCGCGCCGGTTCTCGGCGTAGCGCATGCTGACGTGCCCGAGCGTGTCCCAGTAGGATTCGATCCGGTTGCGGACCTTGTAGAACTTGCTGAAAAAATTGTTGGACTCGGCCCGCGCGACCAAGGAGTAGACCGATCGTCCATTCCACTCGCGCACCTCGGGGACCTCGAGGTACGCGTAGCCGGCATGGATGAACCCGTATTGGACGGTGAACTTGAGCGATTCCCCCTTCTGGAAGGGTCGCGGGGCCGCGGGCAAGGTCTCGCGGAAGGCGGGCGGCGCCACCGCCGCCGTGATCGAGCCGCTGTCGGCGCTGCTGTCGGTGGAATCGGCGCTGGGAACACGCCACGAGGTCGAGAGAGAGGCCGCGACGAGCAGACCGGCCAAGCTCCAAGCCAGGATCCTTCTGGCTGGCCAAAGCCCTGCCGCCGCTTTAGGATGGCTTGACGCTTTCACGAATTGTGAATGTCGCAAGTCCGGTGCCGCCTCCATGGAGGCCCGAGAAACGGAGACTATGTCGTCCAGCCAATCGCCTGTCAAACCGATGCTTGAGCCCGCGGAGCGCTACAAGGGACTGCCCACCTACACGCTCGCCAAGGTGCTTCAAGACCGCGACGAAAAGGTGCGGCAAGGCGTAGATGTGATCGACTTGGGGGTCGGAAATCCGGACCTGAGACCCCCCCCACGGGCCATCGAGGCCTTGAAGGCCGCGCTGGACGACCCCGCGGTTCAGAATCACCGCTACCCTTCGTTCAACGGTTTGCCCGAGTTCCGGGGCGCCGTCGCTCAGTGGTACCAGCGGCGTTTCGGAGTCACCGTAGACCCCGCCACCGAGACCACCGCGTGCGTGGGCTCGAAGGAAGGGATCTCCAAGTTCCTGCTCGCCCATTTCGATCCCGGCGACACCCTGTTGCTCTGTACCCCCTGCTACCCCGCCTATATCGGCCAGGCTGCGATCGCCCAGATCCGAGTGGTCGAGGTCCCGCTCGACCCCAAGCGCGGGATGCTCCCAGACCTGTCGGCGATCCCGACCGCGGAGGCGAGCCGGGCCAAGGCGATCGCGGTCAACTTCCCCAACAACCCGACCGCGGCGGTCGAGACCGCCGAGTTCTACGCCGAGCTGCTCGGCTTCGCGCGCGCGCACGAACTGTTCGTGCTGTCGGACATCGCGTACTGCGACCTGTCGCTCGATTCGTCCTACCGGGCGCGCTCGTTCCTGGAATTCGATCGCGCCAAGGAGCGCACGATCGAGTTCCATTCGTTCTCGAAGTCCTACTCGATGCAG